>CANQPP010000029.1 GCA_947625765.1 uncultured Clostridia bacterium
TCTATGTGCAGGACTAAGCGCGCCTTGTGCCTTCTCCTCTGCCTTGCGCTCCTTCTCCTTTCCGGCTGTCAGGGAGAGGAAAACGCGGAGAACACGCAGGCCAAGCTCATCCCCGCGAAGGCGGCGGTGGAAAAGAGCTATCGGACCGTCGCGGCGGAAAGACAGTCCTTCGAGCTGACACAGGGCAAGAACGCTACCTTCCTCCCCCAGGCGCAGACCGTCTATCTGGATAAGGACGACATGGCCTTTCAGGAGATGCGCGTGATCCGCGACCAATGGGTGGAAGAGGGCGAGGTGCTGGCCGTGTTCACCAGCAAGGCCGACGAGGTCCGCGCCCGGGAGCTGGAGCTGGAGATTTCCCGGCTCGAGGCCTCTTTAGACGAGGTGCCCAGCAGCCGCGTAAAGGAGCTTTATGAGCTGAACGAGCAGCTGCAGGAGCTGCCCTACTACGAGCGGGAGAACATCGCCATCTTGCAGGACCGCATCCGCCTGCTGGAGCTGGAAGGCGAGCTGGAACGGCTGGAGACGCAGCACAGGATCGACCAGTGCCGCGCGGAGCTGGCGCAGCAGGTCGAAGCGGGCCGCGGCTACGAGCTGACCGCGCCCTTCAGCGGCTACATCGACAGGGTCAACAACGAGCTGACGCCGGGCGAGCCCTGCGCGCGGGGCACGGCGGTCGTGACCTTATATAGGACGGAGGACGCCCTGCTCAAGGTGGGCGACATGCAGGGCCAGCTGCGCTTTGGGCAGGAAGTGGACATACTCTACCGCCAAAGCGGGGGCGACCAGCACGCCACCGGGCGCGTGGTGCGCTCCGCCACCGCGCTGCCCCTTTCCACCTACGACGGCAGCGCCCTCATCCGGCCGGACGACCCGGCGGTGCTGGAGGCGGTCCGCTCCTCCACCCGCACGCCGACGGTCACCGTCAAGCTGGTGGAGCTGACGGACGCGCTCATGCTGCCCCTCTCGGCCCTGCACGGCATCGCCTCCGGCAACGACCTGGCCTATGTGAACGTGCTGGATGCGCAGGGCCTGCACAAGCGCTTTGTGTCCCTCGTCCCCCTGCCCGGCGGCGCGGACAGGGGGTGGATCCTGGACGGCCTGCGCGACGGCCAGACCGTCGCCCTGGATTAGGAGGGGTGGCAACATGCTGAGATTCGTCTTGCAGAAGCTGCGCGGCAAGCCCTGGATGGCCCTGAGCCTGCTGATCGGCAACATCCTCCTGGTCGCCATCGCCTGCGCCAATCCCTTATACGCCCACGCGGCCCTGCAGCGGGCGCTGCAGGCGGACCTGAACGCCTACATCAGCCAGACAGGCCGGTATCCCGGCGTCGTCTCCGTTTCCGCGTCCATGGCGCGCAACGCCGGCGGGCTGACCCACGACGCCTTCGACAGGGCGCAGGAGCTGGCCGCCTCCGCAGCGGAGCGGCTCGGCCTGCCCCAGACGGCGCTCATCTCCAACATCTACTCCGAAAACGCCAACCTGACCCCGCTTGCCCAGCGCAGCGACAGCGGCAGCAAGCAGGCCAATCTGGGCTTTCTGTCCGATATATTGGAACATTCCGAGATCATCGCGGGCAGCGCGCCCTCTCCCGAGCTGCACGACGGCGTGGCCGACGTGATCGTGAGCGAAAAGGCGCTGGTGGACTTAGGCCTCATGGTGGACGAGGTGTACGCCCTTCCCAACCGCAGGCAGCCGGACGGCAGCGAGCTATTCGTGCGCATCGCGGGCGTTTACCGCAATTCCCAGTCGCAGGACCCCTACTGGGTGCGCGAGCCCAACGCCTATTCCCGCAGCCTGTTCATGGACGAGGGGCTGTTCAGGAGCCTGTTCCTTCATTCGGAAGACCCGGACATCCTCCTGCGCGGCAACTGGTACGCCCTGCTTGACCACAGCGTGCTCAAGAGCGATATGGCGCAGGACTGCCTGCGCGGCATCGAGCGCCTGACGGCCGACGCCAAGGCCGCGGGCGGCGTGACGCTCACCTGCAACCTGACCGACACGCTTTCTTCCTACTGCGAGAGCGCGCCCCAGTCGCAGGCCACGCTGCTCGTGCTGCAGGCGCCCGTGTTCGTCCTGCTGGTGGCCTTCCTCATCATGGTCTCCGGGCAGATGCTCTCCATGGAGGAGGGCGAGATCGCCGTGCTCAAGAGCCGCGGCGCCAGCCGGGGGCAGCTGGTCTATATCTATTTCCTGCAGGCGCTCCTGTTCTGCGGGTTGAGCCTTTTGGCGGGTCTGCCCCTGGGCGCCTACCTCTGCCAGGTGTTGGGCTCCGCCAACGCCTTTTTGGAGTTCGTGCAGCGCCGCGCCCTGCCCATCGAGTTCGACCTGGAGGTGCTGCTCTACGGCCTTGCCGCCTCGCTCATCTCCATGGCGGCGATGGTGCTGCCCGTCCTGCGCTATGCGGGCGTCTCCATCGTGGACCAGAAGCGCCGCCGCCAGCGGGCCGTGCGCGCGCCCCTCTGGCAGCGGATGTTTTTGGACCTCATCCTGCTGGGCGTTTCCCTCTACGGCTTCTATTCCTTCGACCAGCAGAGGGACCAGCTCTACCTGCGCGTGCTCTCCGGCGGCTCCCTGGACCCGCTTTTGTTCCTCTCCTCCTCCCTGTTCATCTTAGGCGCGGCGCTGCTGGCCGTGCGGCTGCTGCCGCTGCTGGTGCGTCTTGTCTATGCCTGCTTCCAGCGCTTCTGGAGCCCGGCGCTGCTGGCCTCCTTCCTTCGCGTGCTGCGCGTGCGCGGGCAGGGCTTCATCATGGTGTTCCTGATCTTCACCGTGGCCCTGGGCATGTTCAACTCCACGGCGGCCAAGACCGTCAACGACAACGAGGAGCGCGCCCTGCGCTACTCCATCGGCGCGGACGTGACGCTGCAGGAGGTCTGGAGCGGCGGCTCCGGCGCGGACGGCAACGAGACCGTCTACCGCGAGCCGGACTTCGACAGGTACACGCAGATGGAAGGCGTCGTCTCCGCCGCAAAGGTGTATATCAACGACCGCACGACGGTCAGCCTGCCGGGCGGCTCCAAGGTGGGCAGCGTGCGCCTGATGGGCATACAGACCAAGGACTTCGGCCGGACGGCCTGGTTCGACGAGAGCCTGCTGCCCGTGCACTGGTACAACTACTTAAACGCCATCTCCCAGGACGCGGGCGCGGTGCTGCTCTCGGAGAACATGGAGGACCTAGGCTTTACCCTGGGGCAGAGCATCAGCTACCAGGACGCCTCCGGCGAGGGCACCGGCCACGGCGTGGTGTACGGCTTTATCCCCTATTGGCCGGGCTATGCTTCTAAGGTCCGCAGCGTGGGCGAGGACGGGCTCATGCACGAGACGGAGCAGTACCTGATCGTGGCCAACCTCTCCCAGGTGCAGAGCGATTTCGGCGTAAAGCCCTACCAGGTCTGGCTCAAGATGGACGGCTCCACCCGGCCCATCTACGAGGCGGCCGAGCGGGAGGGCCTGCGCTTCGGCCTGTTCCACGACCTGTCCGCAGAGCTTGTGGAGGCCAAGAACGACCCGGTCTTGCAGGGCACCAACGGCATTTTGACCGTCTCCTTCATCGTGGTGCTGCTGCTCTGCTCGGTGGGCTTTCTCATCTATTGGGTGCTTTCCATCCAGTCGCGGGCGCTGCAGATGGGCATCTTCCGCGCCATGGGCATGCGGATGCGGGAGATCTGGGTGATGCTCCTAAACGAGCAGATCTGCGTCTCCTTCCTCTCCATCGCCGCGGGCGCGGGGATCGGTCGGCTGGCCTCGTACCTGTACGTGCCCCTCATCCAGATCGCCTATTCCTCGGCGGACCGCGTGCTGCCGCTTCGGGTGACGTTCAGCCCCGCCGACGACCTGCGCCTGTTCCTGATCGTGGGCACGGTGATGGCTTTGTGCCTGATGCTGCTCTGCCTGCTGGTCTCCAGGATGAAGATCACACAGGCCCTAAAACTCGGGGAGGACTAAAGGACATGACCGAAATGATGATAGAGGCGCGCCACATATGCAGGGCCTTCCCCATCGCGGGCGGGCCGCCCTACCAGGCGCTCAAGGACGTTTCCATCCAGGCCCCGAAGGGCGCGCTGACGATCCTGAAGGGCCGCTCCGGCTCCGGCAAGACCACGCTGCTCAACATTTTAGGCGCGCTGGATCAGCCCACGGAAGGCCAGGTTTATCTGGGCGGGCAGGAGATCACCGCCATGAACGAGGGGCAGCGCACGCTGCTGCGCCGCAGGCAGATCGGCTTCGTGTTCCAGTCCGTGGCGCTCATCCCCATGATGAACGCGCTGGAAAACGTGGAGTTCGCCCTGCGCCTGGCCGGGTACAAGGGCGACCGCCGCGCGCGGGCCATGGAGTGCCTGCGGCTGGTGGGCCTCTCCCAGCGGGCACGGCACATGCCGCAGGAGATGTCCGGCGGCGAGCAGCAGCGCGTGGCCGTGGCCCGCGCCATCGTGCACAGGCCCAAGGTGCTTTTTGCCGACGAGCCCACGGGCGAGCTGGACACCGACACCGGCCTGCAGGTGGTGCGCATCTTCAAGGAACTGATCCAAAAGGAAGGCGTCACCGTCGTCATGACCACACACGACACGGGGCTCATGCAGGTGGGCGACGCGGTGTTTGAATTGGAAGGGGGCCAGATCGTCCATGCAGACGGAGATGAGGAGCCGTGAGGAAAACATCGAGCCCATCATCCAATGCGAGAACCTGGTGAAGATCTACAAGGCCAAGGACATCGAGGTCCTGGCCCTGCAGGGGCTGGACATCCGCATTGACCGGGGCGAGCTGATGGCCATCATCGGCAACTCCGGCTCGGGCAAGTCCACCTTCCTCAACATGATCGGCGGGCTGGACAGGCCCTCGGCGGGCAGGCTCATCGTGGACGGCAAGGACCTGTTCAAGCTGAACGAGAAGCAGCTGGTGGACTACAAGAAGAACACCGTGGGCTTCGTCTGGCAGAACAACGCCCGCAACCTGCTCCCCTACCTGACCGCGCTGGAAAACGTGCAGCTGCCCATGGCCTTCAGCCGCTCGGAGGGAAAGAAGCGCGCCCGCGCGCTGGAGCTGCTGGAGCTGGTGGGCATGGCGCACAGGAAGAACAGCCATTTGAACCAGCTCTCCGGCGGCGAGCAGCAGCGCATCGCCATCGCCATCGCGCTGGCCAACGGGCCTAAAATTTTGCTGGCCGACGAGCCCACGGGCTCTGTGGACGTTTCCACCGGCGCCTACATACTGGACGTGTTCCGCAGGCTGAACGAGGAAACGGGGCTCACCATCGTCATCGTCACCCACGACCCGCACCTGGCGCGCAAGGTGGACCGCGTGGTCTCCATCCGCGACGGCAAGACCAGCGCCGAGCGCATCGCCCGGCAGGATTACAGGAGCCGGCTTTTGAGCGTGGGCAGCTTCTCCGAGGAGGAAGAGACCCACGACGAATACGCCGTGCTGGACCGCGCAGGCCGCCTGCAGATACCCCGCGAGATGCTCACCGCCATCGGCGTGGAGGGCAACCGGGTGCATCTGGAGCTGGAAAACGGCCGCGTGGTGCTCTCCGCCCCGCCCAAGAAAACGGAAAAAACACAAGCGCCGGGCGCGCCTTGACGGGCTAACACATACGTGATATACTCATCTACATAAAACACATGCGGAAGGCAGAAATATGCCTTCCGCATGCAGCGTTTTGTCGAAAAAAAGAGGGAAAGAAGCGGGAAGCCCGCTGCAAAAATGTCATGGAGGAATAAAAAATGGACATAGTACCCAACACAAACCCCAAGCCCTTTTCCCGGATCACCGTCTGTTTGGATATGGACGGCTGCCCGAACCGCTGCAGGCACTGCTGGCTGGGGCACGGCCCCAACGGCCGCCTATCGGAGGATGAGCTGCGCTTCACCGCGGCGCAGTTCAGGCCCTTTGCCGACCGCCTGGTGGTGGACGACTGGTACCGCGAGCCGGATTTCAGCCCCGACTATCGGGAGCGCTGGCGGCTGTGCCAGGCGCTCTCCGACCTGCCGAGGACGCACTTTGAACTCATCAGCGTCTGGCGGCTGGTGCGGGATGAAACTTACGTCGAGTGGCTGTCCTCTCTGGGGCTGCGGGCAGCGCAGCTGACGCTGTTCGGGGGCGAGGAGACCACCGACCTCTACACCGGCCGCAGGCACGCCTACCGGGAGATCCTGGAGGCGATCGACCTGCTGGTCGAGAACCGCATCGTCCCGCGCATACAGGTGTTCGTGAACCGGGAAAACATCGGGGAGCTGCCCCAAATCGCGGCGCTGATAAAGGAAAAGCGGCTGGAGGCGCGCTGCGCGGCCTTCGGCGGGGAATTCTCCTGCTTCGTGCACCAGGGCTCCTGCGACGGGGAGAACGAGAAGCTCTACCCCGTCCGCGTAACGCCCGCGGAGCTGGAAAGGATCCCCGAACCGCTGGCGGGATACACCCTCAAGCACTTCCACAAGGAGAGCCTCATGGACGTGTTCGGCCGGACGGAACGGGAGCTGTACCGGGAGCTGCTGGCCGACCGCTCCACCGAAAGCTATGTGGATGACAGCCCCGTGTTCTTCGTGGACGCCTCCTTCAACGTCTATCCGAACAGGACCTGCCCCGCGCCGTTTTGGCGCCTTGGCAATTTGAAGGCCGACGGGGCCGCAAAAATACTCGAGAATTATGTTCAAAACAGGAGCCTTGCGCAGAGCGTGCGGGCGAGTTTACCCGTCTGCGAGCTGGCAAAGGCGCAGGGCGACCCGGACAGCCTGCGCCTGTTCTCCAAGGGGGACTACATCGACTTCCTGTTGAACCGCTACTGCCGGGAGCGCGGCTGAACCCGCCGCTTTTTTCCATAAAGAGAGGGCTTCCAGAGACCTGCATCGGCCTCGGAAGCCCTTTATTTCTGCCTTTTCCATGCGTCAGGCCGCGCCTTCGTTCGGGATGGTCACGATGTAACAGCCCGTGTTGTCCGGGGAAACGACGGCCCCCGCGCGCTCTTCCGGCAGCAGCAGCGCGCCGTCCCGCGGGCGCTGGCGGCAAAAGCGATAGCCCTGCGCCTCGTACCAGACGCCCTCATGGAGGGAGTCGATGTAGCCCTCCAGCGTCGTGTGGCCGTTGTAGATGAGGCTGGCGTGGGGCTGCCCCACATAGCGGATGTGCCAGGGCTCGTAGGTGATGCCCGTCTCCTTCTCCCCGAAGGACGGGTAGCGAAGTATGAAGCCGTATTTCCAGCCGTTTCGGCCCACGAACTGCCCGCCGCGGCTCTTGTGGAAGGCGTAGCCCGCGAAGTAGCGCACGTACACATCCAGCGCCAAACCCGCCTCGTGCTCGCTGGAGCCGGGCAGCGCCGCCAGGGCAGGGTCGGCGGCGTATTCTTCCTCCTGCTGCGCGCGTGTGCGGAAGTCGCTGCTCACGTACAGGCCGCTCTCGCCGTGCTCCCTGACCGCGTCCGACAGGGCGGCGAAGGCCTCCTGCATGCAGTTATTCATATACACGCCGCTGTCGCGATACTCGGTCACATCCGGCACAAAGTCCTCCGGCAGGGGATGCGCGGCGCTCACCAAGAGCAGGCTCTGGTCGAAGCGGACATTCTCCTCCCCTTCAAGCTCCTCAAGCGTCACGGAAACGAGCCCCTCCGGCTCGACCTGCCGGCGCTCTATCCTGCGGCAGTTTAGGCCTAAGTATTCCCCCGCCACGTACAGGTAATGGGGGTTGCGGACGAGCACCGCCGCGCCTGCCAACAGCACCAGCAGCAGGGGAAGCAGGAAAAGGAGGCGCTTCCTCCCCCGTTTCGCGGCTCCTGCCCCTCCGCCAGGCGCGTCAGCAGGCGGTAGAGCTCCGGCTGCTCGCGGTCCAAGCGCAGGGGGCCGCCCCTCGGCGTTCAGGAAGCCGTGCTCCGAGACGCCTTCGCAGACCACACGGCCCTTCGCGTTGGTCATCGTGTAGCGGATCTTGAGCTTCACGCCGCGGAACTCCGTCACGGCCACCGTGATGTTCACTTCCTCCGCGAAGGCGGTGGGCGCTTTGTAGCGGCACTCCACGGACAAGACCGGCGAGAACACGCCCAGCGCCTCCAGCTTGTCGTAGTCCCAGCCGATCTTCTTGAGGAAGTCCACCCGCGCCTCCTCCATCCAGCGGATGTAGTTGGAGTGGTGGGTGATGCCCATCTTGTCCGTCTCGTAATACTGCACGGTGTGGATGTATCGGGTCTCCATAGTTCCTCCGTTGTAAAAAAGGCTTGTCTCTATTCTTATTTCCTGCGGCCCGTGCCCGCGGCGATGAGCGCGGCGGCGGCCACCAGCAGCAGGAACAGCGCGCCTAAGGCCAGGCCGTAACCCTGCCCGCCCTCCGGGACCTCGCCGCCGTCCATGGACAGGAGCGCGGCCTCCGGCGTCGCCAGCGTGAGACCCGCCGTTTCCGCAGGCGCGGGTATCTCCGCGGGGCTCGGGGACGGCGTGAGAGTCGTCACGGGGATCGGCGTCTCCGCCGCTTCCCGCGTCGGCTCGGGCGTTTGCGTGGGCGCGGTCGTGGGTCCCGGCGTCGATGTCGGCGTTTCGGTGGGTCTCTCCGTAGGCTTCGGCGTTTCCGTGGGCGCAAGCGTCTCCGCAGGCGCGGGCGTTTCCGTCGGCGCGGGCGTTTCCGCCTCCGCGGGTTCCGCTTCCTTCAGCGCGCAGACGGCCATCGGCCCCGGCCCGTCCAAAAGCGCGGACCAGCTGTGGCCGTTCCAGTCCATTTGGGCCGCGTTCAGGCCGTTCCCGTCCACCCGCAGGAGCAGCAGGCTCTCCCCCTCCTCCGCCGGGATGCGCAGCGCCAGCGGGCCCGGCTGGGCCCCTTCCGGCAGTCCTTCTATGGATAGGTCAAAGCTCTCGGCGCGCAGCAGCTCCGCCCCGCGCTTCTCCGCCTCGGTCCGGGCGGCGCGCAGGAAGGCCTCGTTCATTTCCGCATCCAGCGCCCGCTGGACGATATATACATTGGCAAATTCTTCCGTCGTTTCCAGGGACAGCCCCTGCGCCGCCGCTTCCTCCGGCGTCACGCGCCGCAGGCAGTCCACGCGGAAGGCGTCCTCAACGCTGACGCCCGCGAAGGCCACGCCCACCGGTGCTTCCCCGATCTCCCCGGCCTCAATGGGGCTTAGCATCTCCGCGCTCAAGGGGGTCTCGGGCAGTTCGCGGCCGTCCTCCGCGACCGGCGTCAGGCTGCCGTTCAGCATGCGCCACTGGCCGGAAACGAGGTCGTACTCCGCCAGGTCCGGCGGGGTGACGGTCAGGGACGTGACGGCGATGCGCCGGGCGTCCTCCTCCCAGAGGACGTTCGCTTCATCTTCCGCCGACAGCCCCGGCAGGAAGGCCTCCCCGCCGCCGTGCACGCGCAGCTGGCCGCCGTCAAAGGAGACGGGGCCGTAGGCGATCAGCGAGCCGCCATCGCGGATAGAAACGTCGCTTTGGATCCGCAGCTGCAGCCCGGCGGGCAGGAACAGCGGCTCCCGCAGACGGAGCGTGCGCGTGGTCACCGCCGTGCAGGGTTCGCCCTTCTGCGCCTTCTCCGCCAGCGTTTGCAGCGCCTCCAGGTCGCGCACGGCGAACACGCCGCTCTGCTTATCCAGCGCAAGGCCGTGGCAGACGGCGTTCTCGCTCAGCTGCCGGACGCGGAAGCCCTCGGCCGGGACGAAGCCGTCCTCCGCCTCCACCGTGCCGGCGTTGCCGATCTCCTTCCAGTCGACGTCCGCGCCCGCGCACAGGTCGACGCGGCCTTCCGCGCCGATGAGCACGCGCGCTTCCCCGTCCGGGTCGCTGACGGTTGAGCCCCTGCGGCACCAGAGCCTGCCGCTCACGGCCAGGTTCCCGCGCGCCATGCGAAGGCGGCCGTCCAGCAGCAGGCGGCCCTTCTCCTCCACGGCCAGCGTGCCGCCGTCCAGCTCGATCTCGCCTTCACATTCCAGCTTGCCGCTGTCCGTGCGGATGCGCAGCGCGGCTCCCTCGCCCAAGGAGATGCGGACGTTCTCGGGCAGCACCGCACGGTGTTCGAGGATGATCTCCCCCTCCACGCGCAGCACGAGGAGTTGGCCGTCTCCATCCCCCGCCGCTTCCAGCGCCTGCAGGAGCTCCTCATCCGTCCCGACGGCCAGCTCCGTATATGCCAGCGCGGAGGGCGCGGCGTCCTCGGGCGCTCCCTCGGCCGCGGCATGGGAAAGGGCCGGGCACAGGCACAAGGCCCCCAGGAACAGGATGCAGCCAAGCACGCGCCGCAAAGCCCTCATCGTCCGCTTACCTCCGTTCCTCTTTTCGTCGCTGGGTCTTGATCTCCAATACGTGTTTTAAGTATAGCATAAAAGCGCCCCTGCTTTCAATGCGTATGCGGCATAAAGAGCGCGGCCCTTTACAGGGCCGCGCTCTTTTATCGCGTATCGGGCGTTTTGTCACAGTACCTTGCTCAGGAAATCCTTGGCCCTGGGGTTCTTGGGGTTGCTGAAGAACTCCGCGGGGCTGCCTTCCTCCACGATGCGGCCCTCGTCCATGAAGATCACGCGGTCGGAGACCTCCCGCGCAAAGCCCATCTCGTGGGTGACCACGATCATGGTCATGCCCTCGCGGGCCAGGTTCTGCATAACGTCCAGCACCTCGCCCACCATCTCGGGGTCCAGAGCGGAGGTGGGCTCGTCGAAGAGCATCACGTCCGGGTTCATGCACAGGGCGCGCACGATGGCGATGCGCTGCTTCTGCCCGCCGGAAAGCTGGGAAGGATAGGCGTTGGCGCGGTCCTTAAGGCCCACGCGCTCCAGCAGCTCCAGCGCCTTTTCCTCCGCCTGCTGTTTGGTGAGCTTGTGCAGCTGCACGGGCGCCAGCGTCATGTTGCGCAGTATGGTCATGTGGGGAAAGAGGTTGAAGTGCTGAAAGACCATGCCCATCTTCTGGCGGTGGAGGTTGATGTTGGCAGAGGGCGACAAGATGTTGACGCCCTCGAAATAGATCTCGCCTTCGGTGGGGCGCTCCAGCAGGTTCAGCGAACGCAGGAAGGTGGACTTGCCGGAGCCGGAGGGGCCGACGATCACGGTGACCTCGCCTTTATGTATCTCCAGGTCGATGCCGTCCAGCGCCTTTAGATCGCCGAAATACTTTTTCAGTCCGACCACGCGGATCAAGGGCTCAGTGCTCACTGCTGCGCAGCCTCCTTTCCAGACGGCTGACGCCGTAGCTCAAGAGCATCACGATGGCCAGGTAGATGATGGCCACCGCAAACAGGGGCAGGAACGCGTCGAACGTGCGGCCGCGGATGATGTCGCCGCCCTTGGTCAGGTCCTCCAGGGCGATGTAGCCGGAGACCGAGGTCTCCTTGAGCAGCACGATGAACTCGTTGCCCAGGGCGGGCAGCACGTTCTTGAACGCCTGGGGGATGATGATGTGCCACATGGTCTGTATGTAGTTGAGGCCCAGGCTGCGGCCCGCCTCCATCTGTCCCTGGTCGATGGACATGATGCCGGAGCGGACGATCTCGGCCACGTAGGCGCCGGAGTTGATGCCGAAGGCCACGATGGCCACGAACACCTTGCTGATGTTGGTGGAGCCGAAGATGACGAAATAAATGATGAGCAGCTGCAGGACCACGGGCGTGCCGCGGATCACGGTCAGATAGACCTTGCACAGCCAGTTCGCAAAGCTGAACAGCCCGCGTCCCAGCCTGCGCCAAGCAGCCACGCTGAACAGGGCGCGCAGGTTCACGGGGCCGGAGCGCTTGCGTCCCTTCTTGCGCCGGACGGGGGCGCTGTCGCGGCTCCTGTCGTACCCCGCGCGGATGATGGCCACGATGAAGCCGATCACGATGCCCAGAATGACCGCGAAGAACGCGACCTCCAGCGTGACGGCCAGGCCGTTGGTCAGAAAGCGCCAGCGGTTGTCCACGATGAAGTCCGTCTGGAACTTGCCGGCTAAGTTGATGAACCATTCCCGAATCGCCTGAAAGAGACGTTCCATGGGCTCCCTCCCCTGCTGCCTTTTAAATATTCGCAAGGGGCACGGCGCGGAGCCGGCCCCTTGGCGGATGAATGTTCATGCAGATGCGCTGCATTACTTGGCGCGGACGATGATCACCTGGGTCGCGGTGGTGTAGGGCGTGGTGAAGTTGACGTTCTCCAGGCGGTCCTCGGTGATGGTGATGCCGGCCATGCCGATGTCGGCCTTGCCGCTCTGCACGGCGGTGATGATGGCGTTGAAGTCCATGTCCTCGATCACCAGCTCATAGCCCAGCATGTCGCAGATGGCCTGGGCCACGTCGGCGTCGATGCCGGTGATGGCGCTGTTCTCGTAGTACTCATAGGGCGGGAAGGAAGCCTCGGTCGCCATGACCAACTGGCCGTTGGGATGCTCGGTGGCGGTGGACTCGTACTTATAGTCGGTGCCGCTGATGTAGCCGTCGATGATGTTGCCCAGGGTGCCGTCGTCGATCAGGGTCTGCAGGGCGCCGTTTACGGCCTCCAGCAGCTCGGGCTGGTCCTTGGAGATGGCGATGGCGTACTCCTCAACGGTGAAGGGCTCTTCCAGGATGGTCAGATCGTCGTTGCCCTCGACGAAGGCCTTCGCGGGCTCGTTGTCGATGATGACGCAGTCGACCTTGCCCTGCTTGAGCGCCTGCACGGCGTCGGGGCCCTTGGAGTAGCGCTCGATGGTGGAGCCTTCCGCCTCGTAGTCGGAGGCGAAGATGTCGCCGGTGGTGTTTTCCTGCACGCCGATGGTCTTGCCGGGCAGGTCGTCGATGCTGAACACGGAGTTGGCAGGCACGGACTCGCCGCAGGCCACGAAGGTGCAGGCGCACAGCACGGCCGCCAGGATCAGGGATACCGTTTTGGCAGTGGTTTTCATTATGGGAACTCCTTCCTCTCTTGTGGGCTCTCGGTCTACTCTTGCAGGCTCATGCGCAGGCATATAGTCTACAACCGAAGCCTTTCATAATTATACTTATCCCTTTCCCCAAATTCAAGGGTTTAACCGAAATTTCTCTGAATATTTCCTGCATAAATATTCACACGCTTTTCCGCACTTCCTCTCCTGACGCCCGCGCGTTTTTTCGCTTGCGCTCCCGCCACTTTCTTGGTATAATTAAAGCCGCGTTCCACGTTGGGCTTTCCCGCCCGAGGGAAGCGCAGCCTTGGAGAGGTATCGAAGTGGTCATAACGGGGCTGACTCGAAATCAGTTTGACGGAAACGTCACATGGGTTCGAATCCCATCCTCTCCGCCAAAATCGGCAAGACACCAGTCTTGCCGATTTTATTCTTTCATTTTGCAATCAAAAAGTCGGGAGATTTTTTATATTCACATATTGCAGATCATATGTTATCATCAAATTGGAATTGTCAAGACTGCAGTGACTTCTGACTTCTAGTATGTTTTTTGTTACACAAAATACACGCTTACTATAATGGTCATACTAAATAGGAGGATAAAATAAAAATGGAAACTAACTTAACTACATCTAACCCTACATGGATTATGGTATTAACCGAGATGGTTTTGCCATTTATTGTACATATTTTTGCAGATGGACTACTATTATATTTCCTCCAGCAGCTGATTTCGAAAAGAGTTGAAAGAAAAAGTAGATTTGAGAACATTAGGGAAGAAATTTTCAGGCAGTACATTAGCCACATCGAGACAAATCTATTACTTATCAGAGAATTCACCGACCTCGTAGTTAACAAGAGGAAATTAGACCAGCTTAACGCTTTGATTGATAATATAAAAGCATCTCTTCGTAAACTACGTGATTATTATAAAGATTATTCAATAGTATTGCAAACAGATACATCTGTTAAATCGAGTTATGAAGCCTTTGATGCCCGTTTTAAGAAGTGGTGTGCTAATAGTGATGTACCGTCAACCATAGCATTTCTTAGCGAATTGGAGCCTTTGTTACAGTCCCTGTTAGCTCAATGTGTCAAACATATCTATGGAATTAAATGATAGACTTCAAAATGCATGCTGTACTCTATTTGTTGATTGAGATGCAATAATCAATCGACGTGTCCCTCCTCTCCAACAACGTGCTCGTCCGCGACCTGATCGAGGGCGGCGACGTCCACCACATTTTCCCGAAGGAATACCTCAAATCGGAGGGCTACGAAAAGTCCTCCTACAACCAGGAAGCCAACTACGTCTTCCTCGACTCGCAGGTGAACAAGTCCATCGGCAAGAAGGCCCCGAACGTCTACTTTTCGCAGGCAAGGCGGCAATGCGAGAGAGGCGAGATCGCGATCGGCTCCATCACGAACCAGGACCAGCTGATGGAAAACCTTGCGATGAACTGCGTGCCCGAGGACGTGTTTGAAATGGACCACCGCGACTACTCCGACTTTTTGGAAAAGCGCCGCGTCCTGATGGCGCGCAAGATCAGAACCTACTACGAATCCCTGTAAAACGCCCCCGATCTTCACAAACGCCTCCCGCAGCACATCCCAGAGAATCAAAACCACCGACAAAAATCAAGAACAGATCCCGCTTTGTTGGGATTTGTTCTTTTTCTTTGGGATAATAAAGAAAGGGCCGCGAAACAGGCAGGCGGCCGCGGGAGGGGCAAATTTTAAGCGAAGAAGAAACCAAGGGGGCGGTACTATCACGGTTTACGGATACGTGCGCGTGAGCGCCAGGGACCAGAACGAGGACAGGCAGCTGGTCGCGCTCCACGGGCTGAAGATCCCGGAAAGGAACATCTTCGTGGACAAGCAGAGCGGCAAGGATTTCGAGCGCCCGCAATACAAAAAGCTCATGCGGCGCATGAAAAAAGACGATCTGCTCTACATCAAGAGCATCGACCGTCTGGGCCGCAACTACGGCGAGATCTTGGAACAGTGGCGCGTTTTGACCAAGGAGAAGGGCATCGACATCGTAGTGCTGGACATGCCCCTTTTGGACACCCGGCGGGGCAAGGACCTGATGGGCACCTTTTTGTCGGACATCGTTCTGCAGGTGCTCTCCTTCGTGGCGGAGAACGAGCGCACGAACATACGCCAGCGGCAGGCGGAGGGCATCGCGGCGGCGAAGCTGCGGGGCGTCCGCTTCGGCAGGCCGCCCAGGCCCCTGCCGGAGAACTTCCACAGCGCCTACCAGCGCTGGCGGTCCAAGGCGATCACCGGCACGGCGGCGGCGCGGGAGTGCGGCATGCCGCTCTCCACGTTCCGCTACCGCGCGGCTGTTTACGAAAATGCGGGGTCGTTGTAAAAGAGCTATGTTTACAAGAACGTGTACTTTTTCGCAAACCTTTCCAATGAAATTTTCATTTTATTCTATCATGAAGCAGGCTGAAATTCCACCCCTTTATCCAGATTTTTTTGCAGTTTTACGCACCGTTCCGCCTCGCTAAAACCTCTTGCAGAAAAGTACACCTTTTGGCAAACGGCGTTCGGCCTTTTTGCAGGGCCGTTTCCCGGAGCGGCCAAAGCGCTTAAAATACAAGAAAAAAAGCGGCCGGGCGATCCCCTGCCGGTCACGGAAAGGAGCCTCTTCCCCGATGCGAACGACGAGATCGGCCGTCGCGGTCCTGCTGGCGGCCGCGCTGCTGTGTTTGAGCCTGAGCGGCTGCGCAAAGCCGGAGCCGACGACCGCCGCGCCTGCCGACGAGCCCGCCTTCCGCGACATCGGCGAGCAGAACTTCATCGCGCCCGCGTCCGGCTTCTCCGGCGGCAGCGGCACGGAGGACGATCCCTACCGGATCGGCAGCGCCGCGGAGCTTGCGCTGCTGGGCGAGGTCTACGAGATTTACGCAGAGACCCTCGACGCGGGCGACGAGCGCGTTGCGCCGTACCTGCGCGCCCATTACGTTTTGACGGCTGACATCACACTCAACGACAGGGCGGACGGCGCGGACTGGTCGCAGACGCCGCCCGAATACGCCTGGACGCCCATCGGCTTCCGCCGGGCCTTCGACGGCGTGTTCGACGGGGCCGGGCATGCGGTCCGCGGCCTGTACATAAACGCCGATGTGACGGAGAAAAGCGCCTCCAGCGGCAACTGCTTCGGCCTGTTCGGCGAGAACGGCGGCACGATCCGAAACCTCCGCCTGGAGGATTGCTTTCTCTGCGTCGGCGGCTATGCGGCCTATGTCGGCGGCATCGCGGGCAGCAACCCTCTGGAAGGCACGAGCATCGAGGACTGCTCCGTCAGCGGCCAGATCTCCTGTTACCAGGCGGACTGCGGCGGCGTGGTCGGTTTAAACCGCGGCAGGGTCGCGGGCTGCAGCTTCTCCGGCGCCGCGGCGGTCCTGCAAGAGGATGCGTTCAGCGACGGCTTGGGCGGCATCGCTGGGTACAACGTCGGCACGATCGAGGGCTGCACGAACGCCGGTTCCGTGGCCTGCGGCGCTTCGGACGGCAGCGTGGGCGGCATCGCGGGCATCCACAGCGGCGGGGAGATCAGCGCCTGCAGGAACATGGGTTCCATCGCGGGCGGCCTGAATGCCGGCGGCATCGTCGGCAGCTGCGGCCTGGTCGGCGGCGGCGGGGAGCTGGAAGCGCAGCGAGCCGACGTGACCGACTGCGAAAACTCCGGCTCCGTTGCGACGGAGGGCAGCTGCGCGGGCGGCATCGCGGGCGCGGTCGATCTGGATTACAGCGACTATCCCATTTCCCTCTCCGGCTGCACAAACAGCGGACAGATACAGGCCAAGGAAAAGACCGGCGGCATCGCGGGTCTTTTGACCCTGCGCGGGGAGGGCAGCGTGAGCATCCGCGGCTGCGTCAACCGCGCCGAGCTTTCCGGCGTGACCGTCGGCGGCATCCTCGCCTCGGCCAGCGAGCTGTTCGGCACGCTCACCGTGAGCGATTGTGAAAACTCCGGCGCCATCACCGCCGAGCTCTACGGCGCGGGCATCGCGGCCGAAAACAACCTGATGACCTGGGACGAGGAGCGCGCCTATCCCCTGAACGTCACGATCTTAAATTGCAACAACAGCGGCAAGGTCACGACGGCGCGGGGCGGCGGCATTGCGGGCGCATTCGTAAGCTCCATCCCGGATGAGTTCGGCGGTCGCGTGACGGTCCTCCTTGAAAACGACACGCAGCGCGCGGACATCGACTGCACCAGCGACAACGCCTTCGTGGGCGGCATCCTGGGGAACGCGGGCCTTGCAAACGGCCACTTTATGGTGGAGGACTGCGCCGCCTCCGGGACGATCTCCTTTACGGATATGCAGACGGGGACGGCGTCGGCGGACGAGCGCCCCCCCATGGAGCTTAGCCGCATCGCGGGCGGCATCGCCGGTATGGTGAAGGGCGGCATGCACCTGTCCACCGAAAACGACGGCGTAAGCGGCGTCAACGTCAACGCGGACGGCGCGAAGATCGTCTTCTCCGGCTGCCGCAGCGACGTGACGTTTTCCGCGCCCGGCGAGGAGGAATACACCTACGCGGACGACGGCGAGCCGGTGGTCAAAAACCGCTTCGGCGGCGTGATCGGCTTCTGCACGGACGCGGAGGGCTTCGGCTTTAAGGTCGAGGATTGCAGCTACTCCGGCTGCGAGCGGGGCCTTGGCGTCGCCGCCCTGCCGGACGTGGGCGAGAGCAGGTAAGGCCTCTGTTTCAAGGGGCTGCACTTATACATCCATCTTTTATCGAGCGGGAGGAAAGACCATGTATTGTCACAACTGCGGAAAATCGATCCCGGACGGCTCCAGGTTCTGCCACTACTGCGGCGCGCCGCAGGCGGCGGCGGGAGGCGCTCCCCAGCCCGAGCAGCCGGTGCAGCAAAGGCCCGCGCAGGCCGAGCGGCCCCAATACGCGCAGGCGGAAAGGCAGCAGTACGCCCAAGCGCCGCAGCAGCGCCCCGTGCAGGTCGAGCGGCCACAGTACACACACCAGGCGCAGCCAAGGCCCGCGCAGCAAAGGCCCGTCCAGCAGCGGCCCGCACAGGCCGAGCGGCCCCAGCACGCCCAAGCGCCGCAGCCAAGGCCCGTGCAATCCCGGCCCGCGGGCGGCAGCGGCGAGAATATGCTGGCCGAGCTGCGCGGCGAGAGCGTCCGGCAGTCGCTGCTTCCCCTGCTGGTCGGCGTCGTGATCGCGGGCTTTGCCTTCTACGGCGGCGGGCCCATGGTCGGGCTCGTGATCGGCGGCCTCTCCATCCTCATCGGCGGCTGGCCGATGATCAACACGCTGCGCGGCCTCTACCAGAGGGAAGTGCGTGAGTTCATGGACGAGACGGGCTGCGGCGGCGAGGCGGAGCAGTTCTACTTCCATACGAATCCCCTCAACGGCCTGTATCTGGGCGACGAGTTCGTGTATTTCCGCTCGAACCGGCGGGACGTGCTTCTCCGCCCCTGGGACGTGGCCTGGGTCTACCAGCACGTGACCACCCATTACGCGCTCTTCATCCCCCTCTTTAAGTCCCGCAGCGTCATACTGCGCACGATGGGCGGCAAGTCCTACGAGTTCGCCCTGCCGAAGAAGGACATACAGCCCACCCTCGAGGCCATCCAGTCCGCGCTGCCCGGCGTGGTGACCGGCTACAACGCCAACCTGGAAAACGCCTATCTCCACAACCGGCAGGCCTTCGCCACCCGCTGGGAGCAGGCCGTTCCCGGCTGCATGGAAGGCCACAAGTCGAGGTAAGGCCCTTTTCATCCGACAAGTAGCATAAGGAGGAGAGCTTCATGTATTTCTGCCACAATTGCGGCACGCAGCTGCGGGACGAGGCCCTGTTCTGCCACGTCTGCGGCGCAAAACAGATCACGGAGGAGGCAAACGCCGCCCCCGCGGCCCCGGCGGCCCCGAAGGCCCCGGAAGCGCCGCAGGATGCGCAGGTGCAGATCCCCATCCCTTCCTCCTACACCTGGAAGAACGTGGAGATCCACGGCGAGTTCAAGAACGGCGTCGGCTCCATCACCATCACGTTCAAGTAAGGGCAAAGGAGCGGAAGCGCTATGTATTGCCATCGCTGCGGAAAGCAGCTGCCGGACGGCTCCAGGTTCTGCCACTTCTGCGGCGCGCAGCTGACGGAGGCCGCGCCGCCCGCCGCCGGGTCCGAGCCCATCCCGCAGGACGAGCCTCTTTGGGAAAGCGACCCCTACGCGCAGCCGCCCGCCCGCAGGAAAAGCCGCGCGGGGCTGGTCGTGGGCCTTATCGCGGGTGTTCTCGTCCTGGTCGTCGTGCTGGGCGTCCTCTTCGTCCTGCCCCGCTTCCGGGGGCCGGAAGGTTTCGGGCGCGGCGAAGATTTTGCGGAGAACCCCGACGTCTCCCTCGATGAGGAGCCGTTCCAAGCCGAGCCCGTGCCGGAGACGCCCGCCGCCACGATGGAGCCCATATCCATCGTGGGCGAGAGCTACGAGAGCCTGCTTGCCCGCTTCGGCGTCCAGCACGTCTCCACACTGCCGCCCGGCGTGGAACCCGGCCCCGGCGGCGGGATCGAGACGCTGGCGGAGCTCGTCTACAACAGCATCTACTCCGATGCGCAGCCCCTGCTCGTCGTCAACGACTACGTGTATGAAGGGGACGCGATCGTCGCCTTTACGGAGACGCAGTATCTGGATGTGACCATCTGGGAAAACGCGGCCCTGCAGGACGTCGGCCTGGTCGCGGATAACACGCTCACCAACTGGGGATCTCACCCCGGCTGCACCGGCAGCTGGGAGTTCCGCAGGATCGGGGACGGGGACTTCCTGGCGGTCACGCTGCGGGCCGCGGGGCTCCAGCAGATGAGCATCGCCGCCCTGTCCGACATAGGCTTTACCTCCCTCTCCATGTCGACCAACGAGAAGGAGGATACGGAGCGCGGCGCGCTGCTAAAGCCCCTGAGCTGCGAGCAGATCCTCTCGATCCTGAATGCGGACGGCGTCTCCCTCCCCGAGGCAGACTTTGAGGACATGGAGACTGCCCGCTTCCTCCTCTATGACCGCGAAGATGAGATCATACAGTGCGTGGAGATCGGGCATGAGGGCGAGCAGCTGCTGGCCCTGAACGTCACGGTCTACATCAACTACTATCGGCTGTACGAGCACCTCGCCGACACTTTCTCCTGGGAGGACTACTGGGAGCCCATCCTCAAGCCCTCCCTCATCCGCATGGGCGAGAGCAACAACGCCGACGTGGCGGAGCTGACGCACGCGGAGGCCGATTACCGCATCGAGGAGGAGCCGCCCTACTTCATCGGCTACAAGCGCTTCCGCGGCCTGGACGACCCGGAGAACCTGAAACAGACCTGGGACGACATAAACAACTTCACGGAGGCCGTCGAGGCATATAAGGCGGAGGGTTTCGTCCTCCAAGAGGGATAGCATGAGGAAGATATACAAGGAGGATATGACATGTTCTGTCACAACTGCGGCAAGCAGATCCCGGACGGCTCCAGATTCTGCCATTACTGCGGCGCGCCGCAGGCGGCGGCGGGCAGCGCTCCCCAGCCGGAGCGGCCGGTGCAGCAAAGGCCCGTCCAACAGCGGCCCGCGTGGCCGCCCCAGGCGGAAAGGCCGCAATATGCCCCGCCCGCACAGCCCGTTTACGCCCCCGACCCCGTGCCGCAGCGCCCTGTGAAGAAGCGCAGGAGCCACGCAGGGGCCATCTTCGGCATCGTCTTCGCGGTCCTTGCGCTGGTGGCGGTCGTCGTTTTCGTGGTGCCCAGGGTACGGGCCTGGCTGGCGATAAAGGATCGTGTGAACGCGGACGAGTGGTTCTATGAGCCCGGCGACCCGTCCCTTTACGCCCTCTCCCCCGCGCCGCAGAGCGGGACATTGGGGGCGGACTGGAACTCCTTCAGCTTCCAGCTGAACGGCCACGTGCTGACGCTGCCCTGCTCCTGGGACGACCTGCACTCTGCCGGCATCGTCCTTGAGACCGCGGACGAAAGCTACCCGGTCGATCCCAATTCCGAGCTGTCCACCGACTGCAAGGCCGGGCCGCTGCGTCTTGAGGTCAAGTGGATCAACGGGGCCGACGAGAAGCGGCCCATCGGCGAATGCCTGGCCGCTGCCATCTGGATCGACGGGAAGGACAAGGGCCTGACAGAGACCGAACTGCTGATCCCCGGCGGCTTCCCGCTTCTTTCCGCAACGCCCCGCGACCTGTACGACACCTACAGCGGCGGCTATATCCAGCAGACCGAGCAGGACGGGGAGATCGTCCGCCTGACCTGGGGCAAGGACGGCAACTGGCTGTCCTACACATTCACCACCGAGGAGACGGATGACCACCTGATCAGCTTCGCCATGCAGCGCTGCTCCTTGCCCGCCGAGGAAGATACGCAGACGCCGCCCACGGACGAAGAGGCCCCGGGCCAGCGCGAGATCAACGCAGCTTACGAGGAGCTGCTCGCGCCCTCAGGCTATGAAGAATACCCGACGCTGGTCGCCGCCGTCCAGTCGGGCTTAAACGATCCCAGGATGGAGCGCTTCGCCCGCCGGGAAGCGGACGGCGGCTACACGCTGCACGACTATGGCGGCGAAGGCGACACGGTGGTCAACTACGCCGAAACGATTCTGGTCGACCTAAGCGGCCTGAGCGAGGACGAGCAGGAGGCCGCTTCCGACCGCATCTTCTCCGAGACCGAGCAGCTGAACGATCTGGAGTTCGTCCGGGTGGACTACCTCGCCGACGACGACCTTGGCATTCTGACGTTCATCTGCACCGGGATCGACCGGGAGGAGAACTGGCGCGAGCTGTATTCCAGGGGCATCTTCGACGAGGAAGGCCCCTACTCCCTCTCCGGCATCCGGCAGAAGGAGCTCGCGCAGGGTTATATCCCCTACTATCTGGACGATGACACGCCCGCCCCGCAGGTCGAGGCGAACCCGGAATACATGAGGATTTTGTCGGATGCCCACATACTGCATACGCCGCTCCTGTTCGGCATGGACCTGGAATCCTTCGCCAAAATGGACGAGGACGGGAACCTCATCTGCCGCGATTACGGCTATCGGGACGATTTGGTGCTCACCTACATCGAGACCTGGTACTACACCGCCGTCTCGGAGGGCGGGGAGGAATACCTGCAGGCCCTCTGGGACTTCGTGGACGGGGAAGCGGAGCGGTATAGCGCCGTCGCCTGCGCCGCCGTCACGGGTAGCTACGACGAGGCCAGCGATTCCTTCGCGGTCAAGTACGAGTTCACGGGCCTGGACGATCTTGCGAACTGCCAGGCCCTGCACGATATGGGCGTCACCACCGGCGCGGGCGAGCTGATCTCCCTGTCCAAGTGCGAAGACTCCGCCCTCGCCGAAGGCTTCGTCAAAAAATGATCCCCAAGTCTCTTTCCGCACAAGGTCAAATTGGAAGGCCAACTTTTCTCAGCGTCTAATCAAGCAAACAGGTTTAGTTGTAGACTGGGTAGAGATAGAGCACGCAAATGTCAGCTGTCGCATCAACGAAGATAGCTCAGTCATATAAAAGTGATTGCTCAAGAAAAAAATAAGTATAAAATCAAAAATCTAGGAGGATGCGAAATGTTCTGTCATAACTGTGGCAAGCAGATCTCGGATGGGGCTAAATTCTGCCAACACTGTGGTGCCCCACAGCCCCAGATTCCGGTTACCCAAGTCGTAGAACCTGCTCCTATGACTACTCCGAGCACTACACCCAACTCTCCTCAGGAGTCTCAGCCATCTATCACCTCCAGCAACGTGCAACCGCCTTTCACAAGGCAACACAAAAGTTATGTCTGGCTCATTCCTGTCATCGCCATCGCGGTCATAGCACTAGTAGTCACCGCCGCCCTTTTGATCGTGCCCAAGATATTGGACCAATTCGACCGGGCTAATAAAAATTCTCGCACTGCTGCGACGGATTTGTTTGAGGATCCCGGCGATACATCCCTTTACGCCTTTTCTCCCACGTACCAAGCGTCAAGGCTCGGGCAAAGCTGGGATTCATTTACCTTCCAGCTAAATGGCTATGTACTGACACTGCCTTGTGGCTTGGATGATCTGCGTGCAGCCGACGTAACCTTGCAATCCGCAAGCGAGAATGATCCGATCGATCCTCGCTCCACGCTAACCACCAGCTGTCAGGTCGGGCAGCTGCAGTTTCAGGTCAAGTGGATCAACGGGTCCGATAGCTCCCGGCCCTTAAGCGAATGTCCGGCCGCTGCCATCTGGATCGACGGCCAGGACGAAGGGTTGTCTGATGTTGAACTGCTGCTCCCCGGCGGCATCGATTATGCCTCTTCAACGCCCGAGGATCTTACAAACGCCTACAGCAATGCCGGGACCACAGAGATCAAGGAGAATGGTCAGCAGTCGCTGGTCTCCTACATCTGGAAATCAGCCAATAACGACTGGCTGTCCTACACATACGATGCCAATAATGGGGAAAACCCTCTGATCAGCCTTTCCATACAGTGCTGCACTGGGCCCACGAATAGCGATATGCAATCGCTTTCCGAGGATGCCGAGGATGTTGAGCTTTTCTTTGAGTACATGGATAACACGGGGCGTGATATCAATGACGAATACCATGAGATGCTCAAGCCCTTTGGCTATAAGACTCCCACTCCTATCACAACTGTCCAACAGGGGTTGGACCATCCAACAACGGAACGCTTTATCCTCCAAGAGGACGACAGCTTCTATCTTCTGTTCGATTTTGCAAGTGAAAGTGACATGCTGGTCAATTTCGTCGAAACGCATGTGATAAACTTAAGTCTTCTGACTGAAGATGAACGGCAGGAAACGGTCGATCACTATCTCTCTGAGGTCGCGAAGCTGGAAGATCTGGATTTTATCGACTTCGATTTCCGATCCGATGAACAATGGGGCATCGCAACGATCGTATACACTGAGCTCGATCAGGAGGAGCACTGGCACGAGATGTATTCATTGGGCGTCTTTGATGAGGAAGGTCCCTGCTTCGTTTCTGGCATCCGGCAGGATTTTCTCGCAGAAGGTTTTATCCCCCTCTACAACGATGAGCCGGCTGTTTTTGATGGTGAGCTGAACCCGGAGTATATGCAGCTGTTTTCGGATGCCAATATCCAGCCCATATCTTCTATAACCAGCATGGATGTGGAATCCTTCGCTAAAAAAGACGAAGAAAGCGACCTGGTTTGCCTCGAATTTGGTCATGTAGGTGACCAAGTGCTCACCCTTGTAGAGACCTGGTATTATACCGACGTTTCAGCCTATGATGAGAGTTATTTGCAAGCCCTGCAGGACAGCTTAGCAGATGAAGTGGAGTGGTTCAGTTCCGTCGCCTGCGCATCCGTCACGGGCGGCTACGACAACGCGAGCAATTTCTACATGATCAAGTACGAGTTCACTGATCTGGACGACCCTGAGAACTGCCAGGCGCTGCATGATGTGGGCTTTTTCACCGCTGTGGATGAGTTTTCCCTGTCCAAGTGCGAGGAAGCCTCTCTTGCCGACGGCTTCATCAAAAAATGGATCTCCGCGTCCACGCTCTCCACCTCAACGATTTCCAGCTCAGGCATTGGAAAATATACCTTGCCTTCCTTGGAATCATTCTTCTACGATGCAGAAAATGTTATCCACAGTACCGATACAGATGAGAACGGAACAAACATGGAAAAACTCTTCGTCACTGTGGAGGCTAAATCTATCTTAGACGAATATATCAACCTTCTCCAGGACGACAAGTTTGGACTCGAACTGACTGACACTGGTCATGGCACTGGCTCCTTAACTACAAGGGACTACTATGCCTTTACTTTTACTGATAACCCAGGCGATATCGAAGAAATCACCATGGAATATCTCGTCAGTATATACAAAAATAACAAAAGGATAACAGGCAACATAATCATTGAGGTCGTACGTGATTTTGGTAACCCGTCAATGAATATATACTATCCAAGCGGAGTGATATTCGCTGACACTGGCGATCGGACTTCCAGTACCTCGTATATACCTAAAGAGGAGTCCGACGAAGGCGAATCGTCCTATCGAGGAGGATCATCTTCCGACGATTATGATTCATCTTTCTCTAGAGGCTCCACCTGTACTTTCTGTGGTGGCAGCGGTACTAGGACTTGCCTCACTTGTGGTGGCAGCGGATATGTGACCAACTATGGGAGTGTTCCCCGCTATGGGAGCGGAAGTGGTGGGTCTTACTCCGAGACAAAACGATGCCCAAACGTTATGTGCCACGACGGAAAGGTCGACTGTTCTTATTGTGGTGGGGACGGAATTCGTTGATTTGCTTTGTGAAAACAGTGCACCCAGTTAAAAACATTTGTATCTCTAAGCTTCTCAATAAAAAGTAAAGCCTGTTCCGCCTTTTGCGCGGAAAAGCAAAACCGTAAAACTTAACGCCGCACCCATTCGCTGTCAAATTCAGCGTTTGGGTGCGGCGTTTCTTATCTCAAATCGGCTTTATTCACACCTTCGGCGGGTCTTCCGGGGCGGTTTCCTTTGCCACTTTCCGCAGGATGAACTTCGTCTGCTCCAGCGGGTAGGGGACGCCGACGCGGGCGTAGCGGCCGACGGAGACCACGACCCCCTCCTGCTCCTCGTTGTTCGGCCCCACGGGAACGACGACCGTGTCGCCGATCTGCAGGCTCTCGTCCTCCGTGCGGTAGGCGTAGGCGTGCGCCGAGGGCGGGAACCGCACCCCGCAATAGAGGTAGACGTTGGTGTCTGCCAGCAGCTCCGCCTCGTACCTTTGCTGTTGTTCCATGCGCTCCCTGCGCGCGGCAAGCTCTTTTTCGTACTGGCGCTGGCGCTCCTCCTGCTTCTTTCGGATCTCCTCCTGCCGCGCATGCCAGGCGGCTAGGAACCCTTCCTCCGTCTCGAACCAGGAGAGCTCCAAGCCCAGCTTATCCTTGCGGGAATAGCGCTTCCGCCAGACGTGGCTCAGCCGCTTGACGGGCGGCGCGGCGGCCTTCACGGTAGCATCTTTCTCAGGCGCTTTCTCCTTGGCCGTTTCGACAGGAGCCGTTTCAATGGAAGCTGTCTCCGCGATGGGCGTTTCGGCAGGCGCTGCTTTCTCGGGAGCCGTTTCTACGAAAGTCGTTTCAGCCAGAGGCGTTTCCGCGGGGACCGTTTCCACGGAGTCTATTTCATTGTTGGCCTCTAAGGCCTCTCTTGTGTCCTCCTTCGCCTCCTCCAGCACCTCCTCGTACTCGTCCTCCGTCTCGAAGTTCGCGGGGTCCAAACCGTATTCAGAGCCATCTTCGGCGCCTTCCCGCCAGCGGTGCTTGGCCTCCGTCAGCGCCGCGTTGTATTCGTCCTCCGTTTCGTAGTCCTCGGGGTCCAGGTCATAGTCGGAGCCGTCTTCCGCCCAGACCCGCCACTCGTGCTTGGCTTCCTTTAGCGCCTCCTCGTATTCTTCCCTCGTCTCGTAGAGGATGGGGGATACGGAGTATTCCGTCCCGTCCTCCACCTCCTCACGCCAGCCGTATTTCGCCTTTTCCAGCGCTGCGTCGTATTCCGCTTCCGTCTCGAAGTTCGCAGGGTCCAGACCGTACTCGGAGCCGTCCTCAACCCTGTTCCGCCAGCGGTACTTCATCTCCTCCAGCGCTTCCTCGTATTCTTCCCTCGTCTCATAGAAAATGGGATATACGCCGTAGGGGATACCGTTCTCCACGGTCTCGCGCCAGCCGTATTTCGCCTTCTTCAGAGCCGCGTCGTATTCCTCTTCCGTCTCGAAATTCGCGGGGTCCAGACCGTACTTAGAGCCGTCGTCGGCATAGTCCCGCCAGCCGTACTTGGCTTCATGCAGCGCTTCGTTGTACTCGTCCTCCGTCTCGTAATTTTCGGGGTCCAGAAGGTACTCGGCGCCGCTCTCCGCATTCTCGCGCCAGCCGTACTTGGCCTTTTCCAGCGCCTCCTCGTATTCCTCCTCCGTCTCGTAATCCTCGGGATCCAAATCGTATTCGGAGCCATCGTCGGCATAGTCCCGCCAGCCGTATTTGGCCTCGTGCAGCGCTTCGTTGTACTCGTCCTCCGTCTCGTAGTCCTCTACGTCTACGTCGAACTCGGAGCCGTCCTCGACCCGCTTGCGCCAGCCGTGCCTGGCCTCCTCCAGCACCGCGTTGTATTCGTCCTCCGTCTCAAAGTTATCGGGGTCCAGGCCGTATTCGTACCCGTTCTCCGCCCAGTCGCGCCAGCCATATTTTGCCGCATGCAGCGCTTCCTCGTACTCGTCCTCCGTCTCGTAGTCGTCCGGATCCACGCCGAACGCAGAACCGTCCTCGACGCTTCTGCGCCAGTCGTACTTCGCTTGTGTCTCGTAGCCGGCGGGATGCACGCCGCTCGCGCTTCCGTGCCAGCTGTGTCCACCCTCCTCCGGCTCCTCGTAGTCGTCCTCCGCGTCGTCCTCGAGGTCCGGGTCGTGGTCGGCATCGTCGTCCGCATCATCCGGCCAGCTGCTGCTCGACGGCCTGTACCTGCGCTCGTGAAAGTGCTCGCGCGGCGGCATCGTGCGGGCCCGCTCGGCGGCCTCGTTCAGCAGCGTGTAGCCGATCCACTGCTCGATCGGGCCTTCCTTGCCGTCCTTGTTGAAGTCAAAGGCCCCGCCGAAGGGCCTGTTGAACACGTCGTCCCAAAAGCCGCCCTTGCCGTTCTTTTTGGCCATCGCACTTTTCCTCCCGCGCTTCTCCATCCGAGCCGAACCACCCCCGTTTCCGGGGCTTTTCTCTGTTCATTTTTTAAGTATATCGCAAAGGAAAATGCGTGTCAAACACGGCCCGGAGGCGCCCCTCACCAGTCCTCCTTCCAGAACGCCAGCGTTTTTTGTAAGGCGTCCAGGTCGCTTTTTCGGCACTCCTCCGGGTGCTCCCGCTCCACGCGGAACATCGCCTTGGAGCGGGTCGCGATGGGGACCAGCATGTGGCTGGCGTAGGCATAAGCGACGCGCCGGACGGGGTGGGCAAAGCCCTTCTTCTTCAGCCGCTGCTCGATCTCCTCCGCGGCCAGCTCCGAGGGCCACATGCCGTCCCGTTCCGGGTGGAGCAGCAGCAGCGGCCCGCCGAGCCTCTCCACCGGCAGATGCGCCTGCTCCGGGGCGTTTGACACCGCGTCCAGGTAGCAGGAG
This sequence comes from uncultured Clostridia bacterium, assembly GCA_947625765.1. GTDB lineage: Bacteria > Bacillota > Clostridia > Christensenellales > UBA1750 > CALWRM01. The sequence goes on from CANQPP010000029.1 coordinate 27,916, forward strand.
CGCAGGCAGACGCCCCTTTCCCGCAGGCAGTCGCGCAATACCTCCCATTTTGAAGAGCGCAGCCTCGCCCACGGCAGTTCCTGCCCCCGCCAGCTCCAGGAGGAATGCTCGAGCGGCTTGATGCCCCCTCTCCCGTCGAAGCCCTGGCAGCAGATATTCATCGGGCAGACCGCCACGACGCTGGAGATGAGCTCCGGCAGCAGGCACCCGGCCAGCAGCGCCAGCTCCGCGCCCTTCGAGATGCCCCAGAGCCCCACCTTTCGCGCTCCGTGGCCCAGCAGCCAGCGCGCGGCCCTCTCCACGGGCTCCACGGGGACACAGTCGAAGCAGGCCGGCAGGCCCGGCTCATTCCAGTAGGCCAGCGCCAGCACCGTCATGCCCTGCTTTACGTATTCCTCCGCCGCCAGCCGCGTCAGCGGGTAGAGGCCATCGCTGCCGCCGAACAGCACGACCGCCTTCCCCGTGTATTCGTCCTTTTCCGGCCTGTACAGGCAGCCCACGAAGCCGTCCTTCTTGAGCGTGAACTCCGTCTCCGGCGCCAGCGTCAGCCGCTCCAGCGCCCGTTGCGCGTTGCTTTTCATTCCGGGTCCCTCCTTGATCCGATGCAATTAGTTAGTCTTGTCTAACTTATATCCCTAAAGGAGACCGCTCCGCGGAGCGGCCTCTCTTTCCCTATCTTTAGGATAACACGGCCGGAAGGGCCCGTCAAGAACGTTCTGCCTAACTTAAGGGTTTTCTACTCCTCCAGGGGCGCGTACAGCCCCACGCTGAACGTGCGGCTGTCGTCCACCGTCCAATAGTAATAGGCGTCCTCGTAGCCCAGATCGTTCAGCAGCTCGTTGAGCAGCTTCTGCTCGTCCTCGACCCAGGTCTGGATCTGCTCATAGTCCTCCTCCCGCTCAAAGCGCACGGTGAGCAGATTCGAGCCCTTCTCCATCTGCTCGGCGAAGATGGAGGCGATCTTCTCCCGGTCGAACTCGGTCAGGTAGTAGCCCTCGTGCTTGTAGTAGTTGAAAGGGTACTCCTCCTCGAACAGGTACTCGACCTCGGCGTCGTTGGCGCTGATGGCGGCGTGGGAGTCGATGCGGCTGATCTCCTCCTCGGTCATGCCGAAGTAGTTGTACATGATATAGGGCTCGCCGTTTCTATCCGTTTTGTCGATGTCGTCCCAGGTCACGTCCAGATTCGTGTCGTAGGCCGCCGAGATGGCGGCGACGTTCCAGGCGTGGTCCTCGGAGACGACCGTGGGGTACTCGTTGGGCAGGGCGTCCGCATCGATCCCCGCGCGCTCGGCCCAGTTGTGCATCAGGTAGCTGAACGCGTAGGCATAGCCCTGGCACACGGCGGATTCCTCCACCAGCGCGCCGTAGATGTCCCGGCAGTGCTCGCGCTTGAGCGTCTGGTCGTAGCTGACGCGGCGGATGAGCTCGTCGTGCAGCACGCGGCTGGCCTCCCACACGTCGGCGTCTTCGGGGATGAGGGAAAGGTAGCTCTCCCGGGCCTGATCGACCTGCGCCTGCATGGCCTCTTTCCTGGAGGCGTCCTGCGTGTAGGTGAAGGAATACTCGTAATAGGTGACGTTCTTCCCTTCCCACTTGCCCCGCCGCCCCACAGCGGAGTAGGACTTGATCCAGAAATACGGGTAGCCGTAATACAGGCCCAGCGTGTCGTGCTCCAGAGGCAGCAGGGAGATGACGCAGATCTCAGGCTGCATCTCGCGCAGC
>CANQPP010000030.1 GCA_947625765.1 uncultured Clostridia bacterium
AAAAAGCACTTAAGGTCGATCTGCGAAAAAGGATGCTGATACACAAATTTCAAAGTTTTTATTCCTGGGGCCCCGCGAAGCGGGGCCCCAAAGTCCCGACATCGAGGCCCGGCCGGCGGCGAAGCCGCCGGCCGGGCCTCGATGTCGGGAGGGGGCGGGGTTTCGGCTCTGCCTGCGGCAGCGCCGAAACCCCGCCGACTTTTGTTTTGAAATACAAAAGTACCGTCACAATTTCATCACATGAAAAAGAACGGGCATTACTGCCCGTTCTTTTTTCCGTCCTCGGACGGTTTTCGGTTGCTTCTTAGTACTTGCGCTTTCTGGCTGCCTCGGCCTTCTTCTTGCGCTTCACACTGGGTTTTTCATAATGTTCACGCTTACGAACCTCGGCCAATACGCCGGAACGGGCACACTTACGCTTAAAACGCTTCAGAGCGCTTTCCAGGGATTCGTTTTCCCCAACGCGGATCTCAGACATTGCTCTCCCTCCCCTCGCGCTTGCGTTCTCTCCGGAACGCCTCGATCGGCTGTCCGCGCCGCTCTTAAGAGGAGCGGCAAAGCATACGCTGCGAACATATCCATTATACCGTCAGCCGCCGTTTGATGTCAACCGCTGAATTGTAATTTTATTATGTCCAAACGGCCGCCCGCCGCTCAAGTCCCCTTGGGGAACTGGGCGATGCGCAGGGGCGCGTCGGCGTAGGGCGTAAGGTGCAGGACCGTCCTCTCCCCCTCCGTCCTGGGCAGCACGGGCGGCGGCGCGGCGGAGCCCGCCTTCTCCTCCCAGCCGGGCACGCGCCCCGCGGCGACCTCCACCGATCCGTCCTCTCCCTCGCGCAAAAGCTCGTCCGGGTAGATGGCGTAATTCCACGGCGTCAGCGGCTCCGCATAGCGGTCGGCCAGGGGCATTTCGCCCGCGAAGCTCCATTTTGCCTCAATGGGCAGGGCATACAGCAGCGGCCCCTTGTAGACCGCCAGCGACTGGTGGTACCAGCGCTGCGTGCGAGGCTTCATGGGCAGCTCAAGCCGGACCTCCTCGCCGCCCTCCCACAGCCTGTGGATGGAGGCGTACTGTCCCGCTCTGGCCTCGTATCTCTCCTCGCCCACGGTCAGGGACGCGCCCTCGGCCCAGGCGGGGATGCGGAACACCAGCGGGAAGCTGGCCGGCGCGGCGACGCTGACGCGCACGCAGATATGGCCATCGTGCGGATATTCGCCCTCCACATCCAGGCGTACCTTCTGCCCGCCGGCGCGGAAGCGCACCGTGCAGGGCGCGGGGCTCTGGCAGACCAGGCCGCCGTCCTCCGTGGCCATCCAGAGATGGGCGGCGAACTTGGGCAGGCCTTGGTGCAGGTTGGCGGTGCAGCAGCCGAAGTTGGGCTCCAGGCCGAACACGTTGCTGTCGTCGCCGTTGTTGTACCAGGAGCGCTTCTGCCGGGAGATGCGCACCTGGTTCACCTGCTGGTCGTACTGGTGCGCCCAGCCGTCCGGCGAAAGGGCCGCGGGCATGGCGTTAAAGCCAATCCGCTCCCAAATGTCGCCCAGCCGGGCGTCCTCGCTCAATCCCATCAGCGTTTCCAGCGTGAACAGCATCTCCGCCACGGCGCAGGTCTCCGTTCCCTGGGAAGGGGACGCGCCGGACAGGTGCTCGTCGCCCGTGAACATGCCCGTGGCCACGCCGTGGGACTTCATCAGCTTCTCGTACCCGGCGAAGAAGGCCGCGCCCTGCTTGAGCCCGCCGTGGATCGCGTGGTCCAGCGCCGGCGTCTTTAAGCCCATCGCCACGTTCACCACGTGAGTGGTCTGGTGGCTGCGCCAGGCGCTGCTCCAGGGATCGTCGTTGCCCTCCAGCTCCTTCTGCAGCTGGGCCCAGGGACGCGAGCGCTTGAGGTCCGTGGTGTAGGGGAAGGCGGAAAACAGCCCCGTCCAGTCGATGGAGCCCTCCAGCAGCCTGTCGCAGAGCTTGAGCAGCGCCTTTTCCCCGGTGATGTTGTACAGCCAGATCGCGGTGAGCACGTTGTCGCCCGCGCGGGCCGTGGCCCACAGCTCCAGCGGCTTCTCATTCAGGTGCTCGTACTGGTACTTGAAGTAGCGCATCATGAAGGGAAGCACCCGCCGGTCCGCCGTGGCGGTGAAGTGCTGGGTCAGCGCCTTGAGCGCCACCATCCTTGGCCACCAGCCGTCGTTGGTGCGGGGGCCGAACCAGCCGCTCTCGTCCTGGGAGGCCAGGATCCACTCGATGAAGCGGTCCTTTAGGTCGATCAGCCTCTGGTCCTTGAGCGTGTGCGCCAGCGCCACCAGCCCGTCCAGATAGTAGGGCCCGCGCTCCCAATCCTCCCCCTGGCCGCCCATCCAGGCGTTGTCCATCAGGGAGGGCCAGCACTCGGTGATGTGCCCGCCCAGCCCCCGGGCCTGTGCCTCCAGCCTTTCGCGCAGCTCGCCCTTGGGCTCGATCGCGCCAAGGGGCAGGGGCGCGAAGCGGTTGGGCGCTAAGGGCGCCCGGTTAAAGATGGCCTTGCTGATCATAGGTGTTCGTTTCCCTCCAGATAAAGGGCCTTCTTCTCCAAAAGGCCTCCTTGGTGTGTCTGTATCTCTTTGGGTCTCCCCATGTTTTAGCGCAGCGCTTCCAGCACGCGGGTGTTTCCCCAGGCTTTCAGCACGCGCACAGAGGAAAAGCCCGCCTGCCGCAGCGTGAACAGCTCGTGCTCCACGGTCAGGGGCGTGTCGAAGTGGTAGAACTCCCGGCCGCTCAGGCCCTCCCGGCGCTTGATCTCCTTGAGCTCCGCCTGCAGCCGGCTCTCCTCTTCCTCGTCCTTTGCGAAGTAGTCGGTCAGGAAGAACGCGCCGCCCCGCTTGAGCGCCCGATGCAGCTTCCGATAAAGGCCCAGCTTCTCCTGCGCGGTGAAGTGGTGGAGCGACTCCACGGAGACCGCCGCGTCGAAGGCCTCCTCCCCAAGGGGCATGTCGAAGTAGGAGCCCTCGATCAGGTGCATCTCCTTGTCCGGGTGCTTGTCCGCAAGGGCGCGGAGCATGCCCGGCGCGAGGTCTATGCCCGTGACCCGCGCCTCCGGGTTCCTCTGAAAATACCCGTCCAGCTCCAGCCCGGTGCCGCAGCCCAGGTCCAGCACACACGCGCCGGGTTTCAAGGGCAGCAGGGATGCCGTGAAGGGATAAAATTCCCGCGCGCCCTCGATCGCCTCCAGCTGGTGTTCCTCATACATGTCCAACCGCGCGTCGAAGAACGCGCCCATCTTCTCCAGCATCCGTCTTTTCCCTTTCTCCGTTTTCTCTGCCGCAGGCGCCGAAGGGCGGCTGCCGCCCCGGCTCCACCCTAACATTGTATCCTGTTTTGCGCCCAAACGCAAGTGCGCACTTGGCGGGGCGGCAAAGAATATACTGCCAGAGAGGCCCCGTTTCTTCTCTCCGAAATCAAACCCCAACGCAACGCCCGCTTCACGGCGGGCCTTCCAAATAAAGGGAGGTCAAAGGATCTTGGAACCCTTGTTAGACTTTCAAAACGTCTCCATGCGCTACCACGCCCTGAGCGGGGAGACGAACGTGCTGGAGGATTTTTCCCTCTCTATCTCCCCCGGCGAATTTGTGGCGCTTTTAGGCCCCAGCGGCTGCGGCAAGTCCACCCTTCTGTCCCTGGCGGCGGGCCTTTTGCAGCCGGACAAGGGGCGCGTGCTGCTCCGGGGCCGGGCCATCACCGCGCCGCCCATGCACATGGGCTATATGCTGCAGAGGGACCACCTCTTTCCCTGGCTCAGCGTCCGCCAGAACGCCTGCTTAGGGCTGAAGGTCCGCGGCATTTTGAGCGAAAAGACGGAGAAGCGCGTGGACGACCTGCTCATCTCCTGCGGGCTCAAGGACTTCGCCTCCGCTTTTCCCCAGCAGCTTTCCGGCGGCATGCGGCAGCGGGCGGCTCTGGTGCGCACGCTGGCGCTGGACCCGGAATTTCTGCTCCTGGACGAGCCCTTTTCCGCGCTGGACGCCCAGACGCGCATCTACCTGGCCGACGAGGTGAAGGGGCTGCTGGGGGACAAGCGCGCCGCGCTGCTGGTGAGCCACGACATCTCCGAGTGCATCTCCATGGCCGACCGCGTGGTGGTGCTGAGCCGCCGCCCCGCCCGCATCAAGCGGATCGTTCAGATCGATCTGCCGGGCACGCCCAGGCAGCGGCGTTCGGACCCCAAGTTCCGCGAATATTTCGACCTTCTATGGAAGGAGTTGGACGTGCATGTTGGTTGAATCCGTATCCGATTCGCAAAGGGACTACCTGCGCCGCTGCCGCCGCAGGGACCGCATGGTGGTGGCGGTGCGCTGGGGCGCTCTGCTTTTCTTTCTGGGGCTGTGGGAACTGAGCGCCCGGCTCAACTGGATCGATCCCTTCCTGCTCTCCTCCCCCAGCCGCATGGCCCTGTCCATGGCCTCCCTGGCCCGGACGGGCGAGCTGTTCTCCCACATCGCCGTCACGCTGGGCGAAACGCTGGCCGGCTTCCTGCTGGGCTCTCTGCTTGGGCTGGGCCTGGCGGCGCTGCTCTGGTGGTCCCCCACGCTCTCCCGCATACTGGACCCCTATTTGGTGATCCTCAACGCCCTGCCCAAGATCGCCCTGGGCCCGGTGCTCATCGTCTGGATGGGCTCCGGCCCGCAGGCCATCATCGTGATGTCCCTGCTGGTCTCCGTGGTGGTGACGCTCACCACCGTCTTGGGCGGCTTCAACGAGGTCTCCCGGGAGAAGATCACCCTGCTGCGCTCCTTCGGGGCCACCAAGCGGCAGTGCTTCTGCATGGTGGTGCTGCCCGGCTCCCTGCCCACCATCGTCTCGGCGCTCAAGCTCGGCATCGGCATGAGCTGGGTGGGCGTGATCGTGGGCGAGTTCCTGGTCTCCCGCGCGGGCCTGGGCTACCTGATCGTCTACGGCGGCCAGGTGTTCCGGCTGGATCTGGTCATGGGCGCCACGGCCATACTCTGCATATTGGCGGCCCTCATGTACTTCTTCGTCGCCTATTTCGAGAAGCGCCTGCGCGACAAGCGCGGCGAGCGGCCCTGACGGTGCCTGTAACGCAAAGGCCCCCGCGCGGCGGAATTTTCCGCCGCGCGGGGGCCTTAAACTGCGTATTTGTCAGGCGTCTTCCAGTCCCGCGTAGATGCGCTGCGTCTCCAAACTCACCTCGCCGCTCTCCTCGTGGATGAACAGCGGGGGCATAAAGACGCAGCCCGCGCCGCCCTGCTTGACGGACTCCACCAGCGCCAGGTGGGCCTGCCGCCCGGGGCGCGGGTACAGCAGCCGCACGCGCTTGGGCTCCAGCCGCTTTTCGCGCAAAAGGCTCATCAGCTCCGGCAGCCTGTCCGCCTGCTGGATGAGGAAGAAGCGCCCCCCGTTCTTGAGCAGCCGCTCCGCCACGCCCACGATCTGCTCCAAGGTGATGAGCACCTCGTGCCGGGCGATGGAGAGTGCGTCCTTCTCGCTCTGCAGGCCGCCGCCGCGCTTTCCGTAGGGCGGGTTGCAGACGATGGCGTCGAAGGCGGCGCTGCCGTAGAAGGCCGGGGCGTCCAGCATGTCCATGCAGCGCACCAGGACGCGCTCGTTAAGGCCGTTGAGCCGCATGCTGCGCGCCGCCATGTCCGCGGCCTCCGCCTGCACCTCCACGGCCTCGAAGCCGGAAAAGGGCCTGTGCGCGGCGATGAGCAGGGGCAGTATGCCCGTGCCCGTGCCCAGGTCCAGCCAGCGGGCGTTCTTGGGCGCGTGGGCGAAGTGGGCCAGCAGCACCGCGTCCGTGCCGAAGCGAAAGCGGTCGGGGTGTTGGATGATGCGGTACCCCGCCGCCTGCAGATCGTCGATCCTCTCCCCGTCCCGCAGCTCGATGGGATTCAAATCAACAGCTCCTTATACTTTTCTCTGTCGGCGTTGAAGTAAAGGTACCAGCGGCAGGCGTTGACCACGCTGTCCGCGATGCTCTCCAGTCGCTTGGCCATCTTGTAGGTGCCCAGCAGCGGGCTCTGGCCGCCCTCGGAGGGCGCGTCCAGCCGGGCGTTGCACTCGCGGTTCAGCTGCTCGTAGACCACGTCCACGTCGGTGTCGCGCTCGATGATGCGGCGGATCAGCTCCTCGTCCCCGCTGGCGGCCGCGCCCAGCATCTCGTCCAGCATGGTGCCCGCGCGCTCGCCCATGCGGTAGATCTCCTCGAACAGCACCACCTGCTCGCCCTGCATGAGGGCGGTGTGGCCGATGCCCGTCAGCTGCGCGGTGATGCGGCCAAGCTCGTCGCCCAGGTGCAGAAAGAACATCAGCTGCCGCAGGTCGGCGGCCATGGGGTTCTGGGTGGCCAGCACCTTCAGCACGTGGTCGTTCAGCTCCATGCGCATGTGCCGGGCCTGGTTGTCCTTGGCGGAGGCGCTTTGCAGGGCGTTGAAGTCCCGGCGGTGGCAGGCGTTCATCACGTCCGTGAAGAACTCGCTGACCAGGTTCCCCATGTGGAAGGCTTCCCTCTGGATGTCCTGCAGCTCCCGCATGTATAGGGTTCGCGTCTGCATCGTCATGATCGTCTCTTCCTCCGTTGCGGATGTTTATGTCCTTAGCTCAAATATCTGCCGGTCACGTATTGTTCGGTCCGCTCCTCGCGCGGGTGGGCGAGCATCTCGTCGGTGCGGCCCCACTCCACCACGCAGCCGTCCATGAGCAGCGCGGTCTCGTCGGCGATGCGGCCCGCCTGCTGCAGCAGGTTCGTGGCCAGCACGATGGTGCAGCGCTTCTTTAGGCTGCTCATGGCCTCCTCCAGGCGCATCACCGCCACGGAGTCCAGCACGCGGGAGGGTTCGTCCATCAGCAGCAGGCCCGGCTCCAGCGCCAGCGCCCGGCAGATGCACACGATCTGCTGCTGGGCGGTGGTGAGCGAGGAGGCCTTGAGCTCCAGCATCGGGTAGTAATCGCGGTAGATGCCCAGCTCCTTGAGCACCGCCTCCACCCTTTGCATCAGCCTGCCGCCGTTGTGCAGGCCGTGGAGCTTGAGCCCCGCGCAGATGTTGTCGTACACGGTGCCGGGGAAGATCACCGGCCGGGAGGGCACCATGCCCACGCGGGTGCGCAGGTCGGTCACGTTCATCTGGAAGATGGAAGCGCCGTCCAGCGTCACGCTGCCGCTCACCTTGGAGCCGGGCCGGGTCTCCACCATGCGGTTGATCACGCGCAAAAGCGTGGTCTTGCCCGCCTTCTTGGGGCCTATGAGGGCCAAGATGTGGCCCGCCTCCGCCTCCAGGGCGATGTCGTGCAGCACCGGCTTGTTGTCTATGCGCAGGTTCAGCTGCGAGATGGATACGTGGATCGGCATTGAGCTGTCTGTTCCCTCCGTGTGTGTTTCTCAGAAGTCCCTCGTTGTTTTTCCCTTCTATCAGTCGCGCTGCCACATTTCCTCGGGCCGCTGGTGCTTGGGCAGTTCGTTCTTGCGCTCCAGCGTGGCCAGGCGCAGGAGCATCAGCGTGCCGCCTAAGCACAGCGCCAGCAGCGCCGCGTCCTGCCGTCCCAGCTGGGATAAGCGGAACAGCTCCACGGAGAGCACGCTGCCTTCCGGCACCACGCCCAGCAGGAGCAGAAGCGCCGTGGCCTCGCCTAAAATGCGCTCCACGCAGGCCACCAGGCAGCGGATCAGCTTGTGCGTGACGGCGGGCAGCACCACGCGGCAGGCCGCCGCCGTGCGCCCCGCGCCCAGCAGAAGCCCGGCGTCCATCAGCTCCGGCGGCACCTCGCTGAACACGCGCTCAAAGTTGTAGGTGAGGAACGGCAGCACGAACAGGCACATGAGGATGGTCATGGAGGCCATGCCGTCGCCCAAATACGGGGCCAGCACGATGTGCGCCAGCAGGCCCAGCGCCACCGCCGGGACCATGGCCAGCACGTTCAGCGCGTGGCGGATCCGGTTCAGCGTGCGCTTGGACGGCACCACGTACATCCACAGGGCCGCGCCGAAGGCGATGGGCGTGACGATCAGCATCACGAGGCCAAGGAGCTTCAAGCTGGCCAGCACGTTCAGGCCCATGCCCGGCAGCGCGCCGCCCTGCCTAAGGGCGCTCCAGGCGTCCCGGCACAATCGGTACACCGGCCAGACCCCAAGGAACAGCCCCAGGGCCGACAGCGCCAGCACGATGGCCGTGAACAGCCAGTTCTTTCCGTTGCGTCTTTCCACCTTCGGCCTAACGCTCCCTCATGCAGTAGATCGTGATGTATACGATGGACAGGGGCGGCAGCAGCGCCACCGCCTGCAGGATGGCAAGGCCCAGCGCGGGGGCCGTCGCGCCCATGCCCACGCCGACAGCGCGCATCGCGCCGGTGACCAGCGTCTCGTACCCCTCGAAGGCGCTCAGGGCGATGATCACCGCCACGCCCTCGCACAGGGCGCGGGCAACGGCACCCAGGTAGATCAGGCCGATCTCGCGGGCGTGCTGGGGAAGGCTGAAGTGCAACACCGTCTGGTAGGTCTGCCCGCCCAGGCATTCCGAGGCCATGCGGATGCCGTCGTCCTGCCCGAACATGGAGCAGAACTCGGTGAAGAGCCGGGGCAGCGCCAGCATGGACAGGCTCAACATCAGGCACAGCCAGGGGTTGGAGGTCGCAGGGGCGATGTAGCGCATGGTCATGTAGCCCAGCACCACCGCCGGGATGGCCTCGATGCAGAAGCCCAGCCGGCTCACGCGCAGCCGGATCGGCCAGGGCAGCAGGTAGCTGACGCCCACGCCCAGCGCCATGGCCGGCAGCAGCGCCAGCGCAACGCCCGCCGCCGCGGTCAGGATCGTCAGCCCCATGCGCTGCATGAGCAGGGACAGCACTTCGTCCGTCCGCAGGCCGCCCATGCCCAGCGTTTCGGCGTTGGCGGAGATCAGAAAGACGCACGCCGCCAGCAGGAGACAGGATAGGACCAGCGCCAGCGCGCAAAACCACGCCCAGGCAGCCTTCATGTTTTTCGCCGGTCTCGTCATCGTCTCTTTCCCGCACCCGCCTTTTATGCACACAGGCATACATTCACATCTCTATTTTAGTTTATCCCCGTTATGTAGCAAGGAATCCCCGGTTAAGTCACGGTAAAATGCCATTTTTTCGCAGTAATTTGGACTTAACCTTTCTGTAATACTGCCCGTTTTTCCGCCCCTTTAAACCTAAGCAAATGCTGATTTTTATATACTATATGTTTATACTTTTATAGTTTCTTCCATTTCCCCTGCATAGGAAACTTGCCCCAATTTACGCAGCTTTTTCTGCATACCTCCTGCATTTTTGCCTCCCTTCCTGCCTCGTTTAACCTCCCGCTTTCGTTCATTACACGGCAAAAGGGCCGCGGTCTTTCCCGCGGCCCTTGAAGGTCGTTTGTGTTCCGAACGTTCTTGGGTGGTTTAGTCCAGGTCCCTGCGCTGCTGCTGCAGCGTGGCCAGCATGTTCTCGTTCACCTGCAGCTTGTTCCTCTCGGCCTCCACCAGGTTGGCGGGGGCCTTGGACAGGAAGCCCTGGTTCTGCAGCTTGCCCTTGCCGCGCTGGATCTCCTTGACCAGGTTGTCGATCTCCTTCTGCAGGCGGGCCTTCTCCTTCTCCACGTCCACCAGCTCGCCCACGGGCAGCAGCGCCTCGCCGGCGGTGCACACGGCGGAGACCAGCTTGCCCTGCACCTCGCCGCGCCCTATCACCTTCACGCCGGAGGCGGAGGCCAGGCGGGCGAAGTAGTCCTCGCTGCCGTCGAAGGTCCCCTCGGGCACCTCGGCGGCGGGGATCAGGTAGATGTGCGCCTTGCGGGAGGGCGGCACGTTCATCTCGGCGCGCAGGTTGCGCACGCTGCGGATCATCTCCATGATGTGCTCCATCTGCGCCGCTTCCTTCTCGTAGCTCCTGCCCTCCTTGGGCCAGCTGGACACCATGATGGAGCCCGTGGTCCAGGGCAGGTACTCGTAGATGGAGTCGGTCAGGAAGGGCATGAAGGGATGCAGCAGCTTGAGCGTGCCCTCCAGCACCTCGGCCAGGGTGGCGCGGGTCGCGGCGGCGGCCTTCGGGTCGTCCCCGTACAGGGCAGCCTTGGCCAGCTCCAGGTACCAGTCGCACAGCTCGGACCAGATGTAGTCGTACAGCTTCTGGGCGGCCATGGCTACGTCCAGGTTCTCCAGATGCTGGGTCACCTCGCGCACGCAGGCGGCGAAGCGGGTGAGGATCCAGCGGTCGGCCAGGGACTTCTCGGCCTCGGGGTCCATCTCGCTGTCCAGGTTCATCAGGGCGAAGCGGCTGGCGTTGTAGACCTTGTTGGCGAAGTTGCGGGCCGCGGCGGCCTTCTCCTCGGAGAAGCGCACGTCGTTGCCGGGCGCAACGCCGGAGACGATGGCGAAGCGCAGCGCGTCCGCGCCGTACTTCTCGATGATGATCGTGGGGTCGATGCCGTTGCCCAAAGACTTGCTCATCTTGCGGCCCTGGTCGTCGCGCACAAGGCCCTGGAAACGGATGGTCTTGAAGGGCACCTGGCCGGTGTGCTCAAGGCCGGAGAAGATCATTCGGGCGCCCCAGAAGAAGATGATGTCAAAGCCCATCACCATCAGCGTGTTGGGATAGAAGCGCTTGTAGTCCTCGGTCTCCTCGGGCCAGCCCAGCGTGGAGAAGGGCCACAGCGCGGAGGAGAACCAGGTATCCAGCACGTTCTCGTCCTGGTGCAGGGAAGTGCTGCCGCACTGCTCGCAGCGCTCGGGGGCCTGCTTGGCCACCATCATGTGGCCGCACTCGTCGCAGTAGTAGGCGGGGATGCGGTGCCCCCACCACAGCTGGCGGGAGATGCACCAGTCGCGGATGTTCTCCATCCAGTTGAAGTAGATGCGGTTGCCGCGCTCGGGGGTCAGGGTGAGCCTGCCGTCGCGCACGCACTCCATGGCCGGCTCGGCCAGGGGCTTCATCTTCACGAACCACTGGGTGGAGACCAGCGGCTCCACGGTGTGGTGGCAGCGGTAGCACTGGCCCACGTTGTGGGTGTAGGGCTCCACCTTGACCAGCAGGCCCAGCGCCTGCAGGTCGTCCACCACGGCCTTGCGGGCATCCAGCGCGCTCATGCCGGCGTACTTGCCGCACTTCTCGTTCATGGTGCCGTCGTCGTTCATCACGCGCTCCACGGCCAGGCCGTGGCGCATGGCCACCTCGAAGTCGTTGGGATCGTGGGCGGGGGTCATCTTCACCGCGCCGGTGCCGAACTCCTTCTCCACGTACTGGTCGGCCACCACGGGGATGGGGCGGTCCCGCAGGGGCAGGATCACGTTCTTGCCCACCAGGTGCTGGTACCTCTCGTCCTCGGGGTTCACGGCCACGCCGGTATCGCCCAGCATGGTCTCGGGGCGGGTGGTGGCCACGATCAGGCCCTCGCCGCCGTCCTCCGCCGGGTAGCGGATGTGCCACAGGAAGGAGGCCTGCTCCTCGTACTCCACCTCCGCGTCGGACAGGGCGGTCTGGCAGGTGGGGCACCAGTTGATAATGCGGTTGCCGCGGTAGATGAGGCCCTTGTTATAGAGGTTGACGAACACCTCCACCACGGCCTTGGAGCAGCCCTCGTCCATGGTGAAGCGCTCGCGGGACCAGTCGCAGGAAAGGCCCAGCAGCCTCTGCTGGCGCACGATGCGTCCGCCGTACTCCTCTCTCCACTTCCAGGCGCGCTTTAGGAACTCCTCGCGGCCCAGGTCGCGCTTGTCGATGCCCTCCTTGGCCAGCTGTTCCACGATCTTGACCTCCGTGGCGATGGAGGCGTGGTCGGTGCCGGGCACCCAGAGGGTGTCGTCGCCCAGCATGCGGTGGTAGCGCACCAAAATGTCGGGCAGCGTCTCGTCCATGGCGTGGCCCATGTGCAGCTGGCCCGTGATGTTGGGCGGGGGCATGACGATGGAGAACGTCCGGGCGCCCTCGGGCTTCTTCTCAGCGGGCTTGAACAGGCCCTCGGACTCCCACTTGTCGTAGAGCCTTCTCTCCACGCTCGCAGGGTCGTAGCTCTTGGGCATGTCCGCAAAGCGGTTGGTTTCCATGTGCTTCTGATTCCTCCTTGGCAAAGCTGTGCTTGAAAATTTTAAGTCGTTCAGTCAAAGCGGGCGTTAGGGCAGGGCAAAGCAGAGGATGGCGCCCAAGAAGGCCAGGCCCAATGCGGTCAAACGCGCGGGCCAGAGGGCCTTTTGCGGCAGGCGCGGCGCGGCAAGCAGAAGGCAGAGGCCCAGCAGCAGCGGCAGCAGGCCCCAGGGGCTGACGGCGTTCAAATGAAAGCCCATGCGCATCTCCTTCCATCAAAAAACGCCCGCCCCGTCGAAAGGGCGAACGCGTCGCGGTACCACCTTTGTTTTTTACTCTGGAAACGGCGCGTATAACGGACGCCAGCCCGGAACGGATTCAAAGGCAGGAAGCCCTTCGTCCGTCCTCCTCCGGGGCGACCTTCGGGACAAAAGACGCGCGCGGCGGCCTTGCAGCCTTGGGGACCGCCTCTCTGTTCATCTGCGCGTTGAATGTGCCCTACTCCTCCCCTTCACGGGATCTGCCCTCATTATACAGGACGCGCCTGCCCTTGTCAAATGGCCTAAAGTTAAAAATTATGGCCCCCCGGAAACGCCGCTCCGAGAGGCCGTATGTGCGTTGGTTCAGGCCGCCGCCTGCGCCGCCTTCCGCTCGCGGGCGCGGTTTACGTAGTACAGGCACATGTCCGCGGTGACCATCAAGGTGTTGAGTATATAGACCAGGTACACGTAATAATACTCGCCCCAGGGCGCGTGGGCGGCCAGCTTGCTGGCGATGCCCAGCAGATAGCCGATGTCCACGGCCCAGAGGAACACCAGGCTCTTGCCCTTGGTGGAACGGGTGCGGATCGATTTGGCCAGGTTGAACGGCCAGGAGAAGCCGAAGCACAGCAGCATCCCCACTTCCAGCAGCTTGCTCATTCCTGCGCCGCCGCCTCCGTGTCGTGTTCCACGATGCCCTTTTCGCGCCACTTGCCGAACTTAAAGCAGATGGCGGTGATCACCGCGCCCAGCACCCAGGAGACCAAAAGGGAGATGAACAGGCACTCCGGCGCGCCGGTGGGCTGCGCCTGACTGCGGGTCAGGTACGCGATGCCGTAGGCGATGGGCACGCGCAGGACGACGGTGGTGATGATGGAGATCCACATGGGGGTCATGGTGTCACCCGCGCCGCGCATAACGCCGGAGAGGATCTGGGTCACGCCCATGGCGATGTAGCCCACCGCCAAAATGCGCAGCATGCGCACACCTAAATTCACGACCTCCTCGGTGGAGGTGAACATGCGGATGAGCCACTCGCCGAAGAGCAGGATCATGGCCACCAGCACGACGGAGACGCCCACGCCCATCCACATGCCGACGCGGGTGCCCTCCTCCACGCGGTCCAGCCGGTTCGCGCCGATGTTCTGGCCCGCGTAGGTGGCCATGGCGATGCCGAACGTAAAGTTGGGCATCATGGCGAAGCCGTCCACGCGCATGATGGCGGTGGAGGCCGCGATCACGGAGGTGCCGAAGCTGTTGGTCAGGGACTGCACCACGATGGCCGCCATGGAGAAGATGGCCTGCGTCACGCCGGCGGGCAGGCCCAGCTTGATGAGCTTCCAGCTAAGGCGGCCGTCGGGGATGTAGGTGCGGGGCTTGAGCTCCATCATGCCGCGCATGGTGAGGAGCTTGATGATGCAGAGCACGGCCGAAACGAACTGGGAGATGACCGTGGCCCAGGCGACACCGGCCACGCCCCAGTGGAAGATGGCCACAAAGGCGATGTCCAAAACGATGTTCAGGCCCGTCGTCACCAGCAGGAACACCAGCGGCATCACGGAATCGCCCAGGCCGCGCAGTATGCCGGAGATCATGTTGTAATAGGAGCAGCCGATGATGCCCAGGAAGTAGATGATGAGGTAGGCCGCCGCGCCGTCGTACACGTCCGCGGGGGTGTTGAGCATGCGCAGCAGGGGCCGCGTGACCAGGGGGCCCACCACCATGATGAGGATGGAGCAGATCATGGCCAGCGTGATGGAGTTGCCCACGGTCAGGGACAGCATCTTCTTATCCCGCGCGCCGAAGTACTGGGACACCATGATGCCGGCGCCCGTGGAAACGCCCATGAACAGCACCAGCAGCAGGTTCAGGATGGGGCCCGCCGCGCCGACGGCCGCCAGGGCGGTGTCGCCCACGTACTGGCCCACGACGATGGAGTCCACCGTGTTGTAAAGCTGCTGGGCGATGTTGCCGATCAGCAGGGGGATCGCAAATTGGACGAGGTTCTTCCAGGGCTTGCCCTGGGTCATGTCCTGCGCCCCGAAAAATCTAGCCAAGGTACCGGCCATAGAAGAAAACACGCTCCCTTATCTTTATATCAAACTCTTTCAGTTTATCGGGTAAAAAAATAAAAGTCAAGCGCCTTGGGGCCGCCGCGCGGGCTTTTAACCTATTTTTATATCTTTGTCCCATCAATTTCTGTTCCCTGCCCCTTCCCTGTTTTCGGAGCAAAAAACCAGCGCCGCGCGGGGGACTTTTCCCCTCCGACTCTCCGTTCCGAGAAAACCTCTTTCCCCGTTTGCGGAACAGGAACGCCGCCACACGGGAAGCGATTTCCCTTGACCTCTCCACTTCGGAAGAATCTCCGTCCCCATTTGCGGAAAAGGGAACGCCGCGCGGGCGACATTTCCCCTCCGACTCTCCGTTCCTAGAAAATCTCTTTCCCCGTTTGCGGAAAAGGGAACGCCGCCGCGCGGGAAGCAATTTCCCCCGACCTCTCCGTTTCGGAAAATCCCCCTCCCCCGTTTTTGGAAAAGGGAACACCACACGGGAAGGCGCTTCCTCAAATCTCGGCGAAAACCCTGCTTCACAAGGCCAAAACCGCCGCCGCGCGGCCGCTTCCCTTTTTTCCCAAAAGAAGCCCCCTTGGGATCATTCGCAAGGAGGATGATCCAAGGGGGCCCGGTCAAGAGAATGATCGGTTGGTCAGGCGCTTACCAGAGCGCGACGCTGCCGTCCTCGTGGAAGGCGCGCGGGGTATCCCAGTCGCCGGGATAGCTGCGCTCGCGGATCACGTCCTCGTCCACCTCGATGCCGAGACCCGGCTTGGTGGGCAGATCGACGTAGCCGTTGACGATCTTGAACGGCTCCTTGAGGTAGCCCTCGCCGCGGTCCCAGCCGTTCTCCAGAGAGGGATGCTCCTGGATGAGGAAGTTGGGGCTGGCGGCGTCCACCTGGATGCAGGCGGCCAGGGAGATGGGGCCCAGGGGGTTGTGGGGCGCGATGGTGCAGTAATAGCTCTCCGCCATGGCGCCGATCTTCATCAGCTCGGAGATGCCGCCGGCGTGGCAGGTGTCGGGCTGCATGACCACGGCGGCCTGCTTCTCCAGCACCTCGCGGAAGCCGAAGCGGGTGAAGAGGCGCTCGCCGGTGGCGATGGGCACGGTGGTGGTGCGGGCCACGCGGGCAAGCACGTCCACGTTCTCGGGCAGCACGGGTTCCTCAACGAACATGGGGAAGTAGGGCTTGATGGCCTCGATCATGCGGATGCTCACGGCGGGAGCGACCTTGCCGTGGAAGTCGATGGCGATGTCCATCTTGGGGCCGACGGCCTCGCGGGTGAGGGCGAACCTCTCCTCCAGCTGGTCCACGACCTCCTTGGTGTCCAGGGACTTGATGAAGCCCGGCACGCCGATCTTGATGGCGTCGAAGCCCAGCTCCTGGCGCTTCTTGGCGTTGGCGGCCTGCTCCTTGGCGTCCGCGCCGCCGCAGTGGGAGTACATGCGGATCTTGTGCCTGCACGCGCCGCCCAGCAGCTCGTACACGGGCACGCCCAGCCACTTGCCCTTGATGTCCCACAGGGCCTGGTCGATGCCGGAGATGGCGCTGACCAGCACGGGGCCGCCGCGGTAGAAGGTGGTGTTGTACATCTGGTACCACAGCTGGGAGATCTTCCTAGGATCCTGGCCGATCAACAGGGGCTTGAGCTCCTCGATGGCCATGGCCACGGTGCGGGCGCGGCCCTCGACCACGGGCTCGCCCCAGCCGACGATGCCCTCGTCCGTGCTGATCTTCAGGAAGCACCAGCGGGGCTTGATGAAGAACGTCTCCATTGCGGTGATCTTCATGTTCTGTTTTACCTCCTTGAAAGAGCGTCTATCTTTTTATTGGATGTAAAGCCGCTTATTTTAAGCGAATTCGTTCTGCGCCAGCACCGGCAGCAGGGAGCCGCCGTCGATGAACAGCGTGGTGCCGGTGATGTAGCCGGCCTTCTCCGAAGAGAGGAACACCACGGCGTCGCCGATCTCGGTGGGGGTGGCGAAGCGGTGGATGGGGATGCGGCCGGTGACCTTCTCGAAGTTGGCCCTCTGCTCGGGGGTCTGCTTCTCCGGCGGCACCATGCGCTCGGGCAGGGTGGTGTAGCCGGGGGCGACGGTCACGACGCGGATGCCGTATTTGGACAGCTCCATGGCCATGTTCTTGCCCATCTTTTCCAGGCCGGCCTTGGCCGCCGCGTACACGGTGGAGCCGGGCCAGCAGCCGATGGAGTGGTTGGAGGCGATGTTGATGATCACGCCCTTGACGTCGTTCTTGACCATGTTGCGGGCCGCGGCCTGTGCGCAGAAGAAGCTGCCGCGCAGGTCGGTGTTGATGACTTCCTCGAACATGGCGGGTTCGATCTCCAGGAAGGGACGCATGCGGGTGACGCCCGCGTTGTTGACCATCAGGTCGATGTGGTCGAAATCCTTGAAGAAGGCCTCGAACATGGCCGCGATCTGATCCAGGTCGCGGATGTCGGCGTGGTAGACGCAGGCCTTGCGGCCCAGGGCCTCGATCTGGGCCTTGGTATCCAGCGCGCCGTCGGGCGTGGTGGAATAGTGGATGCCCACGTCATAGCCGGCCTTGGCCAGCTGGATGGCGATGCCCTTGCCGATGCCGCGGCTGGAGCCAGTCACGAATGCGATCTTTTGCGCCATTGTTGTTTTTCCCCCTTGCTTTATTGCAGCCGCGCCACGAACTGGGCGGCCAGATCACCGATGGCCTTGTAATCCCGGGCGTCCACGAGCTTCTTGCTCACCAGCTGGGAGCCGATGCCCACGGAGCACGCGCCCGCCTTGATGAAGTCGGCGCAGTTTTCCAGGGAAACGCCGCCCACGGCCATGATGCGCGCCTGCTTGAGCGGGCCCAGGACGTCCTTGATGTAGCCCGGTCCCAGCGCACCGGCGGGGAACACCTTGACGATGCCCGCGCCCGCCTCCAGGGCGGTCAGTATCTCCGTGGGCGTCATCACGCCCGGCACCGCCAGCTTGGAGTAGCGGTTGCACAGCTCGATCACGGCCGTGTTGAGCGTGGGCGCCAGCAGGAAGTCCGCGCCGGACAGGATGGCGGTGCGGGCGGTCTCGGGATCCAGCACGGTCCCCGCGCCCACCAGCATCTTGTCGCCGTACTCCTGCTTGATGGTCTCGATCATGTCCTTTGCGCCCGGCGTGTCGAACGTGACCTCGATGGTCTTGACGCCGCCGCCCATCAGCGCCTCCGCCACGGGCCGCACCTGGTCCTTGGGCAGGCCGCGCACGATGGCGCAGAGCTTGTTCGTCTCGATCTGCCGGATGATATCCTCTTTCATTTCACTCACCCTCCCGCCGGGGATCTTATTTCCTCCCCGGCGTCTCTATCATATCGTTTTCCTTTCCGGCTTGCAATGGATAAATCACGGTTTTTTTATTGTTTTACCGTTTCCCCTCTTGAACCAGCCGCCTGCAGGCGTCTTGTTCCCCTTTGTTGGGGGAAGGCCCTTCTCCCTCTCCTCCATCGCCTTGAGCGTCTCGTTCCAGGCCACCGCCATGATCAGGGCGAAGCCGCCCGGCAGCAGGAGCACCATCCCCACGCCCGTGCCGATGCTGATGAGCAGCAGCAACAGCGCCGTGCACCAATAGAGGAACACGTATCCCGTGTTCGCCAGCACGCAGCTGAAGCTGAACAGCAGGACCTTCTGGAGGGGCAGGTCAGGATTCCGCGCCAGCATGGGGTAGCGGAACAGAGACGTGGAAAGAAACAACAGCGTAATGTACAGCAGCACCGCGTGCAGCAGCAGCCACAGGAAGTTCCCGTTGCCGATGATCCTGGCCACCGAGGCCACGCAGGCAAGCAGACATGCTAAGTCCATAATACCCAGCACTATCGCCTTGCCCGCGCAGCGCTTGGCGTCGTGCACGGCGCTCTTGAAGCTCACCTGCTCCCCCTTCTCGCGGGCGCCCATGTAGATGACGCCCACGACGCAGGAAAACCCGATCGTAAACACGGGAAGGGACAGAAACAGGCAGAGCAGCGAGCCCATGAACACGGTTTGCGGCTCCTTCCACAGCTGCAGGCAGCAGCGGCGGATGGTGGACATATAGTGGAACATATCAGCCCTTCAATCCCGACATGCTGATGCCCTGCACGATGTACTTCTGGGCGAAGATATAGACCAGCAGCACGGGCAGCGTGGCGCAGCCCAGCAGCACCATGATCTGGTTCCACGGGGTCTGGCCTGTGCCCTGGATGGCGTACACGCGCACCATGATGGTCCAGTTGCGGGAATCCGGCAAGAGGATCAGGGGGTACATGAACTGGTTGTAGCAGGCCATGAACGTGTTCAGGATGACCACGGAGTACACAGGTTTGGACAGCGGCAGTATGATGCTGGTCAGGATGCGGAAGTTGTTCGCGCCGTCGATCCTGGCCGACTCCATCAGGTCGTGGGGCAAGCCGTCGAAGAAGCTCTTGAGGATGAAGATCGCCCAAGCCCACGCGCTGAAGGAGAGGATCAGGGACCACATGTTATCCACCATGCGGACGCCGAAGAAGTTGGTGAACATGATGTAGGTAGGCCAGGCCAGCGCCTGGGCGTTGATCATCATGGTGCCCAGGAAGAAGGTCATGACCCATTTGCTGCCCTTGGGGCGCAGCTTGGAGAGCGCGTAGGCCGCCAAGGTGGAGATGCTCACCTGGATCAGTATAACGGCCACGCACAGGAACAGGGAGTTCCACAGGTTCTGGCCGAAATGGAAGCGGCTGAAGGTATCGGGGATGTTCTCCCACAGCCAGGTCGCGGGGATGAATGTAGGCGGGATGGAACGCACTTCCCTGGCCGACTTGAACATGCTCAGCATCAGCCAAACGTAGGGGAAGATCTGCAGCGGGATGCCCACGCACAGGATGCCCATGATGGTTCCATAGGTGAGTTTGCCCTTGCGGGATCTGAGCTCAACAGTTTGTAAGGCAGGCACGCGCTATCCCTCCTTTGCAGGGGCCTGGGCAGCCTTGGCGGCCTCGGCCCGGTCTTTCTTGATCTTGCGGATGGCCTTCCGCTGTTCCTTGCCGCCGCCCTTGCCGCCGCTGAGCAGCGGGTTGTTCTCCAAGGACATCTGGATGCAGGTCAGGATGAACACGCAGATGAACGTGATCACGCTCAAGGTGATGGCGTAGCCATAGTTCAGGAACGTGTACGCCTGATCGTAGGCGTAGAGCACCATCGTCTCCGAAGCGCCGATGGGGCCGCCGCCGGTCATGACCTGCACGTTATCGAACATGTTGAACACGTCGATCACGGCCAGCACCAGCATCGTGGTCACGATGGGCATGATCTGGGGCAGGGAAATGCGGAAGATGCGGGTGAAGAAGCCGGCGCCGTCCAGCAGGGCGGATTCATGCTGTTCCTCGGGCACGTCCTGCAGCGCGGCCAGGTAGATGACCATGGTCAGGCCGCCGCCGATGATGAGGCCCGGGAACTGGATGCACCACTTGACCAGCGCCGGATCGTTCAGCCATTTCTGCACGGGCAGGTTCAGGGACTTGAGGATGAAGTTCGCAAGGCCGTAATCCGGCTGCCAGATGTACTTCCACAGAACGCTCATGGCGATGCCCGGAGCGACCGCGGGGATGAAGTACATGGTGCGCATGAAGGTCTTGCCGCGGCGCACCTCGTTGATGAGCGTGGCCAGCAGGATCGGAACCCAGAAGTTCAGAACCAGCGAGATGAGCAGGAACTGGAACGTGTTCTTGATGGAATTCAGGAAGTCCGGGTCTTTGAAGGCGCGGATGTAGTTGTCAAATCCGATAAAGTCGCCGGGAAGGTCCACGATGTTGACCTTGAAGAAGGAGACGAAGAACCCTAGAATGATCGGGTAATACTTGAACAGCGCAAAACTGATGATCGCGGGGACCAGGAACAGCCACGGCAGGTAGTCGCGTTTGATGCGGTCCCAGGAGAAGATTTTCACGTTGCGGCACCCCCTTTTAAAGAAAGTGGGGGCAGGCGGTGCCGTCTGCCCCCGTCAAATGGTTCAAGCGTTATGATCTGTGTCGCTTTGGGGAAGGCCGTTACTTACTCGGCTTTTTTGAAGGCATCGGGGAAGTCGGTGTACAGCTTCTCCGCGCACTCGTCCAGCAGCTCCTTCACCTCTTCGCGGGTGATGTTCTCGGTGGCCAGCACCTGCTGCATGGGCGCCACGATGTAATCCTTCAGGGAGTTCCACTCAGCGCAGAAGGGCTCGGGACGGGCCACGGCGTTCAGAGCGGCGAACTCATCCTTCCAGTGCTCGGGCCAGTTGGTGGCGTAGGAATACTTGACCTCGACCAGATCCTGGCGGCAGGAGGGCTTGGGGTCGATCAGGCCCAGCTCGTTCTCCAGCTGCCACAGCTCGCGCAGGTAATCCTCGTCGTAGGAGAGCAGGTTCAGGATATCCCAGCAGACATCCATCTGCTCCTTGGTGGCGTTGGGATGCATGGTCCAGGTCTCGCCGCCGGCGAAGCCGATCACATCGTCCTCAGTCTTGCCGGGGAAGGGCAGCACGCCGAACTCATCCTGGGTGGCACCGTAAGCGGCCAGCTTATCGATGTTCAGGGAGGTGGGCAGGCCCCAGCCGTAGCAGGCGTAGCCGATGGTCATGTTGGACATATAGTCGTCGTAGCTCTCCAGCAGGTCGGTCTGGGTGCAGCCATACTTCCAAACCAGGTCATGCATGTACATGGCGGTGTCGATACCTTCCTCGGAGTTGAAGCCGATGGAGTAGGTGCCGTCGCCGTTGTTGATGACCATCTCGCCGCCGGCGCTCCACACCCAGGGGGTGTAAGGCCAGGCCAGGTAGTCAGAGCCAAGCAGGGTGTAGCCGAACCTCGGCACTTCCTTGTCGGTCAGCTCAGCGCACCACTCGCCGAACTCTTCCCAGGTGTTGGGGGTGTCGGCGGGATCCTTGCCGCCGGCCTCGATGGCGGTGCGGTTGTAGAGCAGGCCCATGATGTAGGGAGCGAAGGGCACGGCGTACCAGCGGCCTTCGTCGTCATGCAGGGCTTCCTCGATGGAGGGGTTGACCTTGCCTTCGTTGCGCAGATCCCAATTCACAACGTAATCGGTGATCTCGGCGATGGTGCCGTTGCGCATACGGGTCTGGATGTCCACGAAGGGAAGGGAGTTCCACAGCGTGGGGCCGTCGCCGGACATGAGCAGCTTATCATACTGCTGCCGGTAGTCGGTGCCGGGGGCCATGCGGGTCCATTCGATGTCGGCCACGTCGGAGAACTTCTCCTCGACCTTGGCCTTGGTGAAATCGAAGGACTTCAGGCTGGACTCTGATGCATCGTCCTGGGGGACCATGTACAGCTTGATGTGGACCTTCTCGCCGCTAGCGGCGGGAGCTTCGTCGTCTGCGGGGGCTTCGGCGCCGCCCTGCGACTGCTGATCGCCGCCGCTGCTGGGGCCTGGCTGGCACTGGGTGCGCAGCCCGCGACCAGGGCGGTGAGCATCAGAAGGCACAGTACGAGCGCGCACAGCTTCTTACTCATGGGGTTTCCTCCTTTTATTTGATCGCCGTCTAGCAGCGATTCATTCCTTCGCTTTCTTGGGCGCTTTTGCTACGATTTTTTATGTTCGCCCGTTTGTTTCCCTTGAAACAAGTCCTTTTCCGATTCTTAACGTTTCACCATGCGAAATTTGGGGTGTTCCCGGTTTTTCGCCAATTTTTGTTAAAGTATGCTTTTGCAAACAGTCGGTCGTATCCCCGTTCTTAATGTTTGCTTAAATTATAAGCACACAATAACACATCTGTCAACACTAAAAATCACAAATTTTTGATTTTTCTGTTGTTGGTAAAAGTATACATTTATGTTTAAACAACTTTTCCCGGGCACGCAAAAGGGAAGGACCGCCGCCTTCGGCAGGTCCTTCCCCTTTTGTGTTTTCGCTTTAGAACGCGTGGTTCTGCACGGCGTCCACAAGGCCCTTTAAATAGGAAGTGAAAAACGCCTCGCAGGTGTAGTGGCCGCCCACCATGTCGATCAGGTGGTCGTTCATGATCGCGCCGTCGAAGCCGCCGTCGTGCAGCGCCTGGATCACGTCGATCAGGTTCGCATAGCCCGCGTCGGGGAACGTCTCGTTGAAGCCGCCCTCCTGGTCGAGGGGCGCGGTGACGTTGCGCACGTGGAGCTTGAACAGCTTCTTCCTCTCCAGCAGGTAGCGGATGAACTCCACGGGCGAGCATCCCACGGCCTCGCCGCCCTCCAGCCAGCAGCCCACGCAGAGGCAGACGCCGATGTGGTCGGAGTTGGCCATCTCCAGCGCGCGCTTGTAGCCCTCGAAGGTGCCGAAGATGCAGCGCGGCACGCCGGCCAGCGTGTAGACGGGCGGGTCGTCCGGATGGATGCCGATGTAGACGCCCGCGCTCTCGGCCACGGGCACCACCTGGCGGATGAAATACTCGTAGTTCTTCCACAGCTCATCCTCGCCGAACACGCGGCCGTGGGACAGGGGCCACTCGAAGGTCTCCCCCATCCAGAAGCCCCGGTTGGGGGCCTTTAAGTCCAGGCCGCCCGCGGTCGCGCCGCCGCGCACGGGACGGCGGATGTCGCCGCGCCAGATGCCGTTGCCCATGTGGGCGTAGGTGGAGTAATGGATGCCCGCCTCGCCCAGGTCGGAGATGTACTTTAGGTACTTGTCGATCATGCGGCCGCGGTCCTCAAGGCCCAGCGTCACGGCGGGCATGTTGTGCAGCTCGTCGCTGGCCAGGCGGTAGATCTTAAGGCCGTGCTCGCCCAAAGCGTCGCGGATGGCCTTGTAGCAGGCCGCGGAGTGCTCGGGCACCTGGTGCGCGCCGATCATCACCCATTCCACGCCCATCTGCTGCAGGAAGCGCACGCCCTGCATGTCCACGTGGATCTTGCCCCGCTCGTCGCGGTAGATGGGCCCCTCCATCTTGGTGCCCACCTGGATGCCCGGCTTGGAGTTGGTGTAGCCGGGGATGGTCTTCATCGGGATCGCCATGTGTTTCTTCCCCCTTGTACTTCTTTGCATATTTTCCCGCGCATGTCGCTTCTTTTCCCTGCGCGCGGGCCCTCGCGGGCTTTTTCCTCTGCCCTTTCTCGAACAGATTTTAACATGTTTTGCGGCGTATGTAAAGAAAATCAGGCGGTATAAAGTTTGCACATTTCCCCGTTTCCCCAATATTGAAAACCAACTCGCGTCCCCTCCTCTGTTCCTTCCGAAAAACCGCCCTGCGCCCCGCGCCATTTTCCCCGAAAGCGAGACCCCGCCGCACTTCCGCTTCTTTTTCAGACACGTTTTCCCGCATAAGGGAATTTGCGGAACCGCTGCGCGCCGTTCCTTCACAAATCCCGCAAGGCATTTCCCCGTGCAAAAAATGTGGAACCCCCTCGCGCGCCGCGGCGTTTCGCAGCGACCGCAAGGCATTTTCCTTATAAGAAAACTAGGAAAACCCTCTGCATCGCGCCGCACTTCCGCTTCTTTTCCAAACCTGTTTCCTCGCATAAGGGAATTTGTGGAACCACCGCGCGCCGCCGCGGCATTATCCCCATACGATCACACAAAAAAACAGACGCCCCGGCATTTCCTCCGATGCGTCCGCTTGCCTTGTTCTTTTCTCCCATGTTTTCCCGGCCGCGGGATCACTCGTCGTCCCCGCCGCTGTCGGGCTTGTTGTCCCCGTTGTCGCCGCCGTTACCGCCATTCGCGCCGCCCTCGTCGCCGGGGGCCCGCGGGGTCACGCCCTGGTAGGTCACGCCGGTGACCTCCTTGTAGTAGTCGTCGCGCAGCAGCTCGCGGCTCACTTCCTCGCCGTTGCGCTTGGTGACGCGGTAGCTGCGCACCTTGGTGCCCTGGCGGGACTTCTTCCCCTCCACCAGCTCGTCGGTGTAGGTGGCGTGCTCGCCGGTGGTGTCCAGCACCACCTCGGCCGGGGGCGCGGGGATGGTCTCATAGACCTCGCTGACGATGTCGTAGCTGAGGCCCTCCTCCAGCGGGTAGCCGTAGACGGAGACCACCACGGTCTTGCCGGAGACCTTGCCCTCGATGAAGATGGGGTGGTCGGTGTTGTTCTTGAAGATCAGGTCCTTGTAATCCCAGGCCACGGCGGCGTCGGTGCCGACGTCCACGTAGCTGACGGGCATGGAGTGCTTGTTGGAGCGGATGATCTCCAGCCCCGCCTTCACCACGGCGTGGTAGAGCGTGGTGGAGACCTGGCAGACGCCGCCGCCGGGGCCGTCCACGATCTCGTCGTCCTGGATCACGCCCGCGTTCTGGTAGCCCTGCTCCAGGCCGCGCTCGCCGGTGGTCTGGTTGAAGGAGACCTCCTGACCGGGCTGCACCACCAGGCCGTTGAAGAAGGACAGCGCGGTCTTGACGTTGTGGATGCGCGCGTCGGAGCTGTTGCCAAGGTCGGTGGAGACGCGCACAAGGCGCGAGGTGCTCTCCTGCAAGGTCTCCGCGTAGACGGTGGGCGTCACCACGTCGGGCTTTATCTCCACCATGGAGGTAAAGCCGTTCTCCAGCTGGCGGGAGACCTGCTCATACAGGGCCTCCACGTCCACGGAGCGGCCGTTCTGCTCGGGCGTGATGCGGAACTGCTCCTCCTTGTCTGGGTCGAAGGTGACGGTGGCGTCCACGGGGTCGGTGTCCACGGATTCCTTGATCGCCTGCAGCTGCTGGCGCAGGTAGTTCTCGTCGTAGCTCAGCTCCGTGCGGAAGGCCTCGCCGTCGCGCTTTAAGCGGTTGATGGTGCGCTGCCGGGCGAAAATGTTGCCCTCGTGCCCCAGGGCCCAGGCTTGCTCCAACACCTCGTCGATGTTGAGGGAAACGCCCAGCTGCTCCGGGGAAATGGACCACTCGCGGGTGTCGTACTGCAGGTGCACGGTCATGCCGTTGATCCTGTCGGCGTTGGTCATCTGCAGCTGCGCCTTGGCCTCCTCCATGGTGTAGGGGCTCAGCTTCACGCCGTCAACGGTGATGCCTTCGTAGAAGTTGGTCGCGCCCGCGCCCAAGTCGAAGGCCATCTTGATGGCGAAGATCGCAACGACCAGCAGGGCCGCGGCGGCCAGCAGCACGATGCGCTGCCTCTTGCGGCGGGTCTTGCGGGCCTCCGCCTTGCGAAGGAAGCTGTATTCGTCCGCCAGGGCGGGGTCCACGGGCGCGCGCCTGCGCGTTTGCTGGGACGGGCGGCCCTGGGCGGGACGGCCCTGCACCGGACGCCTGGTCTCCGCAGGGCGCTGCGTCCCCGCCGGACGGCGCTGCGCCTGCCCGGACGAGGCGGATGCGCGCCTTGCCGCGTCGGAGGGGCGGCCGTTCCCGGCGGGACGGGAGCCTTCCCCGGGACGCTGACCTTCCGCGGGGCGCGCGGAAGCGGCGGGACGGCGGACGCCTTCCTGCGGCCTGCGGGCCTGCGGCGCGTCGTTCTGCGGCTGCGCGCGTCTTGGATTTTCCGGCTGCCGATCGCGCGGCGGCCTGTTGTTTTCGCTCATTCTGGCACCTCTTGACAGAAAATACCTTTTTACAGTATACCACAAGTTTGCGCCCTTGCATAGACCTTTCGCAAAAGCGGCCTTCTTTATTCCCTTTCGGGGAAAATCCGCCTATTTACAAGGCCGTCGGAACGCCCTTCCCTCTCCCTGTTTTCCATCATAACCACTTATTGAAGCCCCGCCAGCGCGCCTGCTTTTCCCATTCTCCTACGCAAGTTTCCCTAATTGAAACGCCGCCAGCGCGGCTGTTTTTCCCAGTCGATCGGCAAAAGCTCATATAGAAGCGTCGTCGGCGGCTTTCTTTGTTTCCTTTTAAGAGAAAACAGCGCCGTTTAGAAACCGCCGCCGTTCCCATTCTTCGGAAAAGCGGCTCCTTTTTTCGCCGTCGGAACGCCCTCTTCCCCTGTTCTTCTACACAAGTTTCCCTTATCGAAACGCCGCCAACGCGCCTGTTTTTCCCGTTCCCTTGCGTAAAACCCCTTTGTGTAAATGACCCTTATTGAAGTGCTGTCAGCGTCCCCGTTTCGCTTCCCCGACCGCCCGCAGCAGCGCGTCCAGGCACTCCTCCGCGTCCCGCCAGCGCTCCAGCCCGGAACCCAGCTGCACCTTCGGCTTGGCCGCGCCGTGGAAGTCGCTGCCGCCGGTCACCAGCAGGCCCCTCCGCTTGCAGGCCTCGCGCAGCCAGTCCTGCGTGGCGGGGTCGTGGGCGTTGTGGTAGCACTCCAGCCCCCGCAGTCCCTCGGCCTGCATGGCGCCGATCTCGGCATCCAGGGCCTGCTGGCTTAAGCGCAGCTGGCCGGGATGGGCCAGCACGGGCACGCCGCCCGCCTCCAGCACGGCCCGGATGCCCTGCCTCGTGCTCACCTTCTTCCGGGGCACGTAGAAGGGCGCGTCCCGGCCGATCCATCTCTGGAAGCACTCGCTCACCGATGCGGCCGCCCCCGCTTCCACCAGCGCGCGAGCCAGGTGCGGCCTGCCCACCGCGCCGCCGGCCATGGAGCGCACCCGCTCGTAGTCCACGGGATAGCCCGCGTCCCGGAGCTTCTGGGCCATCTTCCGCACGCGCTCCTCCCGGTCGCGCAGCATCTCCGCAAGGAGGCCTTGCAGGGCGGGCGCGTTTTCGTCCACGCCGTAGCCCAGCAGGTGGATCTCCAGCTCCTCCCCCACGCTCAGCTCCACGGCGGGCAGGAAGCAGAGGCCCAGCTCCCGGGCCGCCTCCCTCGCCTCGCCCACGCCCTGCAGCGTGTCGTGGTCGGCCAACGCGACGGCCGAAAAGCCCTCCTCGCTCGCCTTTTTGAGCAGCGCGCGGGGAGCCAGGGAGCCGTCCGATGCGCTGGAATGCAGGTGCAGGTCGATCTTCATCAAGCTGTGTTTTCTCCTTTGCATCCAAAAGCAGGGCCGCCCGCGGATGCGCGGGGACCCTGCCCGTTTTTGTTGTGATCTTCCGTCCCTGTCAGGACTGCTTCTCCCCTTCGGAAGGGGCTTCCGGCGTCTGCGTTTCCGGCGTCTGCGTTTCCGGCGTCTGCGTTTCCGGCTCCGCGGGCTCGGCCTTCGGGGGCTCGACCTTAGGCGGCTCGGCCTTTTCCGGCAGCGAGCGGCCTTCCACGATGGCGTTGAACTCCTCCTGATCCAGCTTCTCCCGCTGGAACAGGGCCGCCGCCAGCAGCTCCAGCACGTCCTTGTGGGCGGTCAGCAGCTCCTCGGCGCGCTTCTGCGCCTCCGTCACGATCGAATGCACGGCCTTGTCGATCTGCGCGGCCAGCTGTTCGGAGTAGTTCTTGGCGTGGCCGAAGTCGCGACCGATGAACACCTCCTGGTCGCCGCCTAAGTACACCGGGCCGATCTCCTCGCTCATGCCGTACTCGGTCACCATGCGGCGGGCCATATCGCTGGCGCGGTGCAGGTCCGAGGTGGAGCCGGTGGACACGTCGCCCATCATCAGCTTCTCGGCGGTGTGGCCGCCCAGCAGCTCCACGATCTCGTCGCGGATGCGCGCGCCGGAGATGAAGTTCTTCTCCTCGTTGGGCATGGTCATGGTGTAGCCGCCCGCCTGGCCGCGGGGGATGATGGAGATCTCGTGCACCGGGTCGCAGTTGGGCAGTAGGTAGGCCAAGAGCGCGTGGCCGGACTCGTGATAGGAGACCAGCTTCTTGTCCAGCTCCGTGATCACGCGGCTCTTCTTCTCCGGGCCCACCTGCACGCGGGTGATGGCTTCCTCCACGTCCTCCATGGTGATGGCCTTGGCGTGCTTGCGGGCGGCCAAAATGGCCGATTCGTTCATCACGTTCTCCAGGTCCGCGCCGGTCATGTACGGCGTGCGGCGGGCCAGCACGTCCAAGGAGACGCTGCTGTCCAGCGGCTTGCCCTTGGAGTGGACGCGCAGGATGGCCTCGCGGCCCTTCACGTCCGGGTAGTTGACGGTCACCTGCCGGTCGAAGCGGCCCGGGCGCAGCAGGGCGCGGTCCAGGATGTCCGGCCGGTTGGTGGCGGCGATGACGATCACGCCCTCGTTGGCGGTAAAGCCGTCCATCTCCACCAGCAGCTGGTTGAGCGTCTGCTCCCTTTCGTCGTGGCCGCCGCCCAGGCCCGCGCCTCTCTGGCGGCCCACGGCGTCGATCTCGTCGATGAAGACGATGGCGGGGGAGTTCTTCTTGGCGGTCTCAAACAGGTCGCGCACGCGGGAAGCACCCACGCCCACGAACATCTCCACGAAGTCCGAGATGGAGTAGAAGGGCACCCCCGCCTCCCCGGCCACGGCCTTGGCCAGCAGCGTCTTGCCGGTGCCCGGAGGGCCCACCAGCAGCACGCCCTTGGGGATGCGCGCGCCCAGGTCCAGAAAGCGCTTGGGGTTCTTCAGGAACTCCACGATCTCGCGCAGCTCCTCTTTTTCCTCGTCCGCGCCGGCCACCTGGGCGAAGGTGACGCGGTTCTTCTCGTCCACCACGCGGGCCTTGGACTTGCCAAAGCTCATCATGCGGTTGCTGCCGCCCATCTGCTGGCGCATAAAGACGTACCAGAACACCACGATCACGAGCGTCAAGACCAGCATGGGCACCCAGGCGTACCACCAGGGGTCCTCCGCCACGGGCTGTATGCTGTATTCAAAGCTGTAATCCGCCGCGGTGATCTGCTCGGGATCCTTGCCCAGCTTTTCGGCGACCACGGCGCGGATGTCGCTCTCGAAGACGTCGATGGAATTGGGGATCTGCAGGCTAAAATCATAGCGGTCGGGGAATTGGTCGGCCGCGATGGTGCTCTCCCTGCGCAGGCCGTAGGCCTCGTACGAGGTGACCATCAGGCGGGAGATCTCCCCATCCCGGACCATGCGCAGGAACTCGCTGTAACTGACCTCCGTGTCCGGCACGTTCATGGGCAGGAACACGGCCTGGGCGAAGATCACGATCACCACCAGGGCGATCAGGTACAGCCAGGGGCCTTTGAGGAACTTGTTCAAAACCGGGGGTCCTCCTTTCGGGAGCGTAGGGGCTTATTCGT
>CANQPP010000031.1 GCA_947625765.1 uncultured Clostridia bacterium
GGCTTTCCCTTGTACTATGCTATAAATCGGTGTGTGATTTACACTGGTGTCGGGTTGTCGATGCAGCCGTGGCAGGGAACGTAACAGCCGGTCATACCGCTGTTGGCCGCGTTGACGATCGCCCCGCAGCGCAGGGTGGTGATGTCGCCCTGCCAGAGATAGATGCGGGGCCGGACGGGAGAAAGCGTCCGCGCATCCGTTACGCCCCGCCGTGTAAGCTCCTCTTGCAGGTATTCATCTTCCACCTCAAGCAGGCTCTCCGGCGCGGGGAGCGGCGGCCGCAGGTTCACCAAGGCACGCAGGAGCCGCCGCTGCCCCTCCGCGTCTTTTGGAATGCCGATATCCCCCAAACGCGGCTGCTCCTTCAAGAGCTCGCCGATCAGGTACAAGCGTCGCTCCTCCTGGGTCATGCCCCGCGCCTCCTTTTCATCCTTTACTATCCAGTATATAACAAACCCATGGAAAACGCAAAACCCTCCATAAACAAAAACGGCGCGTCCTGATGGGCATCAAGCGCGCCGCTTTTGAATGAGATCGTCAAACACTTACATGTCACTTTCAAGGGAATGGCGTCTTTTTCTACCCCCCCCCCGAAAATTCTTGAACCTCCATAATAATCGCCATAAGCCTTGTAATAGCGGTGGTAATAGCGGTTGGTCGTTCGTTCCACATCGTTCAGCACGCAGCCGAGGATCGGGGACTTGGACGCCTCCAACTGTTCCTTGCAGCGCTGTGCGAACCCGTAGCTGATCGCGCTGTCCTTCAACACCAGCACGGAGCCATCGCACTCCCGGGCGACGATGGCCGCGTCGATCACGCTCCCGATCGGCGGCGTATCGATGATCACGACGGAGTATTGGCTCCTGACGCTTTCGATCAGCTCGGCAAACCGGCTGCTTCCCAGCAGCTCGCTGGGGTTGGGCGGGAACGTCCCGGAAAAGACGACGCTCAGGTTGGGGCAGTCCGTCACGCACACGATCTCTTCCAAGGTCCTGCGTCCGACCAGATAGTATGTCAGCCCGTAACCCGTGTTCCCGCTCCGGCAGATCTTTTTGCGCATCACAGACTTCCGCAGATCCGCGTCGATCAGCAGGGTAGGACAGCCGCTCTCCGCGAAGGCACGCGCCAGGTTATAGCTGACGGTCGATTTACCGTCGCCGGGAAGTGCGCTCGTCACGCAGATGACCCGCACGTTGTCCCCGCAAAACTCAATGTTGGTGCGCAGTGTTTTGAATGCTTCCTGAAGCTCATAGTGCCGCACGCCGGGACGGAGGACGACCGTCGGCTGCCGCGTTTCCAAATCTTCATAAGCAGGCATATCAGTCACCTCCTCTGTGTTGAAGTAGAGGGCGTCCGTCCGCCGGATCTATGCGTGCCGGAGACATTGCCCCGCGGAACACCCTTTCTCTGGCCTGATGAGCTGCCAGGCGTTTCCATGTCCACCTTCGGGATCACGACGAGCGTGGGGAGCCCCAAGTGCTTCTGGATATCCGCCTCGGACTTGATCGTATCGTCGGTCATATAGACGATGACCTCGATGACGAGCACGATCAGGAAACCGAGGGCCGCGGACAATAAGGCCCAACGCTTTACGGAAGGAGAGGACGGTTCCGTCGGGAGGTTGGCCGCTTCGGCCATGTTGACCGCTTCCACATCCGTCACGTTCTGGATATGCGCGGCAGCGGTCTCCCGAATGGAGGTCGCGATCTCCTGCGCCTTGGCGGGAGAGGGATCCTCTACCGTGATGGAAATGATGTAGGTGTCGGAAATGTTCTCGACCGTGACCCGGTCCAGCAGCTCCTCATAATCGTCTTCCAAGCCGCATTCCGTTATGACGGACTCCAGCACGTCTCGGGTAACGATCAGTTCCTTGTAATTCTTTGCCAACTGCCCCGACAGCTGCAGATCGCTGTAGGTCAGCGAACCGCTGTTCTGCCTGTTTAGGATGATGATCTTCGTGGTCGACTCGTACATCGGGGTAATGAACCAAAAGCAGATGGCGAACCCGATCATAAGTGTTCCCACCATGGCCAGCAGAAAGATCCACCAGCGTCTCAGCATGTACAAAAGCATATCGACAAGATCGATCTCGATGCTGTCCATTTCCTTTTCCATGCTCTCCCTCCTTGTTCGTTGAATTATAGAGCCAATATTTTCTCGGCGTTGCCGCGCAGGATCTGATATGCGTAATCAGCGCCGTATTTTTTCTCTAAAGTCTTCCTGCATTGCTCGATCTCGGGGGTGCGGTGCTCACGCCCGTGCGCGTCGGTCCCGATATGATCGACCGCTCGCTCCCGCAGCAACCGGTGTGCAAAGCGCTTTCCTTCCGCACCGTTTTCCCCGGTCACGGTCGATGCGTTGATCTGGATGCTGACGCCCATATCGTGAAGGAAGAAAGCGCCGTCCGTTTCCTTGAGCAGGCAGGCATACCTTTCGGCATGGGCCAGGATCGGCTGATAGCCTTCATTCATCAGCCTGTCCATTGCGTTTTGCAGCGTCCGAAACATAACGCCCGGAGAAAACTCCACCAGCACAAGATCCGAGCCGTTCATCGTCAATATGCTTTTCCGTTTGAGGCTGGGGAGCATATCGTCGAAGTAATAGATCTCGTTGCCCGGATAGAGGCGGATGGGGATCCGTTTGGCCTCCACGGCCTGCCGGGCTTTGTCGATCGTCCGCAGCACCGCATCCGGAGAGGCTGTGTACCGGCCCTGATGGAAATGGGGCGTTGCGATCACATCCGAGATCCCTTCGGCAACCGCGATCCGCAGCATGGCCAGGGTATCCGATGGGGAGCGTGCCCCGTCATCCAACCCCGGCAGGAAGTGGGAGTGGATATCGATCGCGCCCCACGAAGGCGTACCATGCTCCTTCCGAAAAAACACGTGTTTCCCCTCCTTTTCCGGGTCTCCCCTTGTTTGCGTTGCTTTACGCATCTATCTTGAACCGGCTGCAAAGAGCGCCGGACGAGCAAACGAACCCGTTTGAAAAGGAAGGAAATGAAGCAGATCGAAAGATAGTTAAAAAATGTCGCCGCGAACTTGAAGCTCGCGGCGACGTGGCGGAGAGACTGGGATTTGAACCCAGGGAGCGCTATCAACGCTCACACGATTTCCAGTCGTGCGCCTTAGACCACTCAGCCATCTCTCCACAACGGCTGTGCCGCCCAGACCGTCTTTTCTCAAAGACGCATGAATTATTATATCCTCCCTTTATTCCCTTGTCAAGGGGGAAAGGGCGATTTTTGCGATGGAAAGATCAGGCGGCCGCCGTATGTTTTTGTCCCTTAGACCGATACAAAGCGTTTCTCCTGATCGGAGAAGAAGCACAGGTCCATCAGCCTCTGCACGTAGGCGCCTTCCTCCAGGGAGGGATGGGGCTGCCTGCCCTCGTAGAAGTCCCGCAGGAAGCAGTAGTAGCAGTGCATGTGGGCGCGGGCCCAGCCGATGGCGTTCTTCGCGGGCAGGAAGCTGCCGCCCGGCGCCGGGTAGGCCTGGATGGTCTCCAGACGCTGCCAGCCGCGCTCGCCGCCCAGCGCGCCGCCGGGCTTCGTCTCGTCGTAGAAATACAACCAGTTGGGGTCCATCAGGTCGAAGCGGACGGCCCCCTTGTCGCCGCACAGCTCCACGGAGAAGCCGTCGCCCGCGCCCGTGGCCACCTTGGAGACCTCCAGCGTGCCCATCGCACCGTTACACAGGCGCAGCACCATGTAGCTGGCGTCCTCGCCTAGGTTGTCGATCGTGCCGCCGCCCTGCCGGGGGCGGGAAGCATACAGAGTCTGGTTCGTGCAGCTGAGGGAATCCACCTCGCCGCCCAAATAGACCAGCATGTCCAGCGCGTGGGAGCCTAAGTCCAGCAGCGCGCCGCCGCAGACGTCCTTGTCGCTCTTCCAGTTGACGGGCTTGTCCGCCCGCACGGAGCCGGAATGCAGGTAGCGGATGCGGAAGTTGAGCAGCCTGCCAAGCCGCCCCTCCTCGATCAGCTCCTTGGCCCGCAAAACGCAGGGGAAGAAGCGGTTGTGGAAGGCCACCTGCGCGGGTTTTCCCTTGCCCGCCTGCGCCACGCGCAGCGCGCTCTCGTAACTGGTGGAGACGGGCTTGTCCAGGTACACGGCCTTGCCCGCCTGGAACGCCTGCACGGCCATTTCCTCGTGCAGGGCGTTTGGCGTGCAGATGGAGACAACGTCGATATCGTCCCTTTGCAGCAGCTCCTGGAAGGAGTCGGCGACGTAGGCAAAGCCCGCCTCCTCCTGCGCCTTTAGGGCGTTCTCCTTGTGGCCCGAGCAGACGGCCCGCAGCACGGGCTGAAAGGGCAGCCCCTCGTAAAACAGGGGGATGTTCATCACGCTGTACGCATGCGTCCTGCCCATGAAGCCCCAGCCCGCGATGCCGACGCCGATCCGGGTTTTTGCCATGGCTGTTTCCTCCCTTAGAACTCGGCGTTGCGGGTGGTCCTGGGGAAGGGCAGCACATCGCGGATGTTGGAAACGCCTGTCAGGTACATGACCAGCCGCTCAAAGCCCACGCCGAAGCCCGCGTGCTTGACGCCGCCGAAGCGGCGCAGGTCCAGGTACCACCAGTAGTCCTCGCGCTTGAGGCCAAGCTCGTCCATGCGCTTCTCCAGCACCTCCAGCCGCTCCTCCCTCTGGGAGCCGCCGATCAGCTCGCCGATGCCGGGCACCAGCATGTCCATGGCGGCGACGGTGCGGCCGTCGTCGTTCTGGCGCATGTAGAAGGCCTTGATCTCCTTGGGATAGTCCGTCACGAACACCGGGCGGCCGAACACCGTCTCGGAGAGGTAGCGCTCGTGCTCGGTCTGCAGGTCGCTGCCCCAGGAGACCTTGTACTCGAACTTGTCGTTGTTCTTCTGCAAAAGCTCGATGGCCTCCGTGTAGCTCACCCGGGCGAACTGGGCGTCGCGCACCTTCTGCAAACGCTCAAGCAGCCCCTTGTCCACGAACTGGTTTAAGAAATTCAGCTCCTCCGGGGCCTTTTCCATCACGTAGGAAAGGATGTACTTGATGAGCCCCTCGGCCAGAGCCATGTTGTCGTTTAAGTCCGCGAAGGCGATCTCCGGCTCGATCATCCAGAACTCCGCCGCGTGCCTGGGGGTGAAGGAGTTCTCCGCCCGGAAGGTGGGGCCGAACGTGTAGATGTTCTGGAAGGCCATGGCGAAGCACTCGCCGTTGAGCTGGCCGGAGACGGTCAGGTTCGTGGGCTTGCCGAAGAAGTCCTGGGTAAAGTCCACCTCGCCTTGCTCGTTCAGCGGCGGGTCCTTGGGATCCAGCGTGGTCACGCGGAACATCTCGCCCGCGCCCTCGCAGTCACTGCCGGTGATCAGGGGAGTGTGGACGTAGACGAAGTCGCGGTCCTGGAAGTAGCAGTGGATGGCGTGGGCCGCCAGGGAGCGGATGCGGAACACCGCCGCGTACAGGTTCGTGCGGGGCCGAAGGTGCGCGATGGTGCGCAGGTATTCAACGCTGTGCCGCTTTTTCTGCAGCGGGTAGTCCGCCGGGCAGCTCCCCTCCAGCTCCAGGGAGTCCGCCTTGAGCTCGAAGGGCTGCTTCATGCCGGGGGTCAGCGTCAAAACGCCGGTCACGGTGACGGCCGCGCCCACGTTCAGCTTCACGGCCTCCTTGAAATTGGGCAGCCTGCCGTCCTCGATGACCACCTGCAGGTTGCGGAAATAGGTGCCGTCGTTGAGCTCGATGAAGCCGAAGCTCTTCACGTCGCGCACCGTGCGCACCCAGCCGGAGACCCGGCGCACGCCGCTGATGTCCTCCTTGCTCGTGTACAGCTGCCGTAGGGTGATGCGATCCATCTTGTATCCTCCGTTTCGCTTGAGAAATCACGGTCCGTTTCCGGCGGGACGCTTTATTTCCAAGCGCGGCCCGCTTCTCTTTCCCTAGTATAGCATTTATCCGTTTCCTTTGGAATACCAAAGTCTCTTAAAAAAAGGCGACGTGCCGGAAGGGGAAGGGGAAAAAGAAAAATATACAAAAAGGACTGGAAAGGCCGTCCGTTCTGTGCTATGCTTTGCTTGTAAAGTTGATCGGCCCTCTTAAAGGGCCAACAAAGATCGATCAGGAGAGGTGGAAATGACTATGGAATACGGACTGCAGATGTACTCCGTGCGCGACATCACCAAGGACGACCTGGCCGGCGCGGTCAAGAAGGTGGCTAAGATCGGCTATAAGCTCATCGAGTTCGCCGGCTTCTTCGGCTGCACCGCCGAGCAGGTGAACCAGATGCTTTCCGAAAACGGCGTGAAGGTCTCCGGCACCCACACGTCCATCAACGAGCTGCTTGCTGACTACGAAGGCACCCTCGCCTTCCACAAGGCCATCGGCAACAAGTACTACATCATCCCCGGCCACGACCTTTCTACCAAGGAAAAGCTGGACGAGTTCATCGAGAACGTGAACCGCCTGCAGCCCATGCTGGCCAAGGAGGGCATCACGCTCTGCTACCACAACCACGACCACGAATTCAAGCCCAACCAGGATGGCCAGATCATCTACGACGAGCTGGTCAAGCGCACCAGCATCGGCCTGGAGATCGACACCTACTGGGCCTACGCCGGCGGCAAGGACCCCGTTCAGATGATGGAGGAGCTTAAACACCGCCTGCACTTCATCCACATCAAGGACGGCCTGGCTGACAGGACCGGCAAGCCCCTGGGCCAGGGCACCGCGCCCGTGAAGGCCGTGTACGAGAAGGCCAAGGCCATGGGCATCCCCATGATCGTGGAGAGCGAGACGCTTTCCCCCGACGGCCTGACCGAGGCCAAGATCTGCTACGACTACCTGGTCGCCCAGGAATAAGCCGGCATAAAGCGATCAAAGCCCCTTTCCCGAGGGAAAGGGGCTTTAAAATTTGCGTATTTTCTGCTTACAGCTTGTAGGGGGCCAGGCCCATCTTCCTGTGCACCTTGCTCATGGTCCTGCCGGCCAGGGCGGAGGCCCGCTCCGCGCCGGAGCGCATCACGCCCTCTAAGAAGGCCTTGTCCGCCTGGATGCGCTTGAACTCCGCCTGCACGGGGGAGAGGGCGGCGACGCAGGCGTCCGCGACCTCGTTCTTGAGCTCGCCGTAGCCGCGGCCCGCGAAGCGGCTCTCGATGGCGTCGAAGCTCTCGCCGGTCAGGACGTAGAGTATGGACATGAGGTTGGAGACGCCGGGCTTGTTCTCCGGGTCGTAGCGCACCTGGCCGTCGGAGTCGGTCACGGCGCGGCGCAGCTTGCGGCGGATGACGTCCGGCTCGTCCAGGATGGCGATGTAGGAGGCCTCCTCGTCGGACTTGGACATCTTGCGCGTGGGGTCGGTGATGGACATCACGCGCGCGCCGATCTTGGGGATGTAGGCGTCGGGCACGGTGAACACCGGGCCGTAGACGTTGTTAAAGCGGATGGCGATGTCCCGCGCCAGCTCCAAATGCTGCTTCTGGTCGTCGCCCACGGGCACGAGGTCCGTGTTGTAGAGCAGTATGTCCGCGGCCATTAAAACGGGGTAGGTATACAGGCCCGCGTTGATGTTGTCTGCGTGGCGCTGGGCCTTGTCCTTGAACTGTGTCATGCGGGAAAGCTCGCCGATGTAGGTAAAGCAGCCCAGCAGCCAGGAAAGCTCGCTGTGGGCGGGCACGTGGCTCTGGCAGAAGAGTATGTTCTTTTGGGGGTCCAGGCCCACCGCCATCAAAAGGGCCAGCGTGTCCGTGCAGCGCCTGCGCAGCGTTGCGGGGTCCTGCCGCACGGTCAGGGCGTGCAGGTCCACCACGCAGTACAGGTTCTCCGCCTCGTCCTGCAGCTGCACCCAGGAGCGCAGCGCGCCTATGTAATTGCCCAGCGTCAGTATGCCGGAGGGCTGTATGCCGCTGAAAATGCGTTTTTTGCTCTCGTTTTGTTCCTGCATAAGGATACCTCCCGCCCCGCTTCGGCCGGGGCATTTTCGTCTTATCCTATATATTATGACGCAAAGGGCAAGGCTTTGTCAACTGCCGCGCGGCCGCGGCCCGCGACAAGAAAAGGCCGAACGAGAAAAAGATGCCGGATTTTAGGATGGAAACGGGGAAGGATCCGGTATATAATCCATAGGGAAAGCAAGCGCCCGATGGATAGGCACAAGGCCAAAGGGGCGCGGAAAGGGATCGGATACGCCTTTATGAAAAGCATCGGATATTACAACGGGGAAACGGGGCCGCTGGAGGAGATGCGCGTGCCCATGAACGATCGGGCTTGCTACTTTGGCGACGGCATCTACGAGGCCACCACGGTGCGTTCCTTCCTGCCCTTCGCACTGGAGGAGCACCTTGACCGCATGGAAAGCAGCGCCCGCCTGCTGCGCCTCCCTCTGCCCATGGAGCGGGAGAAGATCCGGGAGGAGCTTCTGCGGATGTGCGCCTCCGTCGAGCAGGGCGACAGCCAGCTCTACTGGCAGATCAGCCGCGCCACGGCCATGCGCAGCCACGCCTTCCCCAAGGGGGAATATTCCTCCAACCTCTGGATCACCGTGCGGCCCTTCCGCATGCGCAAAGTGGACGAGAGCTACGCCCTGTGCAGCGTGCCGGACACCCGCTACCTGCACTGCAACATCAAGACCATCAATCTGGTGCCCAACGTGCTGGCGGCCCAGACCGCCGCGGAAAAGGGCTGCGAGGAGGCCGTTTTCCACCGGGACGGCGTGGTGACGGAGGGCTCCCACACCAACATGCACATCTTAAAGGACGGCGTCCTGCGCACCGCGCCGCTGTCCAATTGGATCCTGCCCGGCATCACGCGGGCGCATCTGCTGACGCTGGCCAGGGAAATGGGCATCCCCGTCCGCGAGGAGGCTTTCACGCTGCAGGAGATGCAGGAGGCGGACGAGGTCTTCTTCACCAGCTCCAGCGCCTTCTGCTGCCGCGCATGTGCTCTGGACGGCAGGCCGATCGGCGGCCGGGACGAAAAAACGCTCAAGCGCCTGCAAGAGGCTTACATGCAGAAGTTCTTAAAGGAGACATCCGGCAAAAACCCCTATCTGGGAGAAAGCAGATGAGGCTGCAGGAGGAGCTGCTGGGCGTTCCCCTCTGTTTGGAGACGGAGAATACGCTCTTTTCCCCCTCCGGCGTGGACAGGGGCACCGCGGCCCTGCTCGCAAGCCTTGAGCTGCGGGAAGACGAGTACGCACTGGACCTTGGCTGCGGCTGCGGCGTGGTGGGCGTCTGGCTGTGCAAGAAGGGCTGCCGGGCGGAGCTCTGCGACGTGGACCCGCTGGCCGTGGAGACGGCGCGGCGGAACCTTGCCTTAAACGGCGTTCAAGCGCCCGTGTATTTAAGCGACGGCTTGGCCTCCGTGCCCGGCGGCCCCTACACGCTCATACTCTCCAACCCGCCCTATCACGCGGACTTCTCCGTGGCCAGGCGCTTCATCGAGGACGGCTTCCGCCGCCTGCAGGAGGGCGGGCGGCTGTGCCTGGTGGTCAAGCGGCTGCCCTGGTACCGCAACAAGATGCGCTCGGTCTTTGGCGGCGTCCGCGTGCAGGAGAAAGACGGATATTTTATACTGCTCTCCGAAAAGCGGACGGAAAAGCCCTTCCCCAAGCGGGAGAAGCCGAAAGAGACAGGCATGTCCAAAAAACTCATGCGCAGGCAGGCGCTCAAACGCCACAATAACGGCCGATAAATGGACGGCCCTTTCCGAAAGGACAGAAAGAGATATGACACAGGCAAAGCTCAAGTACCGCAAGACGCTCGCGGCCTGTTACCTGGGCTTCATCACCCAGGCGATCGCGGCCAACTTCGCGCCCCTGCTGTTTTTGACGTTCCACAGGAGCTACGGCGTTTCCTTCAGCAAGCTGGCCCTGATCTCCACCTGCTTCTTCTTTACCCAGCTGGTGGTGGACTGGCTCTGCGCAAAGTACGTGGACAGGATCGGCTACCGCCGCTGCGTGGTGCTCTCAGCAGCCCTGTCCGCCGCGGGGCTGATCGCGCTGGCCTTCTTGCCGGACCTGCTGCCCTCGCCCTTCATGGGCGTTATCATCAGCACCATCGTGTACGCGGTGGGCAGCGGCCTTTTGGAGGTGCTGGGCAGCCCCATCGTGGAGGCCTGCCCCTTTGAGAACAAGCAGAGCATGATGAGCCTTCTGCACTCCTTCTACTGCTGGGGCTCCGTGGGCGTGGTGCTGGGCTCCACGCTGTTCTTCTCCGTGTTCGGCGTGGAGAAGTGGCGCATCCTCTCCTGCCTCTGGGCGATCATCCCGCTTGTCAACATCTACAACTTCGCCGTCTGCCCCATCGAGCCC
Source organism: uncultured Clostridia bacterium (assembly GCA_947625765.1). Lineage (GTDB taxonomy): Bacteria > Bacillota > Clostridia > Christensenellales > UBA1750 > CALWRM01. Next base: position 10,272 of record CANQPP010000031.1, read on the forward strand.
ATCGTGGAGGACGGCCAGGGCATGACCGTGGGCCAGCTGTTGCGCACAGGCCTCTTTTGGGTGCTGATCCTGCTGATGGTCTGCGCGGGCGCCTCGGAGCTTTCCATCTCCCAGTGGGCCTCCGCCTTCGCCGAGTCCGCCCTGCACGTGCCCAAGGCCGTGGGCGACCTGGCCGGGCCCTGCGGCTTTGCCATCTTCATGGGCATCGGCCGCGTCTTGTACGGCAAGTTCGGCGAAAAGGTGGACCTGATCGCCTTCATGATCTTCTCCGGCCTGCTGTGTTTGGGCTGCTACCTGCTGTCGGCCCTTGCGCCCCTGCCCGTGCTGGGCCTGGTCGGCTGCATGGTCTGCGGCTTCTCCGTGGGCATCATGTGGCCCGGCTCCATCTCCATCGCCTCCTCCGCCCTGCCTAAGGGCGGCACCGCCATGTTCGCGCTGCTTGCTCTCTCCGGCGACCTGGGCGCCTCCGTCGGGCCTGCCTTGGTCGGCGCGGTGAGCCAGCGCATGGGCGACGATCTGCACATGGGCATCCTGGCCGGCATCGGCTTCCCGCTGGTGCTGGCGCTGTGCGCTGTGTACCTAAAGCGCCGAGCCCGTAAGGCCCGGGAGGCCTAACGCCTTCCCGGCGGTTTTTCGGCCACGGATATACAAAAAGGTTATTGGTATTTAAAGAGCCAAGAGAAGATCCCCTGGCTCCAGACCGCCCACGGTATTGCGCCGGAAACCGGCTCGTGGGAGAAGTCCTAAATAGTATATGCGGATAAAGAAATAAGATTACAGCTTTTGCTGCCAGTCGCTGCGGAAACCATAGTAATCCATTCGTACGAATGGATATTTTCTGGTCAGCGAAACGAGGGAGTCCTTCATCTCGCTGAATTTATCTGCTGGCAGGAGCCGCTTCATAACAAGCAGAAAACCATAGAAATGGGCGTTGTCGATTTCGCCGTTACTGTTTTTCCTGAGCAGTGCTTTTTCCTTTTTGTTAAGGGAAGGCTTCTGCTCGAAGAGCCGGTTATAGATCCTGCTTCCGTGTGCGCACAGATTACGGAGGATCGTCATGCTGTGCATATGTTTTCCGAGAATGTCGGCTCCGCTATTCTTGGTCAGGCCAAAGGAGCGAGCCACGGAGTCTTTTATGGATCGCTCAGAAATGGAATACAAAATGGAGATATCGGATATGGTCAGCAGATCGACATAAGCCCATAAAGGAATGTCCTGATGAAGGTCATTAACAAAGTGCTTCAAGTAGGCTTCGTGGGGAAGCCGCCGGGTTTCCTGCTGATTTGCTTTGTCGATGATCTCCCGGTATTTGTCTTTGTCGGTAAAAAACGTTTCATCGAGGTATCCAATGGGACCGTGGACTTTCGTGAATTCGTAAGCGTATATGGATTTCATCTGCACTTCGATCACTTCAAGATACTGAAGAAGGATGTGTCTGAGTTCATGGTCAAAATAGTAGATATCTATGATGTTCTGGAATGTGGCAGATTTGCAGAAAACGTCATTTTTGCGGAGCGTTAGGGAATATCCGCTGATGCTGTAATAATTGTTGCGCAGCAAAAAATCCCTTGCCTGTGCTTCGTCATTGATCGTGAGGCCGCGGGAGCGGAGGATATCCAGTTGTTCTTCAACTGTTTTGAAACCTTTCTCTGCCATGGTCAGTTCTCCCCGTAATAAACAAAACGCCCTCAAGTGTGCATGCGTTTCCGCAGAGGCCTGAGGGAGATGTTGATCTTATATTAGCATAAAGCCGCAAATTGTCAAGCTGTTTGGGAAAGATTTTCATAATTTTTTATATAAGCGGAGTGAGATTTATCTGGTAGTCTCAAATACTCGGTTTGTGGAATGGTATCGGCTTCCCGCTGGTGCTGGCGCTGTGCGCCGTGTACCTAAAGCGCTGTGACCGCAAGGCTCGGGAGGACTAAAGCCTTCCCGGCGGTTTATCGGCCATGCGCCGCAAGGGAAACGGAGCGTCGAGACCGCTTTTCCCTTGGCCTCGACGCTCCGTCGGTTGAAAATACGGGCGGCGGGGCGCAGAATGGAGACAGAAGGGAGGCGGGAAAAGATGGACGTTCGGAGATTCGGCGCCTTCGTCGCGGAATGCCGCAGGGAGCAGGGCCTCACGCAGGCGGAGCTTGCGGCGCGGCTCCACGTCACCGACAAGGCGGTGAGCCGCTGGGAGCGCGGCGTCGGCTTCCCGGACATACAGACGCTCGAGCCGCTGGCCGCGGCGCTGGAGATAAGCGTGCTGGAGCTGCTGCGCTCGGAGCGCATCCCGTCGGGGGAGGTCGCAAAGGAGGCGGCGGACGGCGTCGTGCTCGACGCCCTGCGCGCCGCCCATCTGCAGCGCAGGCAGGAGCGCAGGCGCACTCTGTATGTGCTGGGCGCTGCGGCGGGGCTTGCCGCGCTCGTCCTGCTTTTGGACAGCGTGGACTGGCGGTGGGACGCGGTCCTCTTTACGGCGCTCGGTGTCTGGCTGCCCCTGTTCTGCATGTTCGGCTTCCTTGCCCTGCTGGGATATGGCATTTGGAGGAAGCGCGCGGGCAAGGCGCACGGCCGGACGCTTTGGGCCGCCTGTGCCTGCCTGCTGTTCCTGCTCCTGTTTTTGGGGGCCTTCGTTTTGGCAGGCGCGCTGGGGCTCGGCCCCGTGGCCGGCTGAGGACGCAAAAACACGATCAAAAAAGAGAAAGAAGAAGCAGGGGACCGCATCTCGGTCCCCTGCTTCCTTGTCTATGCTGCTTTGGCGGCGATTTTTCTTATTCGCCGTAGATCTCCTTGAGCGCTTGTCCGATGCGGTCCAGCTCCTCTTGGGACAGCTCCCACTCGCCGGCCTGGGCGTTCTGCACGGCCTGCCGGGGGTTCTTGCAGCCCACCAGCGCGGTGCTCATGCCCGGCTGCTGGGACACCCAGTTGATGGCCACGTGGGCCGTGGGCTTGTCGTGCTCCCGGGCGATCTGCTCGAGCACCTCCACCAGACGCAAGGCTTGGCTGAACAGCGGCTCCCGCAGGAAGGGATAGAAGCCTGCGCGCTTGTCGGTGCCCTCCTCCTTCGGGGGCTCCCGGAACTTGCCGGTCAGCATCCCCGCGCCTAAAGACCCGTAGGACAGGATGCCGATGCCGTTCTTGCGGCAGAAGGGCAGGATGCTCTTTTCCACGCCGCGCTCCAAAAGGGAATACTGGGGCTGCAGCGTGTCCAGCTGGCCCACGGCCATGCAGCGGCTTATGAGTTCCTCGTCGAAGTTGGAAACGCCGATGGCGCGGATCTTGCCCGCGGCCTTCAGATCCAGCATGGCCTGCATGGACTCCTCCACCGGGGTGTTGGGGTCTGGCCAGTGCATCTGGTAGAGGTCGATGTAGTCCGTCTGCAGGCGGCGCAGGGACTGGTCCACCTCCATGAAGATGGCCTTGCGGGTGAGGTTCCGGCCCGGCGCGGTCAGGCCGCACTTGGTGCAGAGCACCGCCTGCTGCCGGCGGCCCTTCAGGGCCTTGCCCACCAGCGTCTCGGAGTAGCCGTTGCCGTACACCGGCGCGGTGTCCACCAGGTTCACGCCCGCGTCCAGCGAGGCGGCGATGGCGTCGACGCACTGCTCGTCGTCGATCTGGCCGAAGAAATCGCCGCCCATGGCCCAGGTGCCGGTCCCCACGGCGGAGACGCGGATGCCGCTCTTGCCAAGCTCGTTCATTCTCATGTTCGGGGTATCCTCCTTGTTCGTTCTGTGAAAGGGTATGTGTGTATGGTCAAAAACGCTTTTGGTTTCAGCGTTTTATCCCCTGGCCTTTTCCAGCAGGGCGCGCAGCTCTTCCTCCGTGAACTGGTAGCGGCTGTTGCAGAAGTGGCAGCTGACCTCCGCGCCGTGCTGCTCCCGGATCAGGGAGGTAAGCTCCTCGGCACCCATGGACAAAAGCGCCCGCTCGATCCGCTCCCGGGAGCAGTCGCAGTTGTAGCGCGGGTGCTGCTCCTCCAAAACCAGATGGTCCACCGTGCGGAAGATGTCCTCGGTGAGGTCGTAGGCATTCGGGAACAGGCGCGCTTTGTCGGAGACGGAGGCGAGCATGGGGGAGAGGGCCTCCAGCTTCTCCAGCACCTCCTCCGTGCAGCCGGGCAGGGGCTGCACCAGCACGCCGCCTGCGGAGACGACCGCGCCCTTCTCCAGGCGCACGCCCAGTGCCACCAGGGAAGGCGTCTGCTCCGAGACGGTCAGGTACAGCGCCAGGTCCTCCGCGACCTCGCCGGAAACGAGGTTGGTCTGGCCCACGTAGGGCTCCTTGAGTCCCATGTCGCGCACCACGGACAGGCGGCCGATACGGCCAACGCCGCCGCCCACGTCCAGCTTGCCGTTGGGCTTTAAGGGCAGCTCCAAACCCGGGTTTTCCAGACAGCCCTTCACGCTGCCCTCGCCGTCGCTTATGCACACCACGGGCGAAAACGGGCCGTCCCCGCGGAAGGTGAGCGTCAGCCGGTCGGCGGCGTTCTTCTGCAGGCAGCCCAGGATCGCGGCCCCGGTCAGCGCCCGGCCCAGGGCGGCCGCGGCGGTGTGGGAAAGGCCGTGGATCTGCTGGGCGCGCTGAACGGTCTCGGTGGTCACGGCCACCAGCGCCCGCGCCTGGCCCGACTCGATCTCCACATGCAAAAGGGTATCCATAACTGTTTTCTTCTTTTCTCCTTTAAAACGCCGCGTCCGTCTTTTTTACGGGGCGGCTTGATCCTGTGTTTGAAGTCCCTGCAGTGCTTCCTGCAGGCCCATGCCCATCTTTTCCTCGAAATAGCCTTGGAGCCTGAGGTTGGCCTCCCATTTGGCCTTTGGGTATCTGCCGTACCTGCGGCGCACATCCTCCATCCGCGCCCGCATGTCCATCACGCCCTCTGTTCCGGCGATGGCGTCGCAGAGCTGGATCAGCCGGTCGTAGTCGTCGTAGGCCATGGAGTCGAGCCCCTCGCGGATCGCGGCCATTTCTTCTTTGGTCACGTCCGCTTTGCCCACGTATTCTTTGACGCTTTGGGTATTGAACGAATGGGACAGGCAGACCCGCGCCGCCTCGTCATAGCCCAGGGCCTTCATGTAGGCGACACCTTCCGCCACGTGCCCCAGCTGCCGCACGCCCGCCCGGCGGCCGATGTCGTGGAGCAGGCCCAACACGTAGGCTTTGTCCGCGTCCATCCCCGGACAGCGATCCGCGATGCGCTCGGCGCAGGAGGCGGCCACCCGGCTGTGGCCCGCCCAGGGGCCGGGGTTCCTGCGCTCCGCTTCTTGAAGCAGCATGAGGGCTTTCTCTCTGCTCGGATACATCCCCTTACCCCGCCCCGGTCGGCCGCTCGGCGAACATGTACAGCCGCTCCGCTCCCTGCGGGCCGGGGAGCGCGCGCACGTTCACAAAGCCCGCCTGCGTGAGCAGAACGCGCAGCGCATCCTCGTCGTGGGCGGTCTGCACGTGGTGCTCGGTGAACTTTTTGTAGCGGCCGTCCTCCTGGCGCACGAAGAAGGATAAGTCCATCGAGAGCCTGCGCTTCTCCCTGTCCAGCTCGTTGAACCAGAGGTAGCTCAGCTCCTCCCGGTCCTCGCCGTAGAGCTGGCCGTCCATCCCTTGGAACTTTTCGTAGGTGGAAAGGTCGAAGGCGAGCGCGCCGCCGGGCAGCAGGCAGTCAAAGGCACGATGGAAGAAGGCGGTCAGGGCCTTCTCGTCCGGCAGGTAGTTGAGCCCGTCGCAGCCGCACAAAAGCAGGGAAACGGGCCGGGGCAGGCTAAGGCGCGTCATGTCCTGGCGGACGAACTGCGCCCGCGCGCCCTGCTGCCGAGCCTTCTCCTGGGCCCTTGCCAGCATGGCCTCGGAGAGGTCCACGCCTGTGACGGAAAAGCCCATCTTGGCAAGGCGCAGGGCGAAGGCCCCGGTGCCGCAGGCGATGTCCGCGACGCGGCCGCCCCGGGGGACCTGGACGTTTGCAAGATAAAAGCGCAGCCAGCCGTCGTAGTCCACGTCGCTCATCAGCTCGTCATACAGCTCGGCCAGGCCCAGATAGGCGCTCATTTTTTGTCCCCGCCGTCCTCGTCTTCGTCCTCGTCCTCGTCGATGTCCACGTATTCGTACTCGTCGTCCTCGTCCTCCTCCTTGCGCAGGCCGCGGCGCACCTCCGCGCCCTCGATGCGCGGGTTGATGTAGACGTCGAACACGCCGTTGGTGAAGGAGACGTTTAAGAAAGAATGGAAGGCATAGCCGAAGAACAGGTAGTAGAGGATGAGGGGCGGATACAGGGCGCAGAGCACCATGGGCAGGGCCGTGATGAGCGCATACAACAGGCTCAGCGGCAGACGGCCCACGGCCACGATCAGGGAGTTGCGCAGTATGTTCTTAAAGGACATCTCATACGTCACCATCATGGGCCAGGCGTAGAGGTTGATGAGCAGGTAAACGACCAGCAGCACCACAAGCACCGTCTGCAGGATCACATAGATCACGCTCTCCTGCCCCATGAGGGAGTAGAAGTTGAGCCCGAAAAGCCCTAAGAAGAACACCGCCGCATTGAGTGTGGACAGGCCTAAGGCCTGTTTCCAGTTCTGCTTCATCGCGTAGACGAAGTCCGACCAGGGGTAGGCGTGCTCGTCCCTGGCCCAGTTGCGGGTCACGTACTTAAGGCCGGCCTTTCCGGGGCCCAACACGAAGATGCAGGGCACGAAGCCCAGCAGTACCACGGTGTACTGCCCCTGGGTGAAGAACTGCGACAGCTGCTGCATCAGCGCGTCGGAATCCGCCGCGGTGGTGACCATGTTCATCAGCAGCCGGAAGTTCATGTAGATCCAGATCCACATGGGGATGGTGAACAGCAGGTAGAAGGCGTTGACCTTCACCAGGTTGAACAGGTTCAGCTTGAGCATTTCGAAGAACAGCTCAAAGCGGTTCTTGGGCAGCATGTCGGGCGTGAAGTCCGGCCGGTTGGCCTTGCCCTGGAACAGTCCCTGGAAAAGACCCATGGCGTGATATGCCTCCTTTTTTCGTGGGTGAGTGGATGTCGGGTCGTTCTTATGAAAAGAAAAGCACGCCTAGCGGCTTTTCTCCTTACCAAGACCGTTTGCTCTTTGGAAGCGGATATTTCTTCCGCGCCTCCAAAAGCGCGATGTCATGACGCATCTTGCCGTGCATTTCAAGCAGCATCTGGAGGACCAGGCTGCGGTTGGCGGCAAGCCTCTCTTCCTCCTGCGCGTTCCTGCCGCGAACCGAGCCCTTTGCATCCAACAGAGGGACCCGTTTCAAGCCTATGTCCTGCCAACCGAAATTCGGCTCGTAGAACTTCCGCGTGTACGCTCCATACCAGCCGGTTTTCTCATGCTCCCTGCACCACGCCGGATGATCGAGCTTATAGCTTTCGAGGGCCTTCCAAATACCGTCGTGCAGCGCCGGATCGAGAAGGTCTTTTTTCAGCTTCTCCTCGAGCGCAGGATCAGTGTGCTCCGCCACATAAGCGTCGATGAGCGCATTCCTGTCTCGGTTTTCCGCCTGCTCGGAAATTTCCTTGACGCCCTCCTTGGCGAGCCATGCCCCGCCGCCAAGGATGCCAAACAGATCGCCGATCCCAAAGGGCATGCGAAACACTTCCTTTAAAGCTGGCCGTGATGTAAAAGCCGAGGGGGAACTTAAGATGCGGTCATGACCTTGCTTTCTTTTTTCAGAAGGCCAGGCGGATGTACAGGTCCAGCATCGTCTCCAGCGCGGCCTCGTCGAAGTTGAAGCGGTTGGAGTGCAGCGGCTCCCGCATGCCCTCCTGCCCGCAGCCGATGAAGGCAAAGCAGCCGGGCCGCTCGTTCAGGTAGCAGGAGAAGTCCTCGGCGATCATCTGCGCCTGCTGGGGAACGTGGGCCTCCCCGAGCAGCGAGGCGGCCTTTTCCACGCAGGATGCATCGTTGACCACGGGCGGGTACTCGCGGTCGTCCCAGAGGATCTCGGCGCTGGCCCCGAAGGCGGCCGCCGCGCCCTTGGCCGCGTTCTCGATGGCGCGGAACATTTCCCCCTTGTGTTCCATAGAGTAATAGCGGATCATGCCCTCGGCGCGGACCTCCTCGGCCAAGATGTTGCGCATGCCGCCGCCGTGGATGTCCCCGAAGGTGACCAGGTGCGGCTGGGTGGGATCCAAGCGGCTCAGGGCGGACTGGATGGCGCACACGGCGTGGCAGGCGGCCAGCACGCTGTCCACGCCCATCTGGGGCGAGGCCCCGTGGGCGGTCCTGCCGCGCACGATCAGGTCAAAGCTCAAATTCCCCGCCATCACGGGCCCGGCGGACAGGCCGATCTTCCCCTTCTCATAGGAGGGCATCAGGTGGCCGCCGTACACCTCGTCCACGTGGGGGTTCTCCAGCGCGCCGCCGCGGATCATCTCCCGCGCGCCCAGCGCGCCCTCCTCGCCGGGCTGGAACAGGGCAACCACGTTGCAGCGCAGTTCCTTTCGGTGGGCGGCGACGTATTCGCAGAAGGAGAGCAGCAGCGCCATGTGCCCGTCGTGGCCGCAGGCGTGCATGAAGCCCTCGTGGCCGGAACGGAAGGCCAGACCCGTCTTTTCCTCCACGCGCAGGGCGTCGATGTCCGCGCGGAAGGCAAGGGTCTTTGCGTTCTCCTTCCCGCAGAGGAACACGGCCTTCAGCCCCGTGCCGATCTCGCACAGGGCGTCCGGCTCCAGGGCCGTAAGGGCCGCAAAGAGGTATTCATGCGTCTTTGTCTCCTGCATGGCGATCTCCGGGATCCGGTGCAGGGCGCGCCGGTGGGCGCACAGGCGGTCGTAAAACATGGGCGTCTCCTCCCCTGTCGGTCAGGATTTAAGCAAAAGGGCCTTCCTATGAGCCTTTCCCTATATCATACCATCTTTTTCCCCGATTGAAAAGGACAAGCTGCGCCCCTGCCAAACGCCTCCCCCAAAAAAAGGGCGTTCCTTCCTGTTAAGTGAGCGCTTTTGCCCAAAGCTGCGAATTGCTTTCTGCGTATGTCTATGGTACAATATGATGGAATCAAACTGCCCGTCAGGAACTCTTCCGGGGGGAGAAGCAGGAGGAGCGCGAGGATCGAAATGAAGAAGTGGATCTCCAGGTCCCTTGTCTGGATCGTGGTGGCCGCCGTGTGCCTGGCCGCCGCCGTGCTGGGCTTTCTCTACGACGACTTCATCTCCGAGAGGATCTACGAGGACAGCACCCGCCACCTGAGCGAGATCTACAGCCAGGTCAACCGCGCCTTCGGCTCCTTCGTGGAGCGCAACTGGGGCATGCTCCGCTCCTGGGGCGAGAGCCTGCCCCAGAGCGCGGACCCGGAGAAGTTCCTAAAGGACGAGCAGGAATATTGGGACTTTTCCGGCTTCTACTTCCTGTCCTTCAGCGGGCAGAGCATGACGCCGGACGGCCAAATGGGCGCCTTCGACCCGGGCAGCGACTGGGAGCCCCTGCAAAGGGGCGAGCCCATCATGGTCGGCGAAAAGCTCGCCAGCGGCGAGGACGTCACCGTGTTCGTGGCCCCCGTGCCCGCGGGGGAGTACGAGGGCTTTTCGTATGATGCCATCGCCGTCAGCTACAACAACGCGGACCTGGCCGCCTCCCTCAACGTGGACGCCTTCGCCGGGGACGCCCGCTGCTTCGTCATCCACAGCGACGGCCGCGTGCTGCTCTCCACCCAGACGGGCGGCAGCGTGTTCGCGGACTATCTGCTGTATCTAAAGGCCGCCTCCGACTTAAGCCAAACGGAGCTTGCCGAGCTGCAGGCCGGCTGGCAGGCGGGCAAGACGGATATCGTCCGCTGCCGCATCGGCAACGTGGACCACTGCCTGCTCTACCAGCCCGTGGGCTTCCAGGATCTGGTTTTGCTCTCCGTGGTGCCCCAGAGCGCGGTGAGCGCGGGCTTCCTCTCTGTGCAGAAGATCACCGTGGGCGTGTTTTTGGCCATCTTCCTCATGCTGGGCCTGACCGCCGCGGCGCTGCTGGTGCAGTCCAGCCGCAGGCAGCTGCGCAAGAACCGAAGGGAGCTGCATTACAGGGACCTGATGTTCAACGCCCTCTCCAGCAGCGTGGATGATATCTTCCTCATGCTGGACATCGACGCGCCGCGGATGGACTACATCAGCGACAACGTGGAAAGGCTTTTGGGCATCCCCGCCCAGGCGGTGCGTGAGGATGTGCGCGTGATGGAAAAGTGCGCCATCAACGGGGATGTGTTCATCCCCAAAGAGGAGCTGCAGTCCATCCCCATGAACGGCAGCATCTACCGCGTGTGCGAATACAGGCACCAGACCACCGGCGAGCGCCGCTGGTACCGCATGACCGTCTACCACGTGGGCGTGGGGGAGGAGAACAAGTACGTCGTCGTCATGTCCGACCGCACGCAGGAGCGGCAGATGACGCAGAACCTGCAGGAGGCGCTGGACGCCGCCCGCAGCGCCAACGAGGCCAAGAGCAACTTCCTCTCCAACATGTCCCACGACATCCGCACGCCCATGAACGCCATCGTGGGCTTCTCCACGCTCCTTGAGAAGGACGCCGACGAGCCGGACAAGGTGCGCGAGTACACCCGCAAGATCACGGCCTCCAGCCAGCACCTGCTCAGCCTCATCAACGACGTGCTGGACATGAGCAAGATCGAGAGCGGCAAGACCTCCCTGAACGTGGAGCGCTTCAGCCTGCCCGAGCTGCTGGAGGGGCTCAACATCATCATCGCGCCCCAGGCCCGGGCCAAGGGCCAGATCTTCACCATGCACGTGCAGGGCGCGCCGCCCGAGGGCATCCTGGGAGATCGGCTGCGCCTCAACCAGATCCTCATCAACCTGCTCTCCAACGCCGTCAAGTACACCCCCGCCTGCGGCCGCATCGAGTTCACCGTGAGCCAGCTGCCCCAGCCTGCGCCCCAATACGCAAAGCTGCGCTTTGAGGTGCGGGACAACGGCATCGGCATGAGCGAGGAGTTCCAGCAGAAGGTGTTCGCCCCCTTCAGCCGGGAGATCAACTCCGTCACCAACAAGATCCAGGGCACGGGCCTTGGCATGGCCATCACCAAGAACCTGGTGGACTTGATGGGCGGCATCATCTCCGTGGAGAGCGAGCCCGGCAAGGGCAGCGTCTTTACGGTGGAGCTGTCCTTCGCCCTGCCCGAGGAGGAGACCGCCGACGCCTGGTTCCGCCAGAAGGTCAACCGCATTTTGGTGGCCGACGACGAGGAGGACATCTGCCTGGGCATCCAGGAGATGATGCGCGGCACCGGCGTGGAGGTCGCCTTCGCCACCTCCGGCGAGGAGGCCGTGGAGAAGGCCGTGGCCGCCCACCGGGCGGACGAGGAGTTCGACGTGATCCTGCTGGACTGGAAGATGCCCGGCGTGGACGGCGTGGAGGCCGCCCGCCGCATCCGCGCCCGCGTGGGCGGGCACGTGCCCATCCTGGTGCTCACCTCCTACGACTGGACGGAGATCGAGAAGCAGGCGCGCGAGGCGGGCATCGACGCCTTCATGCCCAAGCCCTTCTTCACCTCCACCTTCTGGCAGGCCATCCGCCCGCTGTTCGCGGACGCGCCCTCCCAGGAGAAACAAACGCCCGCGCCCGAGGAGAGCCCCTTGAAGGGCAGGCTGTTCCTGGTGGCCGAGGACAACGAGCTCAACGCCGAGATCCTGACCGAGATGATGGACATCGAGGGCGCCCACTGCGAGCTGGCGGTCAACGGCCGGCAGGCCGTGGACATGTTCCTTGAGGCCGAGCCCGACAGGTACGACATGATCCTCATGGACGTGCAGATGCCCATCATGAACGGCTATGAGGCCACGCGGGCCATCCGCGCCTCTTCCCATCCCAGGGCCGCCACGATCCCCATCGTGGCCATGACCGCCAACACCTTCGCCGAGGACGTGCGCGTTTCCATGGATTCGGGCATGAACGGCCACCTGGCCAAGCCCATCGACATGGACGCGGTGCGCAAGACGCTCGCCCGCCTGCTGAAGGAGAGCGAGGCGGAACAGGGATAAGGGGAGATATTCGCCCGCTGCGGGCCTTTCACAAAAGAGTTAAGGAGGGATCCACTATGCGCGTTCGATCCCGCTGGGCGCTGATCCTTTGCGCCGTGTTCCTGGTTTTGAGCCTTACGTCCTGCGCCGCGCCCAGCGCCCGCACCAGCGGCGTGACGCTTACGATCATGGGCAAAAAGAGCGATATGGAAAAGAGCTACATGCGCTGCGTCTTCGACCGCTACCGGGAAAAGACGGGCAACGAGCTCAAGCTCGTGGAGTTCGAGGACGCCGAGTTCGAGGAGAAGGCCTCCCGCGCCTTTTCCGAGGGAAGCGCGCCGGACATACTCATGCACTTCCACAACGCGGACTTAAACCGCTTCGACGTATCCGCCAACTTCCTGCCCCTGAACGACCAGCCCTGGATGGAGGACCTGACCGACAGCGCCCTGGCCTACTGCTTGAGCGCCGACGGCGACCTTCTGGGCCTGCCCTTCTGGGAAAGCTCCGTCTCCGGCTGCTACTACAACAAGACCCTGCTGGACGGCCTGGGGCTGAAGCCAGCCGCCACGCAGGCCGAGTTCGACATGCTCTGCCAGGCGCTGATGAGCATCGGCATGACGCCCATCTGCTGGCCCCAGAACGGCTGCACCTGGATGTACCAGTTCCCCCTGGACCCGCTCTTTGCCGACGACCCGGAGCGGCTCGAGCAGCTCAACGGCGGCCAGATCTCCTACGCGGACATACCGGAAGTTGTGGACATGGCCCGCTGGATCCAAAGCGCCGCCAAGAACGGCTGGTTTGGCGAGGATTACATGAACACCGGCTGGTCGGACATAGGAGAGAAGCTGGGCTCCGGCGAGGCCGTGATGACGTTCATCTGGGATACCTGGTTCTACACCGACTTTGAGGGTGGCAAGTACACCAAGGAGGACTTCGCCCTCATGCCCGTGTTCCTCAACACCGTGGACGGGGGCACCTACGAGGGCGGCAACCTCAACATGATGCTGGTCAACCGCAACGGGGAGCAGGTGGACAAGGCCTTGGAGTTCCTTTCCTTCTGCGCCGAGCCGGAGAACTACAACGCCGCCTTCGACGGCATCTCCACGGTGAGCTGCTTCCGCGGCCAGACCACCAACATACAGTCCCAGATGGTGCAGGACGCCGCCGCCTCCATCGCCGAGAAGGAGCGGGTCTCCACCGCCGCCTCCCGGATCGTGGGGTACAGCGCCGACGACGTGGCCGCCGCCTTCGACAGCCTGCTGCGCGGCGAGATCGACGCCGAGGGCTGCGTCGCCCGGATGGACGAGTACCGCGAGTTGGACGCCCACAAGCAGGGCACCTGAAATACCCGCCTTTCCCAATACATAAAACCGCGCCCGTTCCTTCTGTTTTCGGAGCGAGCGCGGTTTCTTTCATCGGTGTTCCCTGCAAGCTGGGGGCTTGAAGCGCCGCCTTTCTCCATACATGAACCCGCGCCTGTTCCTTGCTTGCCGGAACAAGCGCGGTCTCTTCCATTGCTGTTCTTGAGAAAAAACCGCATTTGAGGCCGTCTTTCTCTTAATAGAAACCCGCGCTTGTTCTCTTTGTCGGAGCAGGCGCGGGTCTTTTGATGAAGTGACGCTTATGGAACGGCGTTTATAGGGCGGTTTTACAGCGTGACGCCGTCCTTGAACAGGGCGATTTGGCGATAGCCGTTTTTTTCGCTTTTGGCGGGGCGGCCGGAGGCGGTCTCCAGCACCAGCTCCAGCAGGGACTGCGCGGCCTCCTCCATGGGCTCTCCCCGCAGGACGGGGCTTGCGTCGAAGTCCACCCAGTGGGGCTTGCGGGCGGCCAGAGCGGGGTTGGAGGCGAGCTTGAGCGTGGGCGCGGGCGCGCCGAAGGGCGTTCCCCGGCCCGTGGTAAAGAGCAGCAGCTGCGCCCCGGAGGCGCACAGGGCCGTGGAGGAGACCAGGTCGTTGCCGGGGGCGCGCAGAAGGTGCAGCCCGCTTGTCTTTGGCTGCTGACCTAAGTCCAGCACGCCTTCCACGGGTGCGGAGCCGCCCTTCTGCACGCAGCCCAGGGACTTTTCCTCCAGCGTGGTGATGCCGCCCTCCCGGTTGCCCGGCGAGGGGTTCTCGGAAACCGGCTGGCCGTGGGCGACAAAGTAGTCCTTAAAGCCGTTGATGAGCCCCGCCGCCTGGCGAAAGACCTCCTCGTTCCGGCAGCGGGAGAAAAGCAGCTCCTCCGCGCCGAACATCTCCGGCACCTCCGTGAGCAGGCAGCGCGCCCCGGCGGCGCAGAGGCCGTCCGTGAGCCGCCCGACCAGCGGGTTTGCGCTGATGCCCGAATAGCCGTCGGAGCCGCCGCATTTAAGGCCGATGGTGAGGTAAGAGAGCGGCAGCTCGCGCCGCCTGTCCCCGGCGGCCAGGTCCATCAGCTCCTGCAGGATAGCAGCGCCCGCGCGCAGCTCGTCCTCCTCGTCCTGGGCGTTCAGGAAGCGCAGGCGCTCGGAGGGCACAAGGCCTGTCCGCTCCCGAAAGGCGCGGATGTGGTTGTTCTCGCAGCCCAGGCCCAGCACCAGCACGCCGGCGGCGTTGGGGTGGCGGCAGAACCCCGCCAGCAGGTCCTGCGTGGCGGCCAGGTCCCCGCCCAGCTGGGAGCAGCCGTAGGGGTGCGTAAAGGCGTAGACGCCGTCCACGCCCTTTGGGCGGCAGGCGTGGGCCTCCGCGGCCAGGCGCTCGGCCAGGCCGTTCACGCAGCCCACCGTGGGCAGGACCCAGACCTCGTTGCGGATCCCCGCGCGGCCGTCCTTTCGGAGGTAGCCGGAGAAGCTGCCCTGAAAAGGCACGGCGGGCGCGGGCGGCGCGGGTTTGTACACGTATTCCCGGCTTCCAGCCAGTCGCGTGCGCAGGTTGTGGCCGTGCACCCATTCGCCGGGGGCGATGGGCCGCACGGCTTCGCCGATGGGGCAGCCGTACTTGACCACCGTCTCTCCCTGCGCGATGGGCAGAAGCGCCAGCTTGTGCCCGGCGGGCACGTCCTGCTTGAGGCGCACGGACAAAACGACCTCCCCCGCGCGCAGCTCGGTCAGCGCCACGGCCACGTTGTCCCGCGGGTGTATGCGAAGGGCTTGCAAGCGCACGATGCCTCCTTGTAGATCAAGACGTCAAACGGACAGGGCCCGCAGCGCCGCGCGGAGGCCCAGCGTTTCGATGTTGTGAAGGCCTTCGGCCACCGCCCCGCCCAGGCCCGCGATCCGCCCGGCTTCCGGCTGGAAGGCGGCGAGGTATTCCCGCACGAAGGCGAGATCGTGGAGGCGGCCGCGGTACTTTTCAAAGAAGGCGAGCACTTCCGCTTCGTCCCGCAGGCCCTCGGGCGCGCGCAGGTACAGCGCAAGCAGCGCGGAGAGCGAGAAGCACAGCCGCCGGGGCAGGACGCCGGTCAGCGCCACGGAATCCTGTAATGATGGCAGTATCCGCGCACGCCACTTGGCGGTGGAGTTCATAGCGATCGAGAGGATCTTGTGGTCGAGGTACGGGTTGCGGAAGCGCTCGAGCACCTGGGAGAGAAAGGCGCGGCTTTCCTCCGCGGAGCCGGGGATGGTGGGCAGCACTTCCTCCTCCAGCATGGCCCGCATGTGCGCGGTGAGGCCCAAGTCCTCCATCGCCTCCCGCACGAGCGTACAGCCCAGCAGATGGGCCAGGGGCATGCAGCCGGTGTGCGCGCCGTTGAGCAGGCGCAGCTTGCGCGTTCGGTAGGGCGTTAAGTCCCTGGTGTAGAGGACGGGCTGGCCGGCCTTGTCCAGCGGTAGCTCGCGGGAGAGCGCCTCCGGGTCGCGGCAGCGGATGGCCCAAAGCGCGTAGGGCTCGCCCACGGTGAGCAGCCGATCCTCGTAGCCCAGCTGCGAGCACAGCGCTTCCGCGTCGGCAGGATAGCCGCTCACGATGCGGTCGACCAATGTGTCCGCAAACTCGCAGGCCTCCCGCACCCAGGCGGCGAAGTCCCCACCCAGCTGGAACCTGCGGCCGCACTCCAGCACCGCCTCAAGCAGGCGCGCGCCGTTGTCGTCGATGAGCTCCGTGGGCAGCAGGATGAGGCCCTTTTCCCGGTCGCCGGAAAAGAGACGGAAGCGCTCATACAGAAAGAGCGTGAGCTTGGCCGGGAAGGAGCGGGGCGGCCAATCGCTTGCCCTGTCCTCGTCAAAGAGGCGGATGCCCGCCTCCGTGGTGTTGGAGACGACGAAGCGCAGCTCCTTCTCTCCCGCCAATGCAAGGAAGGCGGCGAAGTCCTCATGAGGGTCGACCAGCCGCTGCACGCAGCGCACCACGCGGCCCCGCTGCACGGGAACGCCGTCCCGCAGCCCCCGCAGCACCACGGTAAAGACCCCGTTCTGCTGCTTGAACACGGACAGGTCCCCGCAATCCGTGGGCTTTATGAGCGCCACGCCCGCGTTCGTGTAACCCAGCTCGTTGCTCTCGTCCAGCATCGCATCGAAAAACGCGCGCAGGAAGTTGCCCTCGCCGATCTGCAGAACGCGGATGGGCCGGGGCGCATCCGTCCGCGTTTCCCCCAATCTCCGCATGCCGTTTCCCCCTTTGTGCCGTGTATCTTAGCTAAAGAATGCGTGTCGATCGGCGCACGTCACGCCATGGTGCGCAGCATCTCCTCGCTCACCCGGTAGCGGACGGGCTTCCCCTGTGCAAAGGCGCGGTATTCCTCCGCCATGTATTCGCCCATGCGCTGCACCTCCAGGCCGATGCTCCCGGCGATGTGCGGCGTCAGCGTCACGTTGGGCAGGGAGAAGAAGGGATGGCCCGCCGGTAGGGGCTCGCGGGGGTCGGTCACGTCCAGCACGGCGCTCACGTCCGGCCGCTCGGCGAGGAAGCGGATGAAGCCCTCCTCCTCGATCTGCGCGTGCCTGCCGGTGTTTATGAACACCGCGTTCTCCTTCAGGAGCCGGAAGTGCTCGTAGCGCAGCATCCCGCGGGTCTGCTCGTTGTTGGCCAGGTGGTTGGACACCAGCTCACAGGAGGAAAACAGCTCCTCCAGCGTCTCCGCCTTGCGAACGCCCAGGGCCCGCGCCTGCTCCTCAGACAGGAACGGGTCGAACACCAGCACGTCCACGTGCACGCTGTGCAGCCGCTCGATCAGCATCTTGCCGATCATGCCCGCGCCGAGAAGGCCCACCGTGACGCCGTACACGCCCGGCATCCGCTGGGTGACGGCTTTCGC
>CANQPP010000032.1 GCA_947625765.1 uncultured Clostridia bacterium
AGGCGATGGACGAGGCGGCCCGGTGCCTGAACTGCAGGCACCGTCCCTGCGTGGACGGCTGCCCGGTGCGCATCGACATCCCCGGCTTTTTGAGCAAGCTGAAGGACGGCAAGGTGGAGGAGGCCTACGAGGTCCTGAGCGCTTCCACCTCCCTGCCCGCGGTCTGCGGCCGCGTCTGCCCGCAGGAGACCCAGTGCGAACAGCGCTGCGTGCGCGGCATCAAGGGCGAGCCGGTGGCCATCGGCCGCCTGGAGCGCTTCGTGGCCGACTGGCACATGAACAACGCGCACGCCCAGCCCGCCCGCCCCGCCTCCAACGGGCACAAGGCGGCCGTCGTCGGCGCGGGCCCCGCGGGCCTCACCTGCGCGGGCGATCTGGCGAAGCTCGGCTACGAGGTGACCGTGTTCGAGGCGCTGCACGTGGCCGGCGGCGTGCTGGTCTACGGCATCCCGCAGTTCCGTCTGCCCAAGGAGATCGTGCGCAGGGAGATCGAGGGCCTGAAGGCCCTGGGCGTCACCATCCAGACCAACATGGTGGTGGGCCGCGTCTTCACCATCGACGAGTTGTTCGAGCAGGGCTTTGAGTCCGTGTTCATCGGCTCCGGCGCGGGCCTGCCCAACTTCATGGGCATCGAAGGCGAGAACCTCAAGGGCGTCTACTCCGCCAACGAGTTCCTGACCCGCATCAACCTCATGCAGGCCTACCGCGACGACAGCCAGACCCCCATCCTCCACGCCCGCAACGTGGCCGTGGTGGGCGGCGGCAACGTGGCCATGGACGCGGCCCGCTGCGCGCTGCGCTTGGGCGCGGAGAACGTCTACATCGTCTACCGCCGCTCCTTGGAGGAGCTGCCCGCCCGCAAGGAGGAAGTGGAGCACGCCATGGAGGAGGGCATCGACTTCCTCCTGCTCAACAACCCCGTGCGCATCCTTGGCGACGAGCGGATGAACGTGCGCGCCATGGAGTGCATCCGCATGGAGCTGGGCGAGCCGGACGCCTCCGGCCGCCGCAGGCCCATCGCGGTGCCGGGCTCGGAGTTCCTGCTGGATGTGGACTGCGTGATCATCGCCATCGGCACCTCGCCCAACCCGCTGATCCGTTCCACAACGCGGGGCCTCGACACGAATAAATGGGGCTGCATCGTCGCCGACGAGGAGACCGGCGCGACCAGCCGCGAGGGCGTGTTCGCCGGCGGCGACGCGGTCACCGGCGCGGCCACGGTGATCCTGGCCATGGGCGCGGGCAAGGCCGCGGCCAGGGCGATGGACGCCTATATGCGGCGTAAAAATTGAAGTCATGCCTGATTGCGGGGCCTCCGGGAAAGCTCGGGGGCCCTGTCGTTTTTTGCCCGGCCTTTTCCCCGCCTCTTTTTTCGTTTCTTTTTTGAAAAAAGAGATGGAAATCTATTGCAAAGCGCCGCGCAATACATTAAAATGATGGTACCGATCAAAAGGGAGCCGCGTCCCCCTGTATCTTCCGGCAACTGCGGCGGCCCTAAAGATCGGAATGCCCGACCAGCAAGGAGGCAGACACTATGAAGAACCATGGACGTAAATGGAGCCGGACCCTTCGCATTTCCCTGGCCGCCGTCTTGACGGTGCTGGCCGTTCTTTGCTCTGGCTGCGCCGCGCAGACCGTTTTGCCCGACGTCGCACCTGAGTCCCCGGCCGCAACGGCCAACGATCCCTTCTACACCCTGGAGCAGGGCGACCTGGCATCCGACAACGCTGCGGATGGCGGCGCCGCTTCCGCTACGGGTGAAGCTGAGGCTGAAGGGACTTCCGGCGTTGCAGCCGCTCCCGAGACCATCGCGCAAGAGGAGCAGCAGCCCGAGGACGAGGGCCTGCTCAGCAACCTGATGCACAACCTGTTCGGCGGGGCCGAGCAGAAGAAGGTGGAGGAAGCCACTAAGGCTCCCGAGGCCACCAAGGCGCCCGAGACCCAGGCTCCCGCCGAGACCAAGGCCGCGGAGACCCAGGCTCCCGCCGAGATGAAGGCCGCCGAGACCCAGGCCGTGGAGACCAAGGCTCCCGAGGCCACCAAGGCCGCGGAGACGAAGGCCGCCGCTACCCAGGTGCCCGCGACTAAGGCCCCCGCCGCGACCCAGGCACCTGCCACGAAGGCTCCGGCCGCCACCAAGGCCGCCGCGCCTCAGGCTACCAAGGCCGCCGCCGCGCCTACCCAGGCTCCCAAGGCTGCCGCGCCCACCCAGGCCCCGGCCAAGCAGAGCTCCGGCGCGATGTGCTCCGGCTCTAACCACGTGTTCACGAGCGGTTGGATCGTCAACCGCCAGCCCAACTGCGCCGGCCCCGGCTCCCAGTACAGGACCTGCGCCTGCGGCAAGACCACCCAGTCCACCACCTACGGTTCCAAGACCGGCTCCCACAACTACGTGCACCACGAGACCGCCGCGACCTGCGTCAAGAGCGGCTCCAGCTACGACCAGTGCACCATCTGCGGCACCAAGATCAACGAGGTGAAGACCCCCGCTTTGGGCCACAACTTCGTGACCCACGAGACCCCCGCCACCTGCTCCAAGAATGGCACCCGCTACCAGGAGTGCGCCAACTGCGGCATGCGTAAGGGCACGATCAACTACTCTGACAGGACCGCCCACGTGTGGAGCAGCTACGAGGAAGGCCCCGATCCCACCTGCACCAGCTTCGGCTACAAGTACAAGGTGTGCATCTACTGCGGCGCCCAGTCCGAGGGCAGGCGCATCGAGGCGTTGGGCCATAAGTTCGTGGTCACCGGCAGCACCTCCGCTACCTGCGACCACGACGGCACCGAGACTAAGAAATGCTCGGTCTGCGGTGAAGAGCGCACCACCGTCACCGAGAACAAGACCTTCCACTCCTGGGGCAGCGGCGTCACCGTCGTTCCGGCCACCTGCCAGCATGGCGGCGTGATGGAGTACACCTGCTCCAACTGCGGCGCTACCAAGCAGGAAGACATTCCGCTCACCGGCCATCACTGGCGTCTGAATGAGAACCG
This sequence comes from uncultured Clostridia bacterium, assembly GCA_947625765.1. Lineage (GTDB taxonomy): Bacteria > Bacillota > Clostridia > Christensenellales > UBA1750 > CALWRM01. The sequence goes on from CANQPP010000032.1 coordinate 2,995, forward strand.
CGTGGGCATCAAGGATTGCGTCGACTGTGGTCTGGAGTTCGCCTACGAAGAAAGTGGTAACTGATCTAACATCCCTTCAAACAGAGACCCGCGGGCGGAAGCAGCTGCTTCCGCCCGCTTCTTATATCATCAGGAAGGCCCCCGCCGCATCTTAAAGCGGCGGGGGCCTTTTTCGTAACGTTGGGGGGGGCGGCCGTCAGGCCTTCGTGTAGCCCAGGGCCTGCACAAAGCGCAGGAAGCCCTCTATGCCCTCTTCGTCCTGCTTGAACACGCCCGCGTCCTCCAGCACACGCTGGCACTTGGCCGCCAGCGCCTGCCGCAGCGTCTCCTCCGCCTTCTCCGGGGACAGCACGCCGTGACGCTCCCGCAGCTCGCGGAACCAGGGCAGGTGCTTGTAGAGGTGGTCGTTCTCGGTGAGCTCCGGCTCGCCGGGGCGGGTGAGCAGCGTCTCCAGCGCGGCCAGCTCGGCCTTCAGCCTTCCGGGCAGGATGAACAGGCCCATCACCTCGATGAGGCCGATGTTCTCCTTCTTCACGTGGTGCAGGTCCGCGTGGGGATGGAACAGGCCCAAGGGGTGCTCCGGCGTGGTGCGGTTGTTGCGCAGCACTAGGTCGAACACGTAAGAAGCGCCGTCCCTGCGCAAAATGGGCGTGATCGTGTTGTGGGGCGCGTCCGTCCGGGCCAAAATGTCTAAGGAGGGGGCGGAGTATTCCCGCCAGGCGGTCAGCGTCTCCTCCGCCGCCCTTTGCAGGGCCGCCCTGTCCGTGCCGCGCAGGCGCAGGGCGGAGAGCGGCCAATCGAGTATGCCCGCCTCCACGCCGGGAACGGGGCTATGCAGGGGCACGCGGATGGGCGCGACGGTCATGGGGAACACGCAGCGGCCGCCCTGGAAGTGGTCGTGGGTCAGGATGGAGCCGCCCACGATGGGCAGGTCCGCGTTGGAGCCGATGAAGTAGTGGGGGAACTGCTCCACGAAGTCGAACAGGCGGCGGAAGCTCTCGGGGCCGATGTGCATGGGCCTGTGCGTTTCGCACAGCACGATGCAGTGCTCGTTGTAGTAGAGGTAGGGCGAATACTGCAGATACCAGCTTTCCCCGCCCAGCTTCACGGGCACGATGCGGTGGTTCTGTCGGGGCGGGAAGCCGATGCGCCCCGCGTAGCCGGGGTTCTCCGCGCAAAGCATGCAGCGGGGGTATTCCGAGGCCTTTTTTTGCAGCGCCAGGGCGATGTCGCGGGGATCCTTTTCGGGCTTGGAGAGGTTGATGGTGATCACCAGCTCGCCGCAGGCGGCCTTCTGGCGGATCACCTGGTTCTGGCGGATGGCGTCCACGTGGATGTAGTCGTTGTCGCGGCAGAGCCGGTAGAACCAGTCGGTGGCCGCCTCCGGGCCCTGCGTTTCATACAGCGCCCAGAACTTCCTGTTGATCTCCGAGGGCCGCGCGGTCAAGCAGCCCATCAGGCGGCCGGCGAGCAGCTCCCGGGAGGCGGCCGAGTCCGCGACCGCGCCGCGCATGACCGCGTCTTCCAAGAGTATATCCAGATAGGGCTTCGCCGTCTCTATCGCCTGTTCCGGGCGCTCGCCGTTCAGCCGATACTCCCCCGGCGCGTCCAGCCCAAGCGCGTCCAGGAGCAGGTTGCGGCAGTAGGGCACGTCCGCTTCCTCGATCAGCTCCTTCGCCAAGGCGTATCCCAGCAGCTTTTCCAGCGCCTGCTTTGCGTCCATCCGCAAGGCCCCCTTTTCTTGAAAATAAAAAATCCGCTTTCGATTATAAACGATGGGCGGAAAAAGCACAAGGCGCATTTCGCTTGAAGGAGGGGCAAATTCCCGCGAAATTTCGCCCTCCACACTTGCGCCGCGGGCGCGCATCTGCCATAATACAGGTAGAGGAAGAAAACAAGCCCCGGTAAGACCCGGGGGAAATGGGAGGCTTCAGCTTATGACCATGACACTTGCATCCCGCCTGCAAAGCGAAGCGGGCGCGCGGGCACTCAAGGCCCTGTACGGCGAAAACGAGGAAACGCTTAAAAAGCAGAGGGCGCGCTATCTTGCCCTGCAACAAAAGCACGAGGCCCTGTTCGGGGCGGCGGAGACGGCCTTCTTCTCCGCGCCCGGCCGCACGGAGATCGGCGGCAACCACACCGACCACAACCACGGCTGCGTGCTGGCCGCCGCCGTGACGCTGGACATGCTCGCCTGCGTTTCCCCCACCACCGACGGCGTCATCACGCTCTATTCGGAGGGGTACGAGCGGCCCTTCGTCGTGGACACCGCCTCTTTGGAGATGGACCCCAAGGAAGCCGGCACCACCACCGCGCTCATCCGGGGCGTGTGCTTTAAGCTGAAGGAGCTGGGATTGAAGGTCGGCGGCTTCAACGGCGTGATGACCTCGGACGTGCTCTCCGGCTCCGGCCTGTCCTCCTCGGCGGCCTTCGAGGTGCTGATGGCCTGCGTGCTGGACGGCCTGTGGAACGGCGGCAAGCTGGATGCCGTGGAGCGCGCCAAGCTCTGCCAGTACGTGGAGAACAACTACTTCGGCAAGCCCAGCGGGCTCATGGACCAGAGCGCCTGCTCCGTGGGCGGGCTGGTCGGCATCGACTTCGCGGACCCGAAGGCCCCCGTGTTCAGCTCCGTGCAGTACGACTTCGCCGCCAGGGGCTTCTCCGTGGTGGTGGTCGCCACCCGTTCCTCCCACGACGACCTGACGCAGGAGTACGCCTCCATCCCCGCGGAGATGCGCTCCGTGGCCGCCTGCTTTGGCAAGGAGACGCTGCGGGACGTGGACCCGGCGGAGTTTTACGCCCATTTACCCTGCGGCAAGGTGAGCGACCGCGCCCTGCTGCGCGCCATGCACTTCTTCAGCGAGAGCGAGCGCGTGCGCGGCATGGTGCAGGCGCTAAAAGAGGACAGGCTGCCCGACTTCCTTGCCCGCATCGTGGAGTCCGGCGAGAGCAGCTGGAAGCTGCTGCAGAACCTCTACGTGGGCGGCAGCGACTCCCAGTCCCTGGCGCTGGCCTGCGCCCTGTCCGAGCACATCCTAAAGGGCAGCGGCGGCTGGCGCGTCCACGGCGGCGGCTTCGCGGGCACCATTTTGGCCTTCGTGCCGGGCGCCCTGCTGAACGAGTACGTGCGCACGCTGAACGCCGTCTTTGGCGATGGCGCCTGCACGGTCTTAGGCATCCGCGCCTGCGGGCCCGTGCGCGTGGAGCTGTAAAGGGCCTTCTAAACAGAGAAAGAAGCGCCTTTAAGCCTTGCGGCTTAAAGGCGCTTCTTTGTTGTGTGTTTATGCGTTTTATTTAGGAGAGTTCCACCATGAGCAGCGGGCCTTGTGCGCCTTGCACGCTGTGGAAGCAGGCGGTCTTGCCGTCGCTCCACAGGCAGCGGCCGGGCGTGCCGGGCAAGGTAACTGTCTTTTCGGAACGGCTGCCGTTCTCGTCCACGGTCCAGAGCGCGCGGTCCGCCTCCATCTCGCCGTAGGCGCTGGGGCGGTAGCCCTCGTCCACCAGGTAGAGGCCGCAGGCGTAGGTCACCATCGGCGGGTAGGCATAGCCCTCCCAGCGACCGCGCTCCTCGCCGTCCGTTCCATAGAGGATCAGCGCGAATTTGCCGTCGCTCCCCTTCTGCACGGCCAGGCAGCTGTCGGAGCCGACGGCGGGCGTGCCGCCGTAGTGGGCGCTGTTCTGGACCAGCGTCTGCATCTTGCCCGTCCCCTCGTCCAGCAGGCACACGTCGATCGCCTGCGCGCCGTCCTCGTCCTGCGCCTGCAGGCTGAACACCAGGCCGCGGTACGTCCAGTTGGGGCAGTCGATCAGGCAGGGGCCCTCGTACTCATACAACAGCTGCGGCTCCTGGTCGAGCGCTTTCATCGAGTAGGTCACCAGCCGCGAACCGTCCTCGCCGTTTTGCGCCAGGTACAGCATGTCGTTGTGGATGGCGAAATAAGGGTACAGGGAGCGCAGCTCCAGCACGCTTTCGATCTCGCCGCTCTCCGGGTCGATCTTGAGCAGTCCGCTGTCGCCGGTCATCTCCACGGCGTAGAGCTTGCCCTCGTACCCGGTCAGGCAACGCAGCTCCACCAGGCGCTCGTCCTCGGCTGCGACGGCGGGCTGCTCATCCCCGCTGCCCTGCCGCAGCAGGCGGTCGCCGGCGATCCAGTAGAAGTCCTCGCCCAGCTGCGCCAGCTCGGAGCGGCCGCCGCGGGTAAAGACCGGCAGGGCCGGAGCCTGCGAAGCCTATGCCTGCGCCTGCTCCGCCGGGGCGGCCTCGGGCTGCACCGCGCCGCAGCCCTGCACAAAACAGGAGAGAGCCAACAGTAGGACACACAGAAACGCGATGCAGCTTTTCTTCATTTTCCTTTCCTCCTTGAAGTTCCTTTTTCCCTGATCGGGAATTTTTCTTTCCTGATATTAGTATAAATGGCCGCAGATCCCCTATCAACGACAACTCAAGCGCTCAAAGCGACGTTTCAGGCGCCCAAAACGACATCTCGGGCAAAGGCCTTCGCCGCCGCTCCTTTCGCCCCGCTTTCCTCCCCGACAAAACACACTCCGTTCCCGAATTTAAACTTCTCGTAAAACCCATTGCTTTTTTTCCTCTCATTGCTTATACTATCAAACAACAAGGCGATGAAGGGGCAGCGCGCCCCGGAGGACCTTTTCAGAGAGCCGGCGGAGGCTGCGAGCCGGCACCGTCCCCCGAACAAAGAAGCGCTTTCTCACCCCGGAGCTTCCCGTCTGAGCCGATCATCCCCAAATCGGTTAGGGCGGGACGTAGGAGCCCACGTTACAGGGCAGGGCCTTGACTGGAGGCCCGTTTAAGGGACGCTTCTCTTCTTATTCAGCGTCCGAACACAGGGTGGTACCACGCTATAAAACGCGTCCCTGCGGCGAAAGACCCGCCGCGGGGCGTTTTTTATTTCCCTCTCAAATTTGTACAAAATCCGCTGCTCCCCTTATCTTAAGGGGAAGCAAGCCAAAAACGGAGGACGATACGCCATGAAACTCGCATTTTCGACCCTGGGCTGCCCGGACTTCTCCTGGACGGACATCTACCCCATGGCCAAGGACCTGCACTTCGACGGCATCGAGATCCGCGGCCTGGGCAACGACATCTACGCGGTGAAGGCCCGGCCCTTCACCGGCGCGCAGCTGCCCCGCACCATCCGCAAGCTGGGCGAGCTGGGCCTGGAGATCCCCTGCCTTTCCACCGGCAATCCCCTGTATATCAAGGAGAACCGCGAGGAGAACATCGTGGAGGTCTGCCAGTACATCGCTCTGGCCCAGAAGCTCTCCACGCCCTACATCCGCCTGCTGGTGGGCCTGGAGGCCGGTCCCGTGGGCAACGAGGTGGACGACGACTTCATCGTGGAGCTGCTGCGCGAGCTGGCCGCCCCCGCCGCCGAGGCGGGCGTGACGCTGCTGGTGGAGTCCAACTCCGATTACGCGGACACCAAGCGCCTGCGCCGCGTGCTGGACGCCGTGGGCGACCCCGCCGTGGCCGCGCTGTGGGACATGCACCATCCCTACCGCTACTTCCACGAGTCCCCCGAGGAGACGGTCAATAACTTAGGGCATTACATCAAGTACGTGCACGTCAAGGATTCCGTCATGGAGGGCGACCAGGTGCACTACCGCGTGATGGGCGAGGGCGACCTGCCCATCTACCAGATGCTGGACGCGCTGGACCAGATCGACTACGACGGCTACATCTCCTTTGAGTGGCTCAAGCGCTGGGCCCGCGACCTGACCGACGCCGGCATCGTCTTCCCCCAGTTCGCCAACTACATGGCCACCTACTTCGCCAACAAGCTGCAGACCAGCAACAACGGTGAGGGCAAGTACGTCTGGAAGAAGGAGCACCTGATCGACCTCACCTTCCCCGAGGTGCTGGACCGCATGGTCAAGGAGTTCCCCAACCAGTACGCCTTCCGCTACACCGAGTGCGACTACACCCGCACCTATTCCGAGTTCCGCGACGACGTGGACACCTTCGCCCGCGCCCTCATCGCCATGGGCGTGCAGAAGGGCGACCACGTGGCCATCTGGGCCACCAACGTGCCCCAGTGGTACATCACCTTCTGGGCCACGGTCAAGATCGGCGCGGTGCTGGTCACCGTCAACACCGCCTACAAGATCCACGAGGCCGAGTACCTGCTGCGCCAGTCCGACACGCACACTTTGGTCATGATCGACGGCTTCAAGGACAGCGACTATGTGGCCATCATCCACGAGCTCTGCCCGGAGCTCAAGCTCTCCTCCCCCGGTGAGCTGCACTCCAAGCGTCTGCCCGTTTTGCGCAACGTCATCACCGTGGACAGCGAGCAGCCCGGCTGCTTCACCTGGGAATCCGCTTTGGAGATGGCCCAGAACGTGCCCCTCAGCGAGGTCACGCACCGCGCCCGCTCCCTGCACAAGGACGACGTGTGCAACATGCAGTACACCTCCGGCACCACCGGCTTCCCCAAGGGCGTGATGCTCACCCATTACAACGTGGTCAACAACGGCAAGGCCATCGGCGACTGCATGGACCTCTCCACCGCTGACCGCATGATGATCCAGGTGCCCATGTTCCACTGCTTCGGCATGGTGCTGGCCATGACCGCCTCCATGACCCACGGCGTCACCATGAGCCCCATGCCCGCCTTCTCGCCCCGGCGCTCCCTGGCCTGCATCAACAAGGAGAAGATCACCGCCTTCCACGGCGTGCCCACCATGTTCATCGCCATGCTGGGCCACGCGGACTTTGAAAAGACCGACTTCTCCCACATGCGCACCGGCATCATGGCCGGCAGCCCCTGCCCGGTGAAGGTGATGGAGGACGTGGTGGAGAAGATGCACATGTCCCAGATCTGCATCACCTACGGCCAGACGGAGGCCTCCCCCGGCTGCACCATGAGCAAGACCACCGACTCTCTGGACGTGCGCGTCAACACCGTGGGCTCGGCCATGTTCGGCGTGGAGTGCAAGATCGTGGACCCCGAGACCTATGAGGACCTGCCCGACAACGTGGACGGCGAGTTCGTGGCCCGCGGCTACAACGTCATGAAGGGCTACTATAAGATGCCCGAGGCCACCGCGGCGGTCGTCGACGAGGACGGCTGGCTGCACACCGGCGACCTGGCCCGCCGCCTGCCCGACGGCAACTACAAGATCACCGGCCGCATCAAGGACATGATCATCCGCGGCGGCGAGAACATCTACCCCAAGGAGATCGAGGACTTCCTCTACACCCACCCGGACGTCAAGGACGTGCAGGTGATCGGCGTGCCCGACAAGGCCTACGGCGAGGAGATCATGGCCTGCATCGTGCTGCAGGACGGCGCCACCGCCACCGCCGAGGACATACAGGAATACTGCCGCGCCCGCATCGCCAAGCACAAGGTGCCCCGCTACGTGCAGTTCGTGGACGACTTCCCCATGAACGCCGCCGGGAAGATCTTAAAGTACAAGATGCGCGAGCAGGCCGTGGAGCTGCTGAACCTCCAGGCCGACTCCAAGATCGTCACCGCCTGATCCGGCAAACGCTTCCCCAAAAGCCCCCTTGCGGCTTTAAAAACGCCGCAAGGGGGCTTATCTCTGTCGGAAGCGGTTTTTTCCTCCCTCATCTTAAAAATTTTGCGGCTTAAAATTTCATTCGGATGGGACGGACGGAGCGCCTTTAAGGGTATAGTAGATGAAGCGCGTTTCAAGAAAGGGTCCCCAAGATGGATAGAGAGACATTCACCCGCGCCATGGAGGCGCACATGGACATGGTCTACCGCATCGCCCTGCACCAGGCCCGCGACGTCCACATCGCCCAGGACGTGACCCAGGAGGTCTTTCTGCGCCTGTTTCGGACGAACACGGAGTTTGCCGGCGAGGAGCACCTGCGGCGCTGGCTGATCCGCGTCTGCCTGAACGAGTGCAAGCGGAGCTTCTCCGCCCCGTGGCGGCGCGTGCAGCCGCTGGAGGATGCCTCCGAGCCCGCCGCGCCCGCGGAGGGGGACGAACTGCTCCCCTGCGTGCTGGCCCTGCCGCGCAAGTACAGCCTGGCGCTGCACCTGCGCTACTACGAGGGCTACACGCCATCGGAGATCGCCACGCTGCTGCGCGTGCCCGCCTCCACCGTGCGCACCCGTCTGGAGCGCGGACGTTCTCTTTTAAGGCAGGCACTGGAGGCGGCGGACCAGGAGGGCCGCGAACCCGCGGAAACATCCCCTACGACTTAAGGACCAGGGAGGGAAAACGACATGAAAAGATATGACGAGCAGGAACTCATCGCCCGTTACAGCGAGGCTTTTGACAGGATCCACGCGCCGGAGAGGGTAAGGCGCGCCGTGCTGGAGGAAACGCAGGAGGAAGGGCAGGCGCGCGTGCACCGCTTCTCGCGCCGGGCGGTCGTCCTGCTAGCCGCCGCGCTGGTGCTGACGCTGGGCGTCACGGCCTACGCGGTGGGCGGCGTCTACCACTGGGCGGACGGCGTCACCATCGAGGAGAGCAGCGGCGAGAACGGCGGCGTGCACCTGCGGATCGAGGCGGGCGAGCAGGACATCGCGGAGCCGGTGGAACTGCGCAACGGCAGCCTGTTTTTGACCGCGAACGGGCAGGATCTGGACATCAGCGACAAGCTCTCCCAGGAGGAGCCCTACTATTACAGCTTCACCGTTTCCCAGAACGGGGAGGAGATCTTCTACTGCGTGGCCGTGGGGCTCAACGGGCCGGAGATCACGGACTACGCCTACGTGGTGTGCAGGGGCCGCGTGAACGGCAGCTGGATGAACTACACCACCGGCGGCCCCGGCACGCCGAGCATCCCACTGACGAGCGGCACCCACTCGATGGATGAGCTCATCTCCCCCTGGCAGCAGGAGGTCATCCAGAAGGTGCAGGACGAATACCTGGCAAAGGACGGCAATTGAGCCCGGCCGCAGGCAAAACCACAAAGCCGCGTTCCCTTTTTGGGAGCGCGGCTCCTGTTTTGGGTGGGCGCTCTGTCCCGCTTTTCCGCGGAATGCCCGGAAAAACTGTTCCTGCGCTTTTTGAGGCCCGCTGCTCCTTATTTTGAAGGGGCGTCAAGCCGCCCTTCTATGGTATACTGGTGGAAGATCGGAACGAACGGGGGTGTTTGCATGACGAGGACGGACCGGCTCGCCGAGCTCCTGCGCGGGCACATCGTGGGAAAGGACGTGCTGGAGGTCGCGTGCGGCTCTGCGGACTTCTCCCTTTCGGCGGCAAAGACCGCCCGCAGCGTCCACTGCATCGACCTGGACGACAGCCGCCTGGACCGGGCCGGGGTCGAGCGGGCGGGGGTCCGCTTTCTGCCCATGGACGCCCGGCAGATGTCCTTCCCCGACGGCTCCTTCGACACCGTTGTTTTGTACAACGCCTTCTACCACGTGCGCTCCCAGTGGGACGAGATCGAGCGGGAATGCAGGCGGGTGCTCCGGGAGGATGGCTCCGTCTGGGTCGTCGGGAACTGGAAGCTGGAGACGGGCCCGATCCTGGAGGCCTTCGGGGAGGGCGCGGTCCTGCGGGACGGCTTCCTCATCGCGCGCCTGCCCAAGCGCCTATAGCGTCCGCTCCCTTCCCGACTTTCACCGACGAATGACCGACCAAGAGCGTCACGCCGCAGGCTTTCCCTCATAGGAATCAAATAACGGAACCAAAAAGCGCGCCTCCATGCGGGATTCACTCCCTGCACGAAAGCGCGCTTTGAATCACGGCCACTTCCCTTTTCCCCAAAAAAGACCCGTGGAGGGATCGCCACATTTCCTGGCGGCGCGGGCTTTCCCGTCCTTTTCCAATAAAATCGCAAAAGAAGCGCGCCTCCTTGCGGGAACATCTCCCACTTGAAGGCGCGCTTTGTGTTTTGCCTTTCCGGCCCCGGTTTTCCCTTACTTCTGGAGCAGGTGGATGGCGAAGCCGCCGATCTCGCCCTTCATATAGATGGCGTTGAGCTTGGAGCCCTTATACTTGGCGGTGCTCTCGTCGAACTCGAAGCCCTGGCCCTCCAGATAGGCCTTGGCGCGCAGCACGGAGGTGGTCGCCACGGCGATGTGGCCGTTCTTGCCCAGATACGGGGTCTTCATGGCCTCCACGGCGGTGCCGGCGAAGGTGGAGGAATTGCCGTCCTTGACGGGCCAGCCGAACACGGCGGCGTACTGCTTGGCGACCTTCATGGCCTCCTCGGCGTCCTGGCAGTTGATGCCCACGTGCTTGATCTCGAAGCCCAGCATCTTGTTGACGGCGGAGCGGGTCAGCTCCTCGATCTTGCCGAAGTCCTTGGCGGCGATGGCCTTGGCGTCCACCATCCAGGAGCCGCCGCAGGCGACGATCTTGTCGAAGCTCAGGTAGTCCAGCAGGTTCTTCTCGTTCACGCCGCCGGTGGGCATGAAGCGCAGCGCGCCGTAGGGCGCGGCGACGGCCTTGATCACGGCCAGGCCGCCCATGGCCTCGGCGGGGAAGAACTTGACGACCTTCAGGCCCATCTCCAGCGCGGCCTCCATGTCGGAGGTGGTGGGGCAGCCGGGATAGACGGGGTAGCCCTTCTCGATGCAGTAGCCCACGACCTTGGCGTTGAAGCCGGGGGTCACGATGAACTTCGCGCCCGCGCCGATGGCCTTTTCCACCTGCTCGATGGAGAGCACGGTGCCGGCGCCCACCAGCATCTCGGGGCAGGCCGCGCTGATCCTCTTGATGGATTCCTCGGCGGCGGCGGTGCGGAAGGTGATCTCCGCCACGGGCAGGCCGCCGGCGATCAGCGCCTTGGCCAGGGGAACGGCGTCCTCGGCGTCGTCCAGCTTCACGACGGGCACGATGCCCAGCGCCTCGATCTTTTTGCTCATCTCGTCGATGTTCATGTTTTCTCAAGCTCCTTTTCTGTGAAATGGTTTTTTATGCTTCCCGGGCCCGCCTTTTTTGAAGGAAGGCCCGTACTCACCGTGTTTTTTTGCTTCGCCTTTTTAGACCCCGCTGTACGCGGAGAAGCCGCCGTCCACGGGGATCACCACGCCGGTGACGAAGCTGGCCGCCTCGTCGTTGATGAGGTAGAGCAGCGTGCCCACCAATTCTTCTGCCTCGCCGAAGCGGCCCATGGGCGTGGAGCGCAGGATCTTGTGTGTCCTGGCGGTGGGCTCGCCCTTCTCGTCGAAGAGCAGGGCGCGGTTCTGGTTGGAGACGAAGAAGCCGGGCGCCAGGGCGTTGACGCGCACGCCCGCCTTTGCGAAATACACCGCCAGCCACTGTGTCAGGTTGCTCACCGCCGCCTTTGCCCCGGAATAGGCCGGGATCTTAGTCAGCGGCCGGTAGGCGTTCATGGAGGAGATGTTGATGATGTTGCCGCGCTTGCCGGCCATGTCCCTGGCAAACACCTGGGTGGTGAGCAGCGCCGCCACCACGTTTAAGTCGAACACGAAGCGCACGCCGTCGGGGTCCAGGTCGAAGAAGGTGCGCAGGCCCTCGATGTCCGGGGAATACTGCTCGTCGTCCGTGGTGCCGCGGGGGTTGTTGCCGCCCGCGCCGTTGAGCAGCAGCGTGCAGGGACCGAAGGCGGACAGCACCTGCTCGTGGGCCTTTTCAAGGCTCTGCTTGTCCAGGCAGTTGGCTTCGATCGCAAGGGCCTGTCCGCCCTCTGCACGGATGGCGGAGGCCACGGCCTCGGCCGCCTCCAGCTTGATGTCCAGAACGGCGACCTTGGCGCCCAGGGCCGCCAGGGCCTTGGAAAACATGGAGCACAGCACGCCGCCGCCCCCGGTGACCACGGCCACCTCGGCGCTCAAGTCCATCTGAAAGGGCAGTTTCATCGTATGTCCTCTCCTTCCGTTGTTCAGCCTATTTCAGGCCCGATGGGACTTTTCGATGGCCTCCCACAGGCCGGTCAGGTAGGTGGCCCCCAGGGCCCGGTCGTACAGGCCGTAGCCGTAGCGGCCCGTTTCCCCCCAGATCATGCGGCCGTGGTCGGGCCGGATGTAGCCGTCGAAGCCGCTCTCGTAGAGGGCGTTCAGTATCTCATACAGGTCCAGAGAGCCCTGCGCGGAGGGGTGCGGCGCTTCCTCGAAGCAGCGCTCGCCCGTCCACTTGACGTTGCGGGCGTGGACGAAATGGATGCGCTCGGCAAACTCGCGGGCGATGGCAACCACGTCGTTTTCGGGAGAGGCGCCCAAGGACCCGGTGCACAGCGTGATGCCGTTGCGCACGGAGGGCTCGATCTGCTTCATGCGGCGGTAGCTTTCCGCCCCGGTAATGATGCGCGGCAGGCCGAACAGGGGCCAGGGCGGGTCGTCCGGGTGGATGGCCATGGAGACGTTGGCCTCCTTGCAGGCGGGGATCACCCGGTGCAGGAAGTAGGCGAAGTTCTCCCAGAGCTTCTCCGCGTCCACGGCGGCGTATCGGTCCAGCAGGCCGCGCAGCTCGTCCCTCGTGTAGCTCTCGTCCCAGCCGGGCAGGGACAGCTCGCTCTCCTTGGGGTCCATGGCGCGCACGGCCTCATCGTCGTAGGCAAGGGCGTTGGAGCCGTCGCTCAAGGGCCTTTCCAGCTCCGAGCGCAGCCAGTCGAACACGGGCATGAAGTTATAGCAGATCACGCGCACGCCCGCGCGCCCCAGGCGGCGGATGTTCTCGCAGTAGTTGTCCAGCAGGCGCTCGCGGCTGGGCAGGCCCAGCTTGATGTCCTCGTGCACGGGCACGGACTCCACCACCTCGAAGGACAGGCCGTTGCTTGCGGCCGCCTCCTTCAGGTGGGCGATGGCCTCCTCCGGCCAGACCTCGCCCGCGGGCACGTCGTACACCGCGGAGACGATCACGGCCATGCCGGGGATCTGGCGGATCTTTTCCAGCGTCACGGGGTCCTTGTCGCCGTACCAGCGAAAGCTCATCTTCATGGCGTGCTTCTCCCCCTTTTATGTTCCAAGTGTACAATAAACGCGGGCGCGATTCAAGCGCAAACGCCCGCGGCGGGCGCACAAATCCTCTCTGCGACCGCCATGCGGGACAGCCGTTCCGCATGGCGGTTCTTATTGGAGAGGTCGCGTCCCCTGTCAGGCCTGTTTGCGCAGGCCGTCCAGCAAGGCGAAGGCCTGGCGCGCGTCCTGCTCAAAGTTCTGCGCGCTGCCCTCGATGCTCACGCCGCCGTCGTAGCCCACGTGGCGCAGGGCCTCGAAGAAGCCGTCGTACATGGCCTGGCTGCCGTCCCCGGCCTTGGGGTAGGCGCGGCGCTGGCACTCGGCGATGTGGCAATGGACCAGGGGACCCAAGCGCATGCCCATGAAGCCCTCGCGGCCCTGGGCCATGTGGTAGAGGTCGGCCAGCACGCCCACGGAGGGCAGGTTGGCCATCTTGGCCAGCTGGCGCGCCTCCATCACGCTGTTGATGATGTTGCACTCCATCTCGCGCAGGGGCTCCACGGCGATCGTCAGGCCGTTGCTCTCGGCCAGGGGGCCTGCCAGGCGCAGAAAGGCCACCAGGCGGTCCATGGCCACCGCGTACTCCATGCTCTCGGGGTAGCGGCGCGCGGCTCCGCTGCCGAAGACGACCGCCTGCACGCCCAGGTCCTTGGCCCGGCCGAAGGCCCTGGCCAGGTAGGCGTTCAGGGCCGTCATGTCCAGATCGTCCCCGCAGAGGTGATATTCGCCCGGCAGCATGCCGTTCATGGCGTAAACGGGCAGGGTGACGTGCGCGGCGCGCTGCCGCATTAGCTCGAAAGCCTCCTGCGGCAGGGCGGCCACGGCGCTCATGCTAAGCTCTATGTAGTCGAACCCGATCTCCGCGCACTTCTGCGCGTTCTCCAGGCCCGTACAGACGCCCAGCTTGATCATATGGGAATACCCTCCTTAAAACCAAAACATCTTTTGGGAAGCGGCGCGGCCGTTTGGAAAGCCGCGCTCATCTGCCTATCAGTAGCGCTTGTACAGGGGGCCGAAGTTCTGGCAGGCCCGGAAGTCCGCGCCTTCGCGGTCCTGGGTGCCGAAGGCGTTCCAGGCGCTGGGGCGGAAGATGTCCTTCTCCTCCACGTTGTGCATGCTCACCGGGATGCGCAGCATGGACGCCAGCGTCAGCATGTCCGCGCCGATGTGGCCGTAGCAGAACGCGCCGTGGTTGGCGCCCCAGTTGGCCATGACGGAGTAAACGTCCGTGAAGGCGCCCTTGCCGGTGAGCCTGGGCGCGAACCAAGTGCAGGGCCAGGTGGGGTCGGTGCGGTCCCAGAGCGTTTTGCAGACGTCCTCGGGCAGGGAAACGCTCCAGCCCTCGGCCACCTGCAGGACGGGCCCCAAGCCCTTGACGATGTTTAAGCGGGTCATGGTCAGCGGCATGCCGCCCTCGCTTAAGAACGTGGAGGAATATCCGCCCCCGCGGAAGTAGCCCAAATTGCCGTAGCTAAAACGGGTGCTCTCCAGCATGGCCGCGGCGTCCTCGGACTTAAGCTCCCACCAGGGCAGCATCACGGGTTCGCCGTTTCTCTTGGTGGCGCCGGTGGCGTCCAGGCAGGCCGCGCCGGAGTTGATCAGGTGGATGAAGCCGTCCTTGGCCAGCCCCTCGGGCTTCCAGCCGGTCACGCGCTCCACGGCCTCGGGGCTCCAGTAGGTGCGCACGTCCGCAAAGCCCTGGGCGGTGTTGGTCAGCAGCTTGCCGAACAGCATGGAGATGCCGTTGCCCATGTCGTTCTCGGTGGCCACCACGTAGGGCTCGCGCAGGCCGCTCCAGTCGAAGGAGGAGTTGAGGATGGCCTCCATGAAGTCGCCGTTGGGCATGAAGTCCGTCCACTGGCGCTGTCCCTGGAAGCCGGCGGCGATGGCGTTGTGGCCGCAGCCCTCCTCGATGAAGCCCATCTCCTTGAGCTTGTCGCTGCTCACCATCAGGTCGCGGCCGATCAGGGCCATCTTCACGGAGGTCTCCAGCGCCTCGGCCTTGGTCTTTTCGTCGTGGGTGAACTCCTTGTTGCACTTGTCCTCGCCGATCTTCACGTTCTCGCGGGCCCAGGCGATGGCAAGCTCGTACTCCTCGTGGTCGTAGATGCCTTCCTTCATGCGGCGGATGAACTCGCTCATGTCGATGGACTCGGCACGCATGCCCAAATACCCCTCCAGGAAGGAGGCGTCCACCATGGAGCCGGCGATGCCCATGGCCGTGGAGCCCATGGAAAGGTAGCTCTTGCCGCGCATCTGCGCAACGGCCAGGCCCGCGCGGGCAAAGCGCAGCAGCTTTTCGCGCACGTCGTCCGGGATGCTGTTGTCGTCGGCGTCCTGCACGTCGTGGCCGTAGATGGAGAAGGCGGGCAGGCCCTTCTGGTTGTGGGCGGCCAGCACGGCGGCCAGGTACACAGCGCCGGGTTTCTCGGTGCCGTTAAAGCCCCAGACGGCCTTGACGGTGTTCTCGTCCATGTCCATGGTCTCGGAGCCGTAGCACCAGACCGGGGTCACGGTGAGCGTAAAGCCCACGCCCTCGCGGCGGAACTTCTCGGCGCAGCTGGCGGCCTCGGCCACGCCGCCGATGGTGCTGTCCGCGATCACGCACTCAACCGGCAGGCCGCAGGCGTACTTCAATTCCTTCTCGTACAGCTCCTTGACGGCCAGCGCCATGGCCATGGTCTTTTCCTCCACGCTCTCGCGCACGCCCTTGCGGCGGCCGTCGATGGTGGGGCGGATGCCGATCTTGGGCAGCTCGCCGATCAGACGGTTCTTCTTCTCGTTCATGGCGTAGATCATGTGGGGTTCCTCCTTTTATGTCGTTCTGTGATGCAGAAGGGGCGGTCCTTTCGGCCCCATGATTCGCTGATTTCAGGTGGTCTCCGCTTCCGGCGGCTCGTCGGTCTCCTCGCCGGGCGCCTGTCCGCTCTCGTCCGTCTCGGCGGGCGTCTCCGCCTGCGGTTCTGCAGGCTCGTCCGTTTCGGTCGGCTCCTCCGTCTCCTCCGGGAGGACTTCCTCCTGCGGCGCTTCATCCGCTGCGGGCGGCTCCTCCGGCCGGGCGGGCGCGGGCATAAGAGGCGCGGGGACCTTGTGCCCCTCCAGGAAGGGCAGCGCGGCCCCCAGGCCCGCCAGCAGGCAGAGCAGGGCCTTGGGGAGCACGTCCAGCGGCGGCAGCAGGCAGAGCAGCAGCGCTGCTAACGCGCCCGCGATGGGCGAGAGCGCGGCCCCGGCCGGGCGCAGGCGGGCGCGGCCCAGGGACAGGAGCAGCAGCGGCGCGGCGCAGCCCGCAAGGCCGACAAGCCCAAACTCGAACAGGGCGTAGACGCTCAAATCCTCAAAGAGCGCGGGGACCAGGGCGAACACGACCCACAGGGGCAAAAGCAGGCAGCCCACGCGCCTGCGGAAAGTTCCCTCCGTCAGGGGAAAGAGCAGCTCCAGCCCTTCCTCGGCGCTCAGGCGCAGGGCGTTCAGCGTCCCGCCGCCCAGGCCCGCGGCCACGGGCACCAGCAGGAGCAGGGCGGTCATGCCCGGGTGCAGCTGCTCGCTGACCAAAAGATAGGCGGATTCCAGGTCGGCCAGCCCGTCCGCGCCGGAGACCAAGGGCACGGCGTACAGCGCCACAAAGACCAGCGATACGATGCTCACCACCCACAGCGCCGCCTGCGCCCCGGCAAAGGCGGCCAGCTCCCGCTTGCGGCGGGCCCTGGGCAGCGCGTGCCAGAGGGGATAGAGCCCGAGCACGCCCAGGCCCAGCGTCAGGTCATTTGCCAGCGAGCGATAGCTGCCAGCGGGCAGGGGCGCGGGGGTCGCGCCGGAGGCCCGCAGGAAAGGCACCAGGAACAAAAGGGCGATGAGCCCTAAGACATACACGCCGCAGCGGATGCGGTCCCACCTTCTCTGCACCGCCGGGGAGGACAAGAGCCCCAGCCCCAGCAGGAGCAGGGCGGTAAAGTACACGGCCAGGTTATAGGCCAGGGAAAACGAGGCGGAAAACAGCCGGGCCAGCAGCGCGATGGCGCCGGACAGGAGCATTAGCGTAAAGGGCAGGCTCAAAAGGAGCAGCAGCGGCAGGGCGCTCTTTGCCCCAAAGCGCAGGGCGATGAGCTCATACACGCTGCCCGCGCGGCTCTTGCGCAGCCTGCGGTCCAGCCTGCGGCCCAAGAAGGGCAGCAGGCAGCAGCCCAGCCCTAGGGACAGCGCGGCGGTCAGGCGCGGCCAGCCGCCCAAAAGCAGCAGGGCGGGCAGGCTGCACAAGAGGGGCAGAGGCCCCGCGCCGAAGTAGGCCGCCCCATTCTTCCAAAAGCCGGAAGCGCCGCCGCGGATCTCCCTTTCCCGCCGCCCGTACAGGCCGAAACCCGCCAGCAGCAGGAAGAGCGCGTAGGCGAACAGGCCCAGGAGCACGTAGCCCTCATGGTTCAATCCCAAGGCGCAAAGACCCCTTTCACCCATTTTGCACTATTATAGCATTTTTGCCCTTGTAAACACAAGAAAAAGCGGCCATAATGGAAAAAACAGATCACAAGCGGGAACGCCCCGCTGAACGACAAAAGGAGGGACCCGCCGTGCCCGCGTTTGAGACCATGGGCATCCACGTGCCCGAGCTTCTATTGCCTGAGGACCCCAACTCCCCCGTCTGGCCCTGCGTGGCCTGCGACCAATACACCTCCCAGCCCGAGGTCTGGCGGGAAATGGAGGCGCTGGTGGGCGAAAAGCCCTCCGCCCTGCGCCTGATCCTGCCGGAGGCCTTCCTAAGCGAGACCGAGGCCCGCCTGCCCGGTGTCCTTCGGGCCATGGAGGAATACCTCTCGACCGTGCTCACCCGCAGGCTGAACGGCTTTGTCCTCACCCGCCGCACGACGGAGAGCGGCTCGCGTTTGGGATTGGTGCTGGCCGTGGACCTGGAGGCCTACGACTTTTCGCCGGGTTCCGTCTCCCCCATCCGCGCCACCGAGGGCACCATTCTGGAGCGCCTGCCGCCCCGCATCCGCGTGCGCGAACGGGCCGCGCTGGAGTGCTCCCACATACTGCTGCTTGCAAACGATGTCAAGGACCTGCTGCTGGGGCCGCTATATGCCCGTTTGCAAACCGAAAAACCCATCTACGACCTGGAGCTGCCCCTGGGCGGCGGCCACCTGACCGGCTGGGCCGTGACGGGCGAAATGCTGGCCCAAGCCGAGCGCGCCCTCTCCGCCCTCTGGGAACAAAAAGGCGGCGACCCCTTCCTGGCCGTGGGCGACGGCAACCACTCCCTGGCCACGGCCAAGGCCATCTGGCAGGGTTTGAAGGGAAATGTGCCGGAGGATCACCCCGCCCGCTACGCCATGTGCGAGCTGACCAACCTGCACGACCCCGCGCTGGTGTTCGAGCCCATCCACCGCTGCCTGTTCGGCCTGCGGGAGGAGCAGCTGCTTTCCGCCCTCTCCAAATATCCCAGCCGCGAGGCGGATAAGCAGACGCGCCCGGGCACCGACGGGATGCTCTATGTGGGGCCTTCCCGCACGCTGCTATACCAAAATCTGCCCTTAAAGGAGCTGCAGGCGGCGCTGGACGGGCTTGTCGGCACGGCCTTTGCCTCCCTGGACTACGTGCACGGGGACGAGGCGGCCTTGGCCGCGGGCAGCGGGCCGGACAGCGCGGCGCTGCTGCTCCCCGCCATGGACAAGCGCGCCCTGTTCCCCTCCATCGCGGGCGGCCCCCTGCCCCGCAAGGCCTTCTCCATGGGCCACGCCAACGAGAAGCGCTACTACATGGAATGCAGGCGCATCCGGCCCTGAATCAGCCGTTAATTTGTGGAAAAAAGGCGAAAAGACAAAACGTATCAGTCATTTTCACTTGACAGAGCGGCGCGTATGCGTCTAAAATGAAGGGTAAACCATGGCAGGGCCCGGCCGAATGCCTTCCTTATTATGGCGTTTGGACGGGCGCAGGTTCAAAGAAACGGATGGATGCGATCAAATGAAACGTCTTTTCGCGGCGCTGCTGGCGCTTACGATATGCTGCCTCCTCTTCCATCCCGCGCGCGCGCAGGCGACCAGCCGCGCGGACGTGCGGCTGGACTTGACCCCCGTGCAGGGGGAGAACGACGAGCTGTTCCTGGAGGTGGGGCTCACCGTCGCCAACGGCCAGGCGGAGGAGTTCATCTCCAACGTGGAGCTGGTCTACGATAACCACACCATCGCCAGCATCCCGGAGTGCTACGGCAGCTCCGACCTGTTCTTCCGCACCGACGCCTTAGGCCCCAGCTTTTCCACCACCTACAACGAGTTCACGGTGACCCTCTACTACATCGACTTCGACGGCTCGGCCATGGAGAACTACTACCCCGTGGCCATCAGCGGCCATTACGCCGCGCCCAGCCTGCGCTTTTCCCGCACCGCCTCCGCGATCGACGCCCAGAACCACGTGACGCTCACCTACACGCTGGAAAACGACGGCCGCATCCCTTTAAGCAACCTGACCATCTCCGACCCGGCCGACCCCGACGGCGAGGTGGCCTATCTGGACCTTTTGGACGTGGGCCGCAGCCGCAGCTTCACGCTGGACTTAACGCTCAGCCGCGAAACGCGCAGCGCGCCGGAGGTGCGCTACACCGCGCCGGGCCTGAGCGGCACGCAGCTGACCGCCCTTGAGCCCATCACGCTCTCCCCGAGCCTGCCCAGTCTGGTGCTCACCGTCAAGTCGGACCTAAGCTCCATCTCGGCGGGCGAGACCGCCACGCTGACGCTCAGCGTCTCCAACTCGGGCGGCACGGACTTCCCCTCCGTCACCATCTCGGAGGAAAGCCTGGGCGTCATCGCGGAGAACGTCGCCATGGAGGTCGGCAAGGTCAACACCTACACCAAGGTGGTCAACCCCGCCCAGACCACGCGCTACCGCTTCACCGCCACCGCCAAGGACGCCGCCGGGAACAACTACTCCGCCTTCTCGGATTACCTGACGCTGGAGGTCCTGCCCGCCGCCGTCACAGACCCCAACCAGCTGCTGCAGCTGGAGGTGAGCACGCCCAGCACCACGCTGGAGGTGCCCGGCGAGGTGGCCCTCTCCTTCGTGGTGCGGAACTTGAGCCAGGGCCCGCTCAGCCAGCTGACCATCAGCGACGGCAAGGGCAACGTGCTGACCCGCAGCGCCTCCATGGAGCCCGGCACCGCCACGTTCGACCTGACCATCGCCGTGCCGGAGAGCGCCGCGTACAGCTTCCTGGCCGAGGCGCTCCTGACCGACGGCACGCCGGTGCAGTCCGCCAGCGCGCCGCTGGAGATCCACGTGCTGCAGACCGGCCTCATCCCCTCCCCCGGGGACAGCGAGCCCACCACCCTGCCCGTCAACTCCGGCAGCGGCTTGAGCCCCTGGCTGCTGGTGCTCTTTATCTTCCTGATCTTGCTCATCATCGCCTGCATCGTGGTGCTTGTGATGCTGCAGCTGCGGGCCCGCAGGCGGCGCGCCGCCCGGGACGACGACGATGACTTCGTGACCTCCTACACCCAGGACGAATACGAGGACCGCGAGGGCTACGATTACGAGTACAGCCCCGCCTCCGACGAGGACGCCCGCGCCGAGATCAGCCGCTTCGCCTCCCAGTACAGCCCGCGCCGCTCCGCCGTGCAGCGGCCGCCCCAGGAGCCGGTCTACCGGCCCCAGGAGCCCGCGTACAGGCCCGAGCCGGAGGAGGACGACGAGCCCACTGTCTACCACGCCCCGCACGACCGGCGGCCGCCCGTCCGCCGCGAGCCCCGCACCCGCGAGGACTACCATCCGAGGAGCTGACACATCCCACGTCCGCCCGCCGCTGCGGGCGGACGTTTCTTCTCTATATGAGACCGCCATTATCGGCATTTTGAACGGGAGGGAAACGCACATGGAACTCTGGGACGCCTACGATGAAAATTTCCGCAAGATCGAGGGCCTGACGCTGGTCAGGGGCGAGCCGATGCCCGCGGGCGTGCGGCACCTGGTCTGCGAGATCCTGGTGCAGCATATGGACGGCAGCTACCTGCTCATGCAGCGCGACACCCGCAAGGAGCGGGGCGGGCTGTGGGAGGCCTCCGCGGGCGGTTCCGCCCTGAAGGGGGAGACGCCTCTCCAGTGCGCCGTCCGCGAGCTGCGGGAGGAGACAGGCATCACCGCCGAGAACATCCGAGAGATCGGCCGGGGAGACTGCCCGGACACGTTCTACGTGGAGTTCCTGTGCGTGACCGACTGCGACAAGGGGCGGATCGTCTTTCAGGAGGGCGAGACCATCGCCTACCGCTGGGTGAGCCGGGAGCAGTTGCTGGCGGAGAGGGACACGCTGGCCGCCGACCGCGTCCTCGAGTGCCTGCCGGAGGCGGATTAAGTAAAGCCCGCTGAAAGGGGCCATACGCGGCCCCTCGCAGGACAGCGCTTCGGAAGGCCCGCCGCTTCCCATTTTCATTGGAAGAAGGGCGCGGCCCCGCCGAGCTGGAAGGAAGGCAAAGCGCCCCTTTCCAATCTTAATTGGCATAAAAAGCGCAGCGCCGCGCAGAGCGCTTCTTCCCAATTTCCATCGAAAAGACGCCTCACGAGGCGCCTCTTTCCAGCTCCCATCAAAAAAAGCCGCAGAAAGCGGCGCAAAATACAAGCGCAGCCCGATCCGGGGATTTATCCCGAGCCGGGCTGTGTTTTCTTTCTATGTTGTCAAGATCGGTCAATAGGACGGCAGGCTGCCTTCCTCCGTGAGCCGCTCGATCTTCGCGCCCAGGCCCTTGAGCTTGAGCTCCAGGTGCTCGTAGCCGCGGTCGATGTAGTGGACGTTGTAGATGTCCGTCTGCCCCTCGGCCATAAGCCCGGCCACCACCATCGCCGCGCCCGCGCGCAGGTCCGTGGCCCGCACCGGGCAGCCGGTGAGCTTCTCCACGCCGTGGATGTAGGCCACGCGGCCGTTCACCTCGAACAGGGCGCCCATGCGGCGGATCTCGTCCAGGTGCTTAAAGCGCATCTCGAAGATGGTCTCCTGCACGATGGATGTGCCCTGCGCTGTGGAGAGCAGGACGGAGATGGGCTGCTGCAGGTCCGTAGGGAAGCCCGGGTAGGGCTGGGTCTTGACGTTCACCCGGCGCAGACGGCCCTCGGAGCGCACGCGGATGGAGTCCTCGCCCACGCCCTCGTCCACGCGCACGCCCATCTCCAGCAGCTTGGCGGTCAGGGCCTCCATGTGGGTGGGCATCGCCCCGCGGATCAGCACGTCCCCGTGGGAAGCGGCCGCCGCGATCATCAGCGTGCCGGTCTCGATCTGGTCGGGGATCACCGCGTAGGTGCAGCCGTGCAGACGGCTCACGCCCCGGATGCGGATGCTGTCCGTGCCCGCGCCCTTCACGTGGCCGCCCATAGCGTTCAAGAAGTTGGCCAGGTCCACGATGTGGGGCTCCTTGCCGGCGTTGACGATCTCCGTGTTGCCGGCGGCCAGCGTGGCGGCCAGCATCGCGTTGATGGTCGCGCCCACGGAGGGCATGTCCAGATAGATGGTCGCGCCGCGCAGCTGGTCGGCCTGCACGCGGATGCGGCCGTACTCCGTCTCCACCGTGGCGCCCAGGGCCTCGAAGGCCTTGATGTGCTGGTCGATGGGCCTGGAGCCTATGTCGCAGCCGCCGGGGTAGGAGACCTCTCCCTGGCCGAAGCGCCCAAGCAGCGCGCCCAAGAAATAATAGGAGGCGCGCAGCTTGCTGGCCAGCTGCTCGGGCACCTGCGTCAGCTCCAGGGGCCGCGGGTCTATGCGCATAACGCCGCCCTCCAGCTCGACCTTGGCGCCCAAGGACAGGAGTATGTCGCGCATCACGCGGATGTCCTCGATGTCCGGCAGGTTCTCGATCTGGCAGGGCTCTAAGGCCATGGCCGCCGCCGCGATGATGGCCAGCGCCGTGTTCTTGCCGCCGCTGACGTTGGTCGCGCCCTCCAGCCGGTTGCCGCCGAAGATGCGCAGCTTCTCTATCCTCATAAATGGTCCCGGCGCGAACGCCGGTTCACCTCTCCTTCAAAACGCAAAGCGCATACAAAATCATCTTATATTATACACATTCTCCCCCGCAGGAACAAGCATTTCCTGTAAATTGTGCTAAAGGGAACGCGGCGATCCTCTGATTTTTTATAAGCAGAACGCACATTGCGCGCCTACGCTCTAAAAACGGAGCGGGAAAGCCCCCTGTTCCCCGCCCCTTCCCCCGCTGTCCCGGAGATTGACTTCTTCCCATAAAAACACTATAATTTATGCAAACCGGGACCGCGCCGGTGTTTTTCGCAAGGAGACTTTGCGGCAAGGAGGTTTCAAGACTGAGATGTTTACACCAAATCCCGTGGCCTTTACGCTGTTTGGCCGTTCCGTTTACTGGTATGGCATACTGATCTCCCTGGCGGTGCTGCTGGGCATCCTCCTGGCCTACCGCGAGGCCAAGCGCAAGGGCATGGACCCCGACCAGATGCTGGACTTCGCCCTGCTGGCCATCCCTCTGGCCATCGTCTGCGCCAGGCTGTATTACGTGATCTTTGAGTGGGAGCGCTACGCCTCTGACCCCATCTCCGCCCTGTACATCTGGGAGGGCGGCATCGCCATCTACGGCGGCGTGATCGGCGGCGTGATCGCCGCGCTGATCTTCGTCAAGTGGCGCAAGGTCAGCTTCTGGCAGCTGGCCGACTGCGTGGCGCCGTCTTTGGTCCTGGGCCAGTGCATCGGCCGCTGGGGCAATTTCTTCAACCAGGAGGCCTACGGCTACGCGGTCACGAACCCCTCCCTGCAGTGGTTCCCCTTCGCCGTGTACATCCAGAACTCCGGCTCCTGGCACTACGCCACCTTCTTCTATGAATCCCTTTGCTGCGCCCTCATCTTCTGCTTCCTGTTTTTCTGGTACAGGCGCAGGAGCAAGACGGACGGCAACGTGTTCCTGTGGTACCTGCTGCTCTACGGCATCGAGCGGGCGCTCGTCGAGGGGCTGCGCACGGACAGCCTGTACTGGGGCCCGGTGCGCGTGTCCCAGCTGCTCTCCGTGGCGCTGGTGCTCTTCGCCGCCGTCCTGCTGATCGTGCGCCGCCGCAGGGCCGTGTTCGATGCGGGCGAGGTGGACCCCGATCTGGTGATGCTCCACCGCGAGGCCGACGACGAGGCCGAGGAAGCCCCCGCCGCCGAGACCGCGGAAGCGGCTGAAGCGGCGGAGACCGCGCCCGAAGCGGCCGGGGAAGCCGCCGAAGAAGCGGAGACCCCCGCAGCGGAGGAAGCCGCCCCCGAGGCCGTCGAGAAAGCGACAACCCCTGAGGAAGAAGCGGAAGCCCCCG
>CANQPP010000033.1 GCA_947625765.1 uncultured Clostridia bacterium
GCGCGGACGGGCCGCCGGTGATGTGCGCCAGGGGCTCGATGCCCACGCTCTTGATGTGCCCGGCGATCTCCACCGCCCCGCGCGCGTTGGCGCCGCCCGCGCCGTAGGTCACGCTGATGAAGTCCGGGCGCAGCTCCTTGAGGGCGTCGATGGTGCGGTACAGCGCTTCCCTCTCCTCCCGGTCCTTCTTGGGCGGGAACACCTCGAAGGACAGGGTGCGTTTTTTTGCTAATATCTGGTCGATCCGCATAAGGGTCCTGTTTTCCTTTCCGTAAAGGTATTATTCCTGATAATCGGCCAGCGTCATGCTCAGCTCGCCGTCGTTCCAGAGCAGGAACATGTGCCTGGCGTAGTCCATCAGGGAGGCGCTCAATACCACCTGCGTATCCGTGTCGTGCCGGGCCTCGTCCGGGATCGCCAGCGGCCGGCAGCCGCCCCAGCTCTGCGCGCCGAAGCCGGACAGGGGCTGCACGGTGCCGCAGACGCTGCACACCATGTTCCCGTTCTGCGGGGTGAAGTGGACGTCGCCGTCCGTGTAGCATTCCTCGCAGGTGTCGAAGGCGGCCGCAATCTCGCCCTGTGCGTTCTTGTAGAGGATCAGCTCCTCCTCTCCGCCCCAGTCGATGTAGTTGAAGCCCTGCACCAGCGCCGAGCGCTCCACCTTCAGGCTCTCATCCTCCTGCAGGGCCACCTCCAGCTCCTGTTCCGCAGCCTCCTCGGGAACACGGATGGTCGCAAGGGCGATCAGGCCGACCACGGCCACCACGACGGCTGCTACAATGAGCGCGATGCGCCGATTTCTCTTTAAACGGTTCTCCCGCTCTTCTCTCTCCTTCGCCTCGCGGCGCGCCTTTCCCATCCTTTTTTCCCTCCATGAATTTGATTTATCCGTGTATCTCCTGACAGAGGAAAACAGCCCACAGGGCAAGCTGTAGAAGCGCCGCGCATGCGCTCGCCAGAATCGGCGGGAGCGCACCCTTTGGAAAACGACTGTTTTTCATCTCGATGTCTCAACGTCCTTTTGCGCGGTCGCAAAGACGCGCTACGCAGGCGGCCAACAGAAACCCCGTTGCAAGCAAAAGCACGGGATTTGAGAAACCGAGCCAGCTTGTCGCGGAGGTTTGCACGGCGGCAAATCCGCCCATGCTCAGGCCGTTCGGAAACGTCCCGCTCTACATTTGCAGATCCAGCAGCATGGAGTCCAGCCGTTGCAGCAGCCTGCCCACAACGATCACATATCCGCCAGTCACCGCGATGGTCGCGGCTTCCAGCCTCTGTCCCGCCATCAACATCAATACCAGAACCGCTTGGATGGCCAGAAAGCAAAGAGCGCCGGCTGCGGTGCCGAAGGGGCGCGCGCCAAGAATGAAAAACACGATGGACATAACCAGCGTGTAAACGCCATTGATTGCCAAAGACGCGATCAGTAAGCCCCTGTACTGCTTCTGCATGGAACCTCCTCCTTCCGTTTCTTCCCCTTTTGAAAAGAGGGATCTGCCTTTCATATTACCACCAATGGTTATAAAAAACAACGTCTAACTCCTTTATTGGAAGAAAAGCACGAATGCCGCTTGCGTTTTAGGCGGAGAAAGGGCCCCCGCCGATGCTTGGCAGGGACCCTATACATCTTTACGCGCTGGTCCTGTACGCTTCGATGACGCTCGGGTCCTTCTTGAACTTCTTCATCACCTCGTCCAGCTGGGCGGTGTCCTTGATCTCCAGCGTCATGGTGAGCAGGGCGGTCTTGTTCTTCGCCTTGCGGGCGGTCATGGCCGTCAGGGAGATCTTCATGTCCGCGAGCATGCTGGTGAGGCTGGCCACCACGCCGTCCTTGTCGTAGGCGATCAGCTGGATCACCGCCTGGAAGGCGGTCTGCGCGCCGGTATTCCAGGAGACCTCCACCAACCGGTCCGCCTCCATGGAGGGGTCGCGCAGGTTCACGCAGTCGCGCCTGTGCACGGTCACGCCGCGGCCGCGGGTGATGTAGCCCACGATGTCGTCCCCGGGAACGGGGGAGCAGCAGTGGGCGAAGCGCACCAGCATGCCGTCTTCACCGCGCACGAACACCGCCTGGTCGCTCTGGGGTTTGGGCTTCTGCGGCCGCTCCTGGGGGACTTTCGGCGTCTCCGGCAGGAGAGGCGCCAAAGGCTTTGCGGTCTTGCGGTATTCGTCCGCCAGCCTCTGCACCACCTGCTGGGCGGTGAGGCCGCCAAAGCCCACGGCGGCGTAGATGTCGTCCACGTTCTTGAGGGAGTAGCGCTTGAGCAGCTTCTCGAAATACTCGTTCTTCAGCAGCTTGCCCTGTTCCAGGCCCTGGTGGCGCATCTCCTTTTCCACCATGTCCTTGCCGATCAGTATGTTCTGGTCGCGCAGGCTGGCCTTGAGCGCCGCGCGGATCTTGGAGCGGGCCTCGGTGGTCTTGACGATCTTGAGCCAGTCAAGATTCGGGCCCTTGGACGAGGAGGAGGTGATGATCTCCACGATGTCGCCGGTCTGGAGCTTTGTATCCAGCGTCACGATGCGCTGGTTCACCTTCGCGCCCACGCACTTGTTGCCCACAGCGGAGTGGATGCGGTAGGCAAAGTCCAGCGGCGTGGAGCCGGCAGGCAGGTCCACGGCGTCGCCCTTGGGGGTGAACACGAACACCTCGTCGGTGAACAGCTCTCGCTTTAAGGTGTCCATGAACTCCTGGGCGTCGTCCAGCTCGTTTTCCAGGGAGACCAGCTGCCGCAGGAAGCTCAGCTGCTCGTCGAAATGGGTGCCCTTGCCGCCTTCCTTGTAGCGCCAGTGGGCCGCGACGCCGTACTCGGCGATGCGGTGCATGTCGAAGGTGCGGATCTGGATCTCGAAGGGCACGCCCTGCTCGCCCACTAGCGTGTTGTGCAGGGACTGGTAGCCGTTGGCCTTGGGGATGGCGATGTAGTCCTTGAAGCGGCCGGGAATGGGCCGCCACAGCGTGTGGGCGATGCCCAGCACCGTGTAACAGTCCTGCGTGGTGTCCACCAGCACGCGCACGGCCAGCAGGTCGTAGATCTGCTCGAAGGAAAGCTCCTTCTGCTTCATCTTGCGGTAGATGGAGTAAAAGTGCTTGGGCCTGCCGCTGATCTCGGCGTGGATGCCGGCCTTCTCGATGTTCTCCTTGAGGGTGCTGATGATGCGCTCTATGGCCGCCATCCGCTCCTCGCGGCGCATGCTGATGCGGTCCACCAGGTCGTAATAGCCCTGCGGATCGATGTAGCGCAGCGACAGGTCCTCAAGCTCCGACTTGATGGTGTAGATACCCAGGCGGTGCGCAAGGGGCGCGTAGACCTCCAGCGTCTCCTTGGCGGTGCGCAGGCGCTTGGATTCCTCGCAGAACTTCAGCGTGCGCATGTTGTGCAGGCGGTCGGCCAGCTTGATGATCACCACGCGGATATCCTTGGCCATGGCGAAGAACATCTTGCGCAGGCTCTCGGCCTTCTGCTGGTCCTTGGAGCGGAACTCGATGCCGTCCAGCTTCGTCACGCCGTCCACCAGCTGGGCCACGTCCTCCCCGAAGGCGTCCGCGATGTCCTTGTAGCTGGCCTTGGTGTCCTCGATGCAGTCGTGCAGCAGGGCCGCGCAGATGGTCTGCTGGTCCATGTGCATGTCGGCCAGTATGGTTGCGACCTCGATGGGGTGGATGATGTAGGGCTCGCCGGATTCGCGCGTCTGCTCGCCGTGCATGCGCTGGGCGTAGCGATAGGCGCGCAGGATCAGGTCCCCGTCGATGCTGGGGTCCTCCTTCTTGGCTGTGGCTATGAGGTTGTTGACGCGCTCGTCCAATGCCTGCGCGGTCATAACGCTGGAATTCGCCTCCCGAACCTATCCCTCTCCGGCAGAAACGCGGCCCTTCATCTGCCGCGCCAAAAACGCCTTACTTGCAGTCGTAGAACTTGATGACGGTGTCCAGATCGTAGCCTTCCAAAGCCTCGCGGCCGCCCAGGCCCACCAGCTCGATGGCGAAGCGCACGGCCACGACCTTGCCGCCCAGGGATTCCACCAGCTTGCAGGCCGCGCGGGCGGTGCCGCCGGTGGCCAGCAGGTCGTCCGCGATGGCCACGCGCATGCCGGGCTGGATGGCGTCCTTGTGGATCTCGATGGTGTCGCTGCCGTACTCCAGGTCGTAGGTGTAGCGGATGACCTCGGCGGGCAGCTTGCCGGGCTTGCGGACGGGCACGAAGCCCGTGTGCATGGCATAGGCCAGCACGGAGCTGATGATGAAGCCGCGGGACTCCGGGCCCACGACCACGTCCACGTCGATGCCCTCGAAGGACTTGACCATGCGGTCCATCGTCTCGTGGAAGGCGGCCGGGTCCTTAAGCAGTGTGGTGATGTCCTTAAAGATGATCCCTTCCTTGGGAAAATCGTACACATCCCGAATGACTTTGGCAAGATCCATCTGTTCCATGACTCCTCTTCCTTTCCTGGCTGAATTGATTTATTTCTTGCAGCGGGACCGCCCTTTTCAGGCGAAGTCCCGGATCCTTTGAACGATCTGCGCCTTCTCGAAGTCTCGCTTGCCGCCCGTGGGGGAGAGCATCTGCAGGCGGAAGGGCTCGCTTTCCAGGCGGCACAGCTCCATATCCTCCAGCGCCCGCAGCGCCAGCCACAGCCCCGGCAGACTGCAGGGAAGGACGTCCCGCAGCAGGCGGCGCAGCTCCTCCAGGGAGCGCAGCCTGGGCAGCTTGGGCTCCACGGCCCGCAGCGCCTTGTACAGCGTGCGCGTGTCCGCAACGTCCGGCGCGTGTTTCTTGAGCAGGGCGGGCAGACCGCCGGGCTCCTTCAGCACGAACACCAGCGCGCCGGGGGCCAGCTCCAGCAGGGCGTCCACGGCGGCGCGGTCCGGCGGGCGGTCCAGCAGCACCAGGTTGCGGAAGCCCGCGTAGGCGTCCCTTTCCGCCTGGCCAAGGGCGCAGAGCGTGTTGCGCGCGGGGTTCTCCCGCTTGAGCGCGCCCATCGCAAACGACACGCGGGGCAGCAGGCCCTTTTCCTCCAGCAGTGCCGTCCAGCGCCGGGCGGTCGCCTCGCAGCTGTACAGGAGCAGCGTCCCGTTGAGGGAGCCCTCGATCAGGGCCAGCACCTTTCCCTCGTCCGCGTCCAGATGGCGCTTGAAGCCCGGCTTGACGGGCCCCAGCAGCAGCGGCAGGGCGGCGGCCAGGCGGCTCTCCTCCTCCGCGGCGGCGCTCTCCAGAAAACCCCTGACGCTGGGCGCGAACTGGCGCACCAGCAGGCGCACGCTGACGCGGCCCTGCCAGACGTTGATCTCCGGCACCACGGCCGCCTGGATCTCGCCCACGGCCTCGGAGATGCGGCTGCCCATCTTGAAGGCGGCGGCGTCCATGGTGACCTCGTTTTGGCGGAGAGACAGACGCAGGTGGCTGCCGTTCTGCCCCATGGCGGCCGCGCCCAAGACCTTTGCATCCTGCAGATAGTAGACGGGCGTCTGGTTGCCCTGGCCGAAGGGCTGCAGGCACTCCATTTCCTTTAAGAAGTCCACCGTCAGCTCGCTTAAGTCCGCCTTGAGGTCGTAGCGCATCCGGGGGATCCACAGGTCCTCGTCGTGTTGGGCAAGCGTATCCTCCAAACGCCTCTTGAAGGCCCCAAGGTCGCCCGCGCGGATGGTGAGGCCCGCGGCCAGGTCGTGGCCGCCGAAGCGCAGGAAGAGCTCCTGCATGGTCTCCAGCATCGAAAACAGGGGCACGCCGCGGATGGAGCGGGCGGAGCAGACGTAGGTGTCGTTGACCTTGGCCAGCACGAAGGCGGGGCGGTAGTACCTCTCCACCAGGCGGGAGGCCACGATGCCCACCACGCCCGGGTTCCAGTCCTCCCCGGCCACCACGCAGGCCCTCTCGTTGGAAAAGTCCTCGTCCTGGGCGATCTGGCGCAGCGCGCCTTCCATGATGGAGGCCTCCTGCGCCTGCCGGATCTGGTTGTGCTCGTCCAGGGAGGCGGCGATCTCCAGCGCCAGGCGCTTATCCTCCGTCACCAGCATCTCCACGCTGCGGGCGCTGTGGCCGATGCGGCCGCCCGCGTTGATGCGCGGCCCCAGCATGAAGCCGATGTGCGAGGAGGAAAGCTCCTTGCCGGACAGGGAGCAGACCTCCATCAGCGCCGCGATGCCGGGCCGCGGGCCGCGGTTGATGCGGCGCAGCCCCTCCGACACGATGGCGCGGTTCTCCCCCAGCAGATCGACGATGTCCGCGACCGTGCCCAGCGCCGCCAGGTCCAGCCGCTTTTCCGCCGCTTCCCGGCCGCAGAGCGCCTCGGCCAGCTTGAAGGCCACGCCCACGCCGGCCAGGTGCGGGAAGGGATAGCCCGGCCCCTTGGGGTCGATGATCGGGCAGTCGGGCAGGCGCTCGGGCAAATGGTGGTGGTCGGTCACGATCACGTCCATGTGCTTTTCTTTTGCCAGGGCCACCTCGTCCGGGGAGCTGATGCCGCAGTCCACCGTGACCATGAGGGAATGGTCCTGCGCCAGGCGCTCCACGGCCTTCTTGTTGAGGCCGTAGCCTTCCTCGTGCCTGTCGGGGATGTAGAAGTCGGCCAAAATGCCGTATTCCAGAAACGTCTCGTAGAGCAGGGCCGTGGAGGTGACGCCGTCGGCGTCGTAGTCGCCGTAGATGACGACCTTCTCCCCCTTCTCCTTGGCGGCGTTCAGCCGGTCGACGGCCGCACGCATATCGGGAAACAGGAAGGGAGAGACGAGCTGGTCCAGGGACGGGTGCAGAAAGGCCTCCGCCTGGCTTTGATCCTCGATGCCGCGCAAAAGCAGCAGCGACGCCAGCGGGCGGCTGTATCCCTGCGCCTGCAGGGCGGCCAGCTTCCCCTCGTCCAGAGGACGGACCTGTTCAAACAAGACCATGTGTCAGGGTCCCTTCCGGGCTCCTCGCCCATTTACGCTTCCCTTTTCGGAAAAAGACAGACGGAGGCGGCCCGATTCCGTAGGCCGGGGCGCCTCCGCTCTTAAATCATATCGCTCCCGCCTTACGCCTTCTTGGGCTTGCGGGCGGCTGCGGGCCTGTTCGCCCGGCGATCCATCCAGGTGCCCCACAGGGAGGGCGCCACGAAGATGGAGGTGAAGTTGCCGGCGATCAGACCCACGATGATGGGCAGGGCAAATTCGCGGATGGAATCCACGCCCAACACATACAGGGAGACGATGGTCAGCAGCGTCGTGATGGTGGTGTTGATGGTGCGCCGCAGCGTCTCGGTCACGGAGATGTCCGCGATCTCCTTGGAGGTCTTTTCGCGGCGGTACTTCTTGCGGTTCTCGCGGATGCGGTCGAAGATCACGATGGTGTCGTTGATGGCGTAGCCCACGATGGTCAGCACGGCCGCGATGAACGAGGAGTTGATCTGCAGGCGCAGGATGGCGACCAGGGACAGCATCACGGCCACGTCCAGCACCAGGGCGGTCACAGCGGTGACGCCGAAGTGGATCTCAAAGCGGATCCAGATGTAGATCAGCATCAGCACGCAGGCCAGCGTCACGGAGAGCAGGGCGTTCTGCACCAGCTCGCGGCCGGCCACGGCGCCCACGCGCTCGATGTTGAAGAACTTGGCGTTGGGATAGGTCTTCTGCAGCCCCTCCTCCACGGAGGCGCGCAGCTCGTTCTCCATCTCGGGATCGTCCAGGTCGCGCATGCGCACGACCGCCTGGGCGTCCTCGCCGGAGCCGGAGGTGGCGTACACGGCATCGTTGATGCCCTGGGCCTCCATCTGGGCGCGCACGTCGTTGAGGTCGAAGTCCTGACCCATGGAGAAGGTCATCATGGTGCCGCCGGTAAAGTCGATGCCCAGGTTGAAGCCGCCGCAGGCGATGAGCACGACCACGGCCACCAGGATGATCGCCAGAGGCACGCAGACGGTGTACTTAAAGGCCTTGGAGAAGGCAAAGGTCTTCATGCTTCCTGGCCCCCTTTCACGCCATACAGTTTACGGCTGTTGAGGTCCAGGCCAACCGTGAGCCTGAGCAGGTAGCGGGTGACGACGATGGCCGTGAACATGGAGGCCACGACGCCGATGGTCAGCGTGATGGCGAAGCCCTTGATGGAGCCCGCGCCGAAGATCATCAGCACCACGCCCGCGATGATGGTGGTGATGTTGGAGTCGAGGATGGCGGAGAAGGCGCGCTGGAAGCCGGACTCCACGGAGGAGCGGACGGTCTTGCCGGAGAGGATCTCCTCCTTGATGCGCTCAAAGATGATGACGTTGGCGTCCACGGCCATGCCGATGGAGAGGATGATGCCCGCGATGCCGGGCAGCGTCAGCTGCACGCCGGGGATCACGGCCAGCAGGAACAGGTCGATCAGTATGTAGATGCACAGCGCCAGCACGGACACGGCGCCGGGCAGGCGGTACATGATGACCATGTAGAGCATCACCAGCGCCACGCCGATGATGGCGGCCAGCACGGAGCTGGACAAGGCGTTCTCGCCCAATGTGGCGGAAATGGTGCGCATCTCCAGCTGCTCGATGTTCAGGGGCAGCGCGCCGGACTGGATGAGCATGGCCAGGTTCTGGGCGTCCTCCAGCGTCATGTTGCCCTGGATCACGCCGGCGCCGCCGGTGATGGGCTCATTGACCGTGGGGGCGGAGATGACCTCGCCGTCCAGCTCGATGGAGATGACCTGGTTCACGAACTTGGTGGTGGCGTCGGCAAACAGCGCGGTGCCCTCGGTGCCCAGGGTGAAGTCCACGACGTACTGGCCCTCATACATGGCGGCGGTCGCGGTCTTGATGGCGTCGCCCTCCATGATGACGTTGCCGTCGGGATCCTTGAACTGCAGCACGGCCGGCTGGCCGATGATCTTCAGGATCTGGTTGGGATCGTCCACATCGGGGATCTCCACGCGGATGCGGTCAAGGCCCTGCTGGGTCACGGTTGCCTCGGTGTAGCCCTGGCTCACCAGACGGTTGCGCAACACGGCCATGGTCCCCGCGAACAGGGAGCTGAAATCCTCCTGCCCGTCGTTCTGGGCCTCGTACACGGCGTAAACGCCGCCGCGCAAATCCAGGCCCTGAGAAATGCCGCTGGCGAGCGGGTTGATCTTCAGCGGCCCGATCTGCAGGCCAAAGATGGCCAGCGCGCCAAGGGCGACGACCAGCAGCACGACGATCGTGAGGCTGATCGCACTTTTCCTCTTCATGCTGAACTAGACCTCCTTCAAAATGCGCCTTGGCGCACGCAGAACAGGCGCAAGGGCATTGCTGTTACGATATTTCATTATACGTTTTTTGACCTAAAGCGTCAACTTAAATTTTGATAACACTCCGTCAAATGTTGTCGTCCGTTTCCCTTTCCTCGCAGTAGGCGGCGATGGCGCACTCCAGGCGCTTGCGCTCCATGGCACATTCCAAGCTGTAAGGCTTGTCCAGCCTCCCGTTGAAGGCCTGCGCGTTGGCCGCGCAGCCGCCCGTGCAGTAGAGCCGGGCCCAACAGGAAGAACAGGCTTCCTTGGCAAGCACGTGGTTGGCGGCGAAGCGGGCGCGCATCTCCTCATCAAGCTCGCCGGTCAGTACACTGCCCATCGAGAAGCCCTCCCTGCCCACGAACTGGTGGCAGGGGAAGATCTCGCCGTCGGGCGTCACTGCCACGTACTCGCTCCCCGCGCCGCAGCCGCTGAGCCGCTTCTTGATGCAGGGGCCGCCATCCAGGTCCACCACGAAGTGGAAGAAGGAGAACCACCTGCCGTTCTTGCGGCTGTCCAGATACAGGCGGTAGAGCCTGTCGTATTCCTCCAGGATGCAGGGCAGATGCTCCTCCAGAATGGAGTAGGGCGAGGACGCGGGCAGCACCACCGGCTCCACGGAGATCTGCTCAAAGCCCTCCTCCGCCAGGCGCATCACGTCCTGGGCAAAGTCCAGGTTGTTCCGGGTGAAGGTGCCCCGCACATAGTATTTCTGCTGCCCCCGCCTTTGAGCCAGCTTTTTGGCGTTGGCCAGGGAAATGTCGTAGGAGCCCGTGCCCTCCGCTGTGGGGCGCAGCGCGTCGTGCACTTCCTTTCTTCCGTCGATGGAGAGCACCACGTTCTCCATCTCGCGGTTCAGAAAGTCGATGCTCTCCTCGTCCAGCGCGTAGGCGTTGGTGGTGAGCGTAAAGCGGATGGTCTTCCCCTTTTCGGCCGCCCTTTCCTTGCCGTAGGCGACCAGCGCCTTCACCACGCCGAAGTTCATCATCGGCTCGCCGCCGAAGAAGTCCAGCTCCAGATACTTGCGGCTGCCGGAGCGGGCGATCAGCATGTCGATGGCCTTCTGCCCCACCTCCAGCGGCATCAGCAGGCGCTGGCCGTGGAAGGCGCCCGTGCCCGCGAAGCAGTAGCGGCAGCGCAGGTTGCAGTCGTGGGCCACATGCAGGCACATGGCCTTGAGCACCGTGGGCTTTCCTAGATCGAAGCCGTCCTTGTGCAGGTCCTCGTCATAGGAAAAGAGCAGGCCCTGCTCCTTCACCTGCTTAAGCTCCTCCAGCAGCTCCTCCGTATCCTTTTCGCCGTATTTGCTCATGAGCGCTTCCCGGGCCGCGTCCCAGCCCTTTTCCTCGATGGCGCTCACCGCGTCAAAGCCCATCTCATCCAGCATGTGGACCGCGCCGGAATCCGCGTCCAGGGCAAAGTAGCGTCCGTCCACGCTGAAGGCGTGTACCAATCCCGTCTCCTCCTTACAGTTCCCGCCTGTCTTTTTGTCCCTTATGCCAAACAACAGGGCCGTACCCGTTTTTTAGGTGCGGCCCCGCTCTTCATACGTTCAAGGACCCTTTAGGCGTCTCTCTTTGATCCGCCCCAAAATCAGCCCTTGCGGCCCTGGGGACGATAGACCTTCTCGCCCTTGTTCTGGCAGGACTGGTTGGCCACAGTGCAGGAGGTCTTGCAGGCGCTCTGGCAGGAGGCCTGGCACTCGCCGCAGCCGATCCCCTCGCCCTTGCGGATGCAGGAGGAAGCAACGGTCGTGATGTGTTTCATGGATCATCTCTCCTTATCGGTAAAATCAGCTTTAAAAACCGAACCCTAGTATACACAAACGCACGGTGTTTGGCAAGCGCCTTTTCGTAAAACCCGTCTTAGCGCAGGGCCTCGTCCAGGTCGAAGCAGGCCTTCAGGCTCGGGTAGAGCTTGTCGTAGACGGCGTAGGCCTTTTCGTAGACCTTCTGGGTCTCCGGTTCGGGCAGGTTGCGCGTCTCCTCGGTCGGGTCGCCGGCCGCCTCCACCAGATCCTTCCACATGCCAAGACCCACGCCCGCGACCAGCGCCGCGCCGTAAGCGCCGCCCTCGCCGGAGCCCGCGATGGTCACCACGGGCAGGCCGAAGATGTCCGCGGCCATCTGCCGCCACACCTCGGACTTCGCGCCGCCGCCGGAGAGTATGATCTTCTCGGGCTTCATGTCGGGGTCCATGGCGAAGATGCGCTCGGCCACCTGCTTTAAGGAGAAGGTGACGCCCTCCATCACGGCGCGGTTCATGGCCGCGTGGCCGTGCTCAAGCCCTAAGCCGAAGAACACGCCGCGGGCCGCCGGGTCGGGATAGGGGCAGCGCTCGCCGCTCAAGTACGGCAGGAAGAGGAGGCCGCCGCAGCCGGGCTGCACCGTGGCCGCCTCCGCGCTCATGAGGTCGTACACGTCCACGCCCTGCTCCTGGGCCTGCTTCATCATGTCCTTGCACATCTCGTCGCGGAACCAGCGGTAGGAGCCGCCCGCGGCCAGCGTCACGCCCATGGCGTGCCAGAGGTGCTTGGCGTTGTTGCAGAACACCTGCAGTTCGCCCCGGGGGTTCTCCTTGAAGCCGTCCAGGCCCATGGCAACCACGCCGGAGGTGCCGATCACCACGCCAAGGATACCCTGGCGCACAAGGCCGGTGCCGGTGGTCTGGATCACCGCGTCGCCGCCGCCCGCGGTCACGGGCAGCCCCTCGGGCAGGCCGGTGAGGGCCGCGGCCTCGGCGGTCACATGCCCGGCCGTTTCATAGGATTCATACGCCTTCTGGAACAGGCTACGCGGCAGGCCTACTTTTTCGATGGCCTCGTCGCTCCAGGTGCGTTCCTTGACGTTGAACAGCCCCGTGCCGGAGGCGTCGGCCACGTCGGTGGCGATGACGCCAGTGAGCTTATAGCGGATGTAGTCCTTGGGGCAGATGACCGCGCGGGTGCGGGCGAAGTTCTCCGGCTCGTTCTCCTTCATCCACAGGATCTTGCCGCCGGTGTAGCCGGTGAGCATGCGGTTGTTGGTAAGGCTTACCAGACCGTCCAGCCCGCCGCAGGCCTGCGTCATTTCGTCGCACTGGCTCTGGGTGCGCTGGTCGTTCCACAGGATGGACGGCCGCACCACCTCGCCCTTCTCGTCCAGCGCCACCATGCCGTGCATCTGGCCAGAAAAGCCCACGCCGACC
The DNA here is from genome assembly GCA_947625765.1 of uncultured Clostridia bacterium. Classification (GTDB taxonomy): domain Bacteria; phylum Bacillota; class Clostridia; order Christensenellales; family UBA1750; genus CALWRM01. The sequence continues at coordinate 12,399 of CANQPP010000033.1, forward strand.
AGCTCCTCCGGCTTTGCGCCGGAGCGCTCCAGCACGATGCGGATGGTCTTGATGGTCGCGTCCCACCAGAGGGCGGGGTCCTGCTGCGTCCAGCCGGGGCGCGGCGTCTCCATCGGGTATTCAATGGTCTTGGAGGCCACCACGCGGCGCTCCTCGTCCACCAGGATGGTCTTGGTGCCGGAGGTCCCGACATCGATCCCCAATACGTATTTCGGCATTTCTCATTCCTCCCATGCGATCTTCGGCGCCGTCAGGAGCCCTTCCGGGCGCAGGCGGTACTCATAGCTCCAGCTGTCGCCCTGGCTGCGCCAGCAGTTGGGGCCGAACCAGGTGGTGGTCTCGTCCGCGTTGTGCACGCAGCCGAAGCCGTTGACCCGGGAACCGTATACGGTGACGGCCAGCTGGTGTTCTCCCTTTGCAAGGCCGGTAAACTCCGCCTCGTAGGGCGCGTAGGCGATCAGCTTCTCTGCCCCGCCGTCCACGCTCACGCCCAGCAGCGCGCCGCGGTAGTGGCTGGCGCGCACGCGCAGTCTGCCTTCTCCCTCCACGGGCAGCAGGTAGCGCACGCAGCCGCAGTAGAAGGGCAGGCCCTGCTGGCACCAGTCGCCAAAGCCCAGCTTCTTAGGCAGCGGCTGCAGGATGGGCTTTTCCCCCTCCAGACGCACGCCGAAGCTGCCCAGCAGGTAGCACCATTCCGCGCCGTCCCTGCGCGTGACCGGCACGGACAGCTCCAAGATGTTCTCCCCCGCCTTCAGGTCGGGCAGGGCCACGGTTCGGATGGACTTATCCACGAACCAGCCTTCCGGCTTTACGGTCACAGGCTGACCGTTCAGCGTGATGCGGGTGTTTTCCGCATCCTCCAGGGCCAGGCACGCGCCCTTCACCTCGATCTCGCTGCGGATGGTGAAGCGCAGGCCCAGAGCGTGGGTGGGCTTCTCCTTCTCCACGACCCAGGGCTGGGTCACGGCCTCCATGCGGGAGGGGAAGCCTAAGTGCAGGCGGAAGGCATTATCCGCGCGCAGGATCTCCTCCTCACCCTGCCAGGGGCCGCCGTCGAAGGAGAACTCCGCCTTGTCCAGAAGCAGCACGTTGGGCTCGGTAAGCTCATAGGCGACGCTGCCGCGGAAGGGCTCGCCCTCTGCCTTGGGGTTCAGGTCGACTGCCTCGCCCGCGCCGCTGCCCTTTTCCAGATACAGAAGCAGGCTGTCGTGGGCGTAGAAGCCGTACTTGAGCTCCGTCACGCCGTTCTTCTGGGTGCACTTAAGGGGCCGTATCTCGCCCGTCTGGGTGTCGTAGAGCGTCATGCTCCACTCGCCCTTGACGCGCAGGGTGATCTTCTCCATCGTCAGCACGTCCGGGTGTTCCAGCCGCCTGCCGTGGCAGAGGAAGAGCCACAGCCCGTCCCCGTCCTCGCGCAGCTGGGAGAGCAGGCCCTCGGTGCGCGCGCCGTTCTCATCGCGCACGTCGATGAGCCGCTCCGTCTCCAAAGCGGAGAGCAGGGCGCCGCGGGAGAACTCAACGCTCTCGCAGCGGGCGGCCAGCTTCTGCGCCCGGTCGGAGGGCACGGCGTCCACCAGCGTGGGCGCGCTGCCCAGGAAGATCAGCCGCCCGCCCGCGTCGCGGAAGGCCTCCAGGCGGTCCAGCGTGGTGGAGCGGATGGTCTCCAGCGCCGGGACCAGCACCGCGTCGTAGGCCATCTTACCCACCTTGAGCGGCGCGCCGCCCTGTGCGCACTGGGAGGGCAGCAGGGATTCGCAGATGTAATCGAAGTCGCACAGGCCGAAGAGCAGCCAGTCGCACAGCTGCTGGAAGCGCCTGTCCATCTCGCCACGCTCCAGAGCCGTCTGTTCCCTGGGGCCCCAATGGAGCCAGTAGCTCTCCACCGGGTGCACGACGCCCAGGCGCACGCGCGGCTTGCCGCGGGTCAGGGCGGTGTTGAGCCGGGCGAAGTGGTCCTCGACCAGCGGGTACTTCTCCCACCAGGGGGACTGGTACCCGATGGAGGCGGGATAGTCGCGCTTGGCCTCGCCCTTCATGGAGACCCAGGTCAGGTGCGGCACGCGGACGCTCACGCCCAGGGCGGCCTGCCAGTCGCCCGCCAGCTTGTGGCCGCGGAAGTCGAAGTCCCAGTTGGTGACGCCGTACAGCTCGGACAACACGCCCGGGCAGCCGTACTGGTGAGCGGCGGACTGGGCCTGCTTGGCGGTGGTGTATTCCCTGTAATCGCAGAGCATGTCGATGCCCGGCAGGTCGAAGCCGCGGTAGGAGCGCATGGCCTCGCCCAGGGCTGCGGTCTGGCTCTGCAGCGTGGGCTCCTCCATCATGTGGCCGGTGAGCATCAGCCCGTTCTTGCGGCACCAGCCGCCGCAGGTGTCGGCGAAGGCCTGGGCGAAGCGCTCGGCCACGTGGTCGTGGTAGCGGTAGCGCGCCAGGGAGCGCTTCCCGTCCGGCAGCTCCCAATAGAGCTCGGGCAGGCTGTCCATGATGTCGCTGCCGTAGGCGGCAAGGTAGGTGTCCGCAAAGTCGTCCGTCCAGGGGAGCACCACGTCCTTTAGGTCCGCGGCGAAGTCCAGCGTGGTCTTGTGGGTGAACTGCGGCTCGTCCGTGAAGATCGCGGGCACCGTCCTGCCGAAGTCCTCCCCCACGACCTGCTTATAGCGCTCGTGGGTGACCTGCACAAAGCGCTCGATGGCGGCCTTGTCCAGCGTGTTCACGTAGGTCTCGTCGTTGTACCAGGGAGAAGGCGCGGTCAGCTCCAGATAGGCGTACCAGACCGTTCCCTCCGCCGGGGCGGCCTCGCCCTCCTGCAGGCGCTCATAGCTTTTCAGCGTGCCGTCGGGGTTCAGAGAAACGCAGTAGCGGGCCAGCAGCTTGCCCTCGCCCCGGCGCGCGGCCTTGGCGGAGGAATGGGCCTCCTCGTCCGAAGCGCGGAAGTCCTCGTCGGAAACGGGGGTGAACACCATGTAGCGGGCGCGGTACTTTTCCTCCCGCGTCACCAGGCCGCCCGCCGCGCCGGAGGGCCAGCGGTCCTCGTCGTAGAGCCAGGCCAGCATCTTCTCCTTCTTGGCCTTCTCCACGCAGGCGCGGATGAGACCCATGAACTCGTCGCTCAGGTAGGGCGTGGCCATGCCCGTGCGGGAGTGCATGTGGAAGCCGCCCATGCCCATCTTCTTGAGCACGTCGATCTGCCACAGCAGCTCCTTCTCGTCCAGCTCGCAGTTCCAGGCCCAGAAGGGCGTGCAGCGGTATTCGCTGCCGGGATCGTGAAACAGCCGCTCGTCCAGGCGCGGCTTTTGATTTTCAGGGTACAGCATATTCAGGGATCCGCTCCTTTCCCTCGGCGCGCAGGGAAGCGTCCCTCGCGCCGCCTTCTTCTTTTTACAGTATACACGAACTTTGTCTTTTGGAAAAGTCTAATCCCGCGTATTTCGGTGTTTCCTGATAAAAAGGCGTTGAAAACCAACGCTAAGCGCCCGGTCCCTTTAAGAAGGGCGGGCGCTTTTGTGTCAAGTGTTTATAAGGCGCAGACGTTCTCCGGCTTGCCGTCCAGATAGGCGTACACGTTTTGGAACACGATCTTCGCCCTGCGGATCATGGACTCCTCGGAGGCGAAGGCCACGTGCGGGGTCAGGATGGTGTTGGGCGCGTGCAGCAGCGGATAGTCCTGCGGGATGGGCGGCTCCATGTCGTAGACGTCGATGCCGGCCCCGGCGATCTTTCCTTCCTCCAGCGCCTTGGCCAGGGCCGCGTTGTCCACGATGGGGCCTCTGGCGCAGTTGATGAACAGGGCGGTCTTCTTCATGCGGGCGATGAGGGACGCGTCGATCATGCCGCGGGTGGAGGCGTTGTTGGGCACGTGCAGGCTCACGATGTCGCTGCGCTCCATCAGCTCCTCGAGTGTCACATACTCAATGCCCATCTCCACGGCGGCGGGAGACACGGAGCGGGAGTAGGCGATGATCTTGGCGCCGAAGGCCTGGAACAGGCGGGCGGTCATAAGGCCGATGCGGCCGGTGCCGATGATGCCCACGGTGCGGCCGCCGATCTCGGTGCCCGTAAGGCCCGCCGAGGTCTTTCCGGAGCGAGTGGCCGCGTCCGCGGGGACGAGCTTGCGCATAAGGCCGATGGCCAGGCCCACGCACAGCTCCGCCACGGTCTGGTTGGAGTAGTTGGCGGCGTTGCAGACCATCACGTTTTTCGCCTTGGCCGCGTCCAGGCCGATGTGGTCGATGCCAGTGAAGGCCACGTCCAGCATCTTGAGCTTATCCGCGCCCTCGATCACCTGGGCGGGATAGGGGTTGTTGGCGATCATCACGACCTCACATCCGAGGCTGCGGCGCAGCAGCTCCTCGGGGTCGGTGGTCTTTGTGTCGTAATAGCAGAACTCATGGCCGCGCTCGCGGATGCCGGCGGACAGCTCGTCGATGAGCGCGCGGGAAACGCCGATGGGCTCCAGAAGGGCGATCTTCATTTTTCCATTTCCTCCCATTTGAGTTTTGATCTCTGTTTGGGCCGCTTGGCCGTTTTCAAGCGTACCGCATTTTGAGGAAATGTCAACAGATGTAAAGCCGGTGGCGCATAAGCGGACGGGCGCGCGGCGATACTATCCCTGCGGCGCGGCGGGAACGCCAACAACAAGCCCGCGCCGCGGACGAAGATACCGCAAGGAGGTCGAACAGACATGTCCCGGAACAACGCCAACAACCGAAATCAGAACAGCCGAAACAGCGGCCAGAACAACGGCCAGAACCAGAACGGCCAGAAAAACGGCCAGAGCAGCAGCCAGAACCAGAACGGCCAGAACAACCAGAACAACAGCCGCAGCAGCGACCGCTACGAGGACTGAGCCCTCAAACAGGGTTTTATCCTAAACAAACAGGCGGGCCGTCCGGGCAAAGCTCTCGGGCGGCTCGTTTGTATGTTTATAGATTTTTTCGGCGGTCAGAAGCGGAAGGGCGGATAGAGCACGCCGTCCTCGGTCACGATGGCGGTGATGAGCGTCCAGGGCGTCACGTCGAAGGCGGGGTTGCGTGTCTTGACGCCCCGCGGGGCCATGGGCCGCTCGAACCACAGGTCGGTGATCTCCGCGCCGTCCCGCTCCTCCACGGGGATGTCCGCGCCGGTTTCGCAGTGTGTGTCGATGGTAGAAGTTGGCGCGCACACGTAGAAGGGCACACCGAAATAGCGGGCGTTGATGGCCAGGGACAGCGTGCCCGTCTTGTTGGCGGTGTCGCCGTTGCGCGCGATGCGGTCCGCGCCCACGAACACGGCCTGCACCAGGCCCTTCTGCATGGCGCTGGCCGCCATGTTGTCGCACTGCAGCGTCACATCCAGCCCCTCGGCCAGCAGCTCAAAGCAGGTCAGGCGCGCCCCCTGCAAAAGGGGCCGCGTCTCGTCGGCATAGATGCGGAGCTTCTTTCCCCGCCTGGCCGCCTCGTAGATGGGCGCCAGTGCGGTGCCGTGGGCGGCGGTGGCCAGGCGGCCCGCGTTGCAGTGGGTCAGGATGCCGTCCCCGTCGTGGATGAGGCTCTCCCCGTGGCGGCCGATGCGCCCATTTCGCTCCTCGTCCTCCCGCAGTATGGCGAGGGCTTCCGCTTTCAGCACATCGATGCAGCGCTCCGGCTCGTCGATCATGCGCACCTTTTCCATCAGCCTGTCCACGGCCCAGCGCAGGTTCACGGCCGTCGGCCTGGCCCCGGCGATCAGCGCCGCGTCCTTCTCCAGCCCTTCATAGAAATCAGGCTCCCCCACGCGCCGATAGGCGCTCGCATACAGCCCCAGCGCCGCCGCCGCGCCGATGGCGGGCGCGCCGCGCACGCAGAGCCGCCGGATCGCATCGGCCACCTCGGGCGCGTTCTTTAAGCGCAGCCAGGCCGTCTCGCCTGGCAGGCGGGTCTGGTCCAGCACCACCAGGGACTGGTCCCTTTCGTCCAGATAGAGCGTCGGCAGCGCGTTTTCGTTCATAGCCGCACTTCCTTTGCGATGCGTGTGACCAGCGCCTGCAGGTCGGCGCCGCGCTCCTGCCCCACGCGGATGACCTCCTCGCCGCTCAGGGGCTGCTCAAGAATGCCCGCGGCCATGTTGGTGATGAGCGAGATGCCCAGCACCGGCAGCTTCATGTGGGCAGCCGCGATCACCTCGGGCACCGTGGACATGCCCACCGCGTCCGCGCCCAGCAGGCGGAACATGCGGATCTCCGAGGGCGTCTCGTAGCTGGGGCCGGTGAGGCCCATGTACACGCCTTCCCTTAAGTGTATGCCCATCTTCTCCGCGCATTTTTTCGCCGTATCCCGCAGGGACTTGGGGTAGGCGCAGCTCATGTCCGGGAAGCGCTCGCCCAGCTCGTCCTCGTTGGGGCCGATCAGGGGATTTGTGCCCATCATGTTGATGTGGTCGCGGATGAGCATGAAGTCGCCCACCCAATACTGCGTGTTGACGCTGCCCGCCGCGTTGGTCACGATCAGCAGCTCTATCCCTAAGCGGCGCATGAGCCGCACCGGGAAGACGATCTCCTCCATGGAATGGCCCTCGTAGTAGTGCAGGCGGCCCTGCATGAGCAGCGCGTCCTTGCCGCCCAACTTTCCAAAGACGAAGCGGCCCGCGTGGCCCGGCGCGGTGGCGGCCTTCATCCCCGGCACGTCCGCATAGGGGATGCACTTCGCCCCCTTGATCGTCTCCGCCAGGCCGCCCAGGCCCGAGCCCAGGATCACGCCGATCTTCGGGCGCGCGGGCAGCAGCGGGCGCATGTATTCCTCCGCCTTTTGCAGCTTCTCCATGGTCGTCATATATCCATCCCCCTTTACTTGCCGACTTCCGACGCGATGTGCCGGGCCCGCTTTTCCACCTGCTCCTTTACCTGTTGAACGTCGATGCTCAGCCAGTCTCCGTCCCGGTAGAGCACGCGGCCGTCCACCATGGTGAGCACCACGTCCGAGCCCTGCGCGCTGTATACCAGCTGCGCTTCCCGGCCGAAGGCGGGCGTGGCCCAGGGCTTGTCCATGTCCAGCACGATGAGGTCCGCCTTGCAGCCCTGCCGGACCGCGCCGCAGTCCTCCCTTCCCAGCGCTAGCGCGCCGCCCCGCGTGGCCGCCCGCAGCGCTTCCTTCGCGCTCAAAACCGCCGCGTCGCCCTCGAGGGCCTTAGGCAGCAGTGCCAGAGCCTTCATATCCTCGAACAGGTTCAAGTTGTTGTTGCTGGCCGCGCCGTCGGTGCCCAGGCAGAGGTTCACGCCCGCCGCCAGCATCGCCGGGGCGTCCAAAATGCCGCTGGCCAGCTTTAGGTTGCTGATGGGGTTGCAGGCGGCGCTGATCCCGTGCCTGCGCAGGATCTGCCGATCCTCCTCCTCGCAGTACACGCAGTGGGCCGCGATGCCTGGGGCGTCGAACAGGCCCGTCCCTTCCAGATACTTAGCGGGCGTGCAGCCGTGCCGCTGCCTGCACTCCTCGTGCTCGCGCTGGGTCTCCGACAGGTGCACGTGCACGCGCAGCCCGTTCTCCACGGCGAAGCGGCCCACGCCCGCGGCCACCTTCGGCGTGGAGGTGTATTCCGCGTGCAGGCAGGCGTCCACCTGCAGGCGGCTCTCCGGGTCGTTAGGATGCCTGCTTAGAAGCTCGCAGGTCTCCTTATAGACGGGCAGCTCGGTAAAGGCCCGCCCGTCAAAGCAGGTCACGGACAGGCAGAGGTTCGCGCGCACGCCGCTCTCCAGCACCGCCCTTGCCATCGCCTCGCCGAAGAAGTACATGTCCGCCGAGGCCGTCACGCCGAAGCGCAGCTGCTCCGCGTAGGCCAGCAGCGCGCCGAAATACACGTCCTCCTCCGTGAGGCGCGCCTCGAAGGGGAACACGCGCTCGTTCAGCCAGCTCTGCAGGGGCAGCCCCTCGGCGTAGCCGCGCAGCAGCGTCATGGGCGCGTGGCCGTGGGCGTTCACAAGGCCCGGCATCAGCAGCTTCCCCGCGCCGTCGTACCTCTCGCCGAAGTTCCCTTCCGGCTTCGTCTCGCCCACATAGGCGATCCGGTTCCCCTTCGTGCCCACGTACATGTTTTCCCGCACCAGGAAGTCCTCTCCCAGCACGGCGATGTTTGCAAAGAGCATGGTCCTTTTCCCCCTTCAAGTTCCGTCAGAACGGCTCGCAGCAGCAGATGACCGTGAGGTTCGCATGCAGCTGCAAAATGGAGGCCGGGATCTTCGGCGTGACCGGGCCGCGCAGGGCGCGCAGCAGTATGTCGCGCTTGTCCTCCCCCGCCACCAGCAGCACGCGGCGGGCCTGCATGATGTGCAAAAGGCCCATCGTCACGGCCTGTTTGGGCACAAGCTCCATGTTCCCGTCGAAGAAGCGCGCGTTGGCCCGGCGGGTGTTCTCCGAGAGCGTCACCACGTGGGTGTTCATGCGGAAGTCCTCGCCCGGCTCGTTGAAGCCGATGTGCCCGTTGTGGCCGATGCCCAGCAGCTGCAGGTCGAGCCCGCCCAGCGATTCGATCCGGCGGTCGTAGGCCGCGCACTCCGCCTGCAGGTCCTCCGCCGTTCCGTCGGGCACGAACGTGTTGGCCTTGTCGATGTCGATCCTGTTAAAGAAGCTCTCGTTCATGTAGCGGCGGTAGCTCTGCGGGTGCTCCGCGGACAGGCCCACGTATTCGTCCAGGTTCACGCTGCGCACGCCGCGGAAGGAGATGTCGTCCTTCCTCTGCCACTCGATCAGCTGGGCGTACAGCCCCAGCGGCGTGCCGCCCGTGGCCAGGCCCAAAACGCTGTCGTTTTTCAGGATCACCTGCGCAGAGACGATGTTGGCGGCCTTGCGGCTCATGTCCTTGTAGTCGCGGGCAAATACGATCTTCATTTCCCTTCCATTCCTCCTTCGGGGGAAGTTTCCTTCCCCTTCATATTGCCACGAGACGGCCGCGTTTGCAACGGATGGGAGGAAAAAAACTGCGCCTCTGCCTCCCTTTTTCTTACCAGAAACAAAAGAGACAGCGCCGACCCGCTCATACCACGGATCGGCGCCGAACGCTTTATTCTTTTTTGGGGGAAGGGGATCACTCTTCCTTGGCGGGCTCCTCGGGCGCGGCCTCGGTCTCGGGCTCCGCGGCGGGCAGCTCCTCGTCCAGCGTCAGGTCACCCAGCTCCATGTCGCCGCCCTCGGGCAGCTCCGCGTCGTCGCCGTAATCGGCGGCCTGGCGGATGGACAGGGAGATGCGCTTCTTATCGGTATCCACATCCAGCACGCGCACGCGCACGATGTCGCCGACCTTCAGCACGTCCTCGACCTTCTCGATGCGGGTCTTGGCCACCTGGGAGATGTGGACCAGGCCGTCCAGGCCGGGCTCCAGCTCCACGAAGGCGCCGAAGGGAACGATGCGGACCACCTTGCCCTCCACGATGGAGTCGGTGGGATAGTTGACGGAAGCGGTTTCCCAGGGCTTGGGCTTGGTCTGCTTGAGGCCCAGGGAGATCCTCTGGCGCTCCTTATCCAGGGACAGGACGATCACGTCCACCTCCTGGTTGGGCTTGACGACCTCGGAGGGGTGCTTCACGCGGCCCCAGGACAGGTCGGTCACGTGGATCAGGCCGTCCACGCCGCCCACATCCACGAAGGCGCCGAAGTCGGTCAGGCGGCGCACGATGCCGTGCACGAGCTTGCCGGTCTCCAGCTTTTCCCAGGCGGCGGCGCGCTTGGCGGCGGATTCCTCCTGCAGAACGGCCTTGCGGGAAGCCACCAGGCGGCGCTTCTGCTTGTCGGCCTCGATGACCTTCAGGGTCAGCGTCTTGCCCACGAACTGGTCGATCTTCTCGACGTAGCGCTCGGAGAGCTGGGAAGCGGGCACGAAGGTGCGGATGCCTTCCACATCCACCAGCAGGCCGCCCTTGACGACGCTCTTGCCGACGCCCTCGATGTATTCGCCGTTTTCAAACTTGGCGACCAGGCCGTCCCAGACCTTGCGGTTGACGATGTTGCGCTGGGAAAGAAGCACGTTGCCCTCGCCGTCGTTCACCTTGACCACTTCGACCTCGATCTCATCGCCGATTTTGAAGGCGGTGAGGGGGTCTTCCTTGGTGGTGAGCTCGGCGCGGGGCACGATCCCGTCGGACTTATAGCCGATGTTCACGCAGACCTCGTCCTCGGTGACCTGCACAACGGTGCCCACCACCGTCAGGCCAGGACGAATGGAAACCAGCGTTTTTTCAAAGGCGGACGCAAATTCGGGCTCGGCGTTGGATTCCTGCGCCTGCTCTTCTGCGGTTTCCGCCACTTCCTCCATGGAAGGGGCTTCCTGCACGGGGGCCTGTTCAGGCTGGTCGGTCGAGTTGGTCATGGTCTTGTCGAGTTCGCTCATTCTGGTTACAACCTCCTTGATGATCTCATCCGGCGTGGAAGCGCCGGCTGTGATTCCGATGTCATCGCGCGCCCGCAGGGGCACGCTTTCCAAATCTGCGGGGCTTTCCAAAAGGAACGTCCTCTTGCAGTTGGCCGCGCAGATCTCGTACAGCTTGCGCGAGTTGGACGACTGGCGGCTGCCGATCACCAACATCACGTCCACCCGCCGGCTCATCTCCTCCGCTTCCCTCTGGTGGATGACGGTGGCCTGGCAGATGGAGTCGAACACCTCCAGGTCGGGATAGCGCTGCTTTAAGCGGGTAAGAAGGCTTTCAAACAGCTCCCGCCGGGAGGTGGTCTGCGCCACCACCAGCGGCCTGACCAAAGGCGGCAGGGCGTCCGCTTCCTCCGGGGAGTTGATCACGTGCCCCCGGGAAAAGCACCAGCCCTTGATGCCCTTGACCTCGCTGTGCTCCTTTTCGCCCACGATCACCACGTCCCGGCCGTCCCTTGCGGCCTCCTGCACCCGCTTGTGGATGCGGGAAACGAAGGGGCAGGTGGTGTCCACCACCTGGATGCCGCGGCGGCTCAGCTCCCGGAACGTCTCCGGCACTTCCCCATGGGCGCGGATCACGGCGACAGGGGCGTCGATCTCCTCCAGGCTGCCGGCGATGCCGGCTCCCCGGGCGCGGAGCCCTTCCACCACGAAGGGGTTGTGGATCACGGGACCCAAGGTCTGGATGCGTTTGCCCTCGCGCAGCAGCTTGTCCACCTCGCCCACCGAGCGGCGGGCGCCGAAGCAGAAGCCCGCATGGGAAGCGACTTCCCACCGCACAAGGACCCACCTCCAGCCTTCTTAGCTGTAACAGTTAGAAATTCTTGAAGTTACTTTCTATTCCTGCAAGCTAGCAGCATTTAACCTACATTTAACCATTGATGCACAAGGCGCGCAGCTCCAGCATCGCATCTTCGATGCGCTCGGTGGCCGCCCGCAGGTCGGGCTTTTTCTCCTTGCGGAAATCGTCCAGGTCCACCGGCTTTCCCACCCGCACACGGATGCCGCGGATGGGGTTGTAGCGGCCGTGGACCCAGATGGGGATGAGCGGCACGTTGGCGCGCAGGGCCATCATGGCCGCGCCTTCCTGCAAGGGCAGAAGGGGCACGTTTTCCGGGTCGCGGTTGCGCGTGCCCTCGGGGAAGATGAGCATCAGGTTGCCGTCCTTGAGGTTGGAGAGCATCGCGCGGATGGCGGGGATGTCCGGCTTGCTGCGGTCGATGCAGACCGCGTGCACCTGCCTGAGCACATACCCCACGAAGAAGGTGTTCTCCAGCTCCTTCTTGGCCACGAAGCAGATATAGCGCCGGGTGAGCCCGGCCACGGTGATCATGTCCCAGATGGTCCTGTGGTTGCAGACCAGCACCGCGCCGCCTTCGGCGGGGATGTTGTCCCTGTCCATTGTGCGCTGGCGGGACCAGATGGCCGTAAAGAACGTCACCAGGCCGCGGAAAATGCGATAGAACCAGGTCATGTCATGCCCTCCCCATCAGCGCCAGCAGGCAGGCGACCACCTCGTCCACGTTGAGGCCGCTGCTGTCCACCAGGACCGCGTCCTCGGCCTGGACGAGCGGCGATTCCTTGCGAGTGCTGTCCTGCAGGTCCCGGGCGCGCAGGTCCTTCAGGACCTCGTCGAAGTCCACGTCCTGGCCCTTCGCACGCAGCTCATCGTAGCGGCGGCGGGCGCGGACCTCGTCGGCGGCGGTCAGGAAGAACTTGTACTCGGCGTCCGGCAGCACTTTGGTGCCGATGTCCCGGCCGTCCATCACCACGTCCAACCCCCTGGCGATCTCCTGCTGCATCGCCACCAGCCAGCGCCGCACGGCGCCCACGGTGGAAACGGCGGAGGCGGCCATGGAGACCTCCGGCGTGCGGATGGAAAAGCTCACGTCCTCGCCGTCCAAATACACGTGCTGCTCGCCGTTTTCGCGCGTGACGCGCAGCTGGGTCTCCTCCAGCATGGGCAGCAGGGTCTGCTCGTCCTTGAGCGGCAGCCCCAGGCGCAGGGCCTTGAGCCCCACGGCGCGGTACATGGCGCCGGTGTCCAGATAGACCAGGCCCAGCCTGGCGGCCAGGGCCTTGGCGACGGTGGATTTTCCGGCCCCGGAAGGGCCGTCCAAGGCGATGTGCATAGCGGCGACCTGCCTTTCGTCCTGTGGTTTTTTAACGTAAATTTCCTTATGCCCGAGCGGGCGGCGCGGTTTTTTCGCGTGCCCGTTCCACATCGCAAAACAAAGGGAGACGCAGCCTTCAAACAGGCGGCGCTGTTTTTACGCTCGACGGTCCCATATTATGGAACAACTTCTTCTGTCTCTGTTTGCCGCGCGGCGCTGCTGCCGGCCAGCGCGCCGGTGGAAAAGGCGATCTGCATGTTGAAGCCGCCGGTCAGGGCGTCCACGTCCAGCATCTCCCCGGCGAAATACAGCCCCTTCACCCGCTTGGACTCCATGGTGTGCGGGTCCACCTCGCGCACGTTCACGCCGCCTCGGGTGACGATAGCTTCCTCGATGGGCCGCAGGGCACGGATGTGCAGGGGCAGGCCCTTCACCGCCTCGGCCAGCGCTTCCCGCTGCCGGGCGTTCAGGCGGTTGCAGGGCGTGTCCGTCTGGAGGCCCGCCGTTTGTGCCAGGATGGGCGCTAAGGCGTGGGGTTCCAGGCCGAACAGCAGGCTCTGCAGCTGCTTCTTCGGGGCCTGTTCGATGTCCCGGTCGATGCGCTTAAGCAGCTGCTCGCGGGTGAGGCCGGGCTTTAGGTCCAGCCGCAGGCCGATCGTGGAGACGTCCAGTCCCGTCACGCGGGCGGACAGGGACAGCACCAGCGGCCCGGAGATGCCGAAGTGGGTGAAGAGCATCTCCCCCATCTCGGAAAAGAGCGCCTTCTTGCCCGCCTTTGCGGTCAGCGTCACGTTCTTGAGGGTGAGGCCCGACAGCGTGCGCGGCCAATCCTCGACCGTTTCCATGGGGACGAGGGACGGCAGGGGCTTTTCGATCGTGTGCCCTAAGGCCGCCGCCAGTCGGAAGCCGTCGCCGTCCGAGCCCGTCGCCGGATAGGACAGGCCGCCGAGGCTTAAGATCAGGCGGTCAAAGCGCTTCTGCCCCAGGTTCGTGGTCACGAGGAAGCCGCCGTCCGGCAGTATCTCCACGGCCCGCACCTGCGTGCGCAGGCTCACGCGGACCTTATAGCGGTCAAGCAGCCTCTCCAGACCGCGGATCACGTCCGAGGACTTGTCCGTCTGGGGGAACATGCGCCCGCCCCGCTCCAATTTCAAGGGCACGCCCGCCTCCCCTTCCATGAGCGCGCAGAGGTCCTCGTTGGAAAAGAAGTGGAAGGCGCTGTATAAAAAGCGCGGGTTGCGGACGATGTTGTCCAGAAACTCCTGCCCCTTGGCGGCGTTGGTCAGGTTGCAGCGGCCCTTGCCGGAGATGAACATCTTCTTGCCCAGCTTCTCGTTCCGCTCCAGAACGGCCACGCGCGCGCCCGCCTTCGCGGCGAAAACGGCGGCCATCATGCCGCCCGCGCCGCCGCCCAGCACACCGATCTCCACTTTTCCCCTCTCCGTTTCGTGCGCGTTATGCGTCCTTACTGATATAAACGCGGTTCTTTTCCCAAAGGTTCTCCATCTTGGAGAAATAGGCGGAAACGTGGTCGCGCATCCGCAGGGAGAGCGCCACGATCAGGGCGTTGATGAGGCTGAGCGGCGCAACCAGCGAGTCCACGAAGGATGCCATGTCGCTGCGGGCGGTCAGGCACAGGTCGCTGGCCTGCCCAAGGGGCGAGATGGGCGTATCGGTGATGGACAGAACGGAGGCGTTCTGCTCCTTTGCATAGTGCATGGCCTCGATGGTGCGCCGGGAATAGCGCGGGAAGGAGATGCCGATGAGCAGGTCTCCCTCGCCGATCCTGGCGATCTGCTCCATCACCTCGGAGACGCCGGAGGTGATGACGTAGACGTTGTCCATGATGAAGTTCATATAGTAGCCCAGGAACTCCGCCAGCGGCGCGCTGGAGCGCACGCCCACGATGTAGATGCGCCGGGACTTGGAGATCAGGTCCAGCGCGCCGATGAACGTCTTCTCGTCCATGTCCTCGATGGTCTGGCGGATGTTCTGCACGTCCGCCTTGAGCACCGTGGAAAGCGCCATGCTCTCGGACATATCGCCGGTCATCTCCACGCGCTGCACGGCGGTCAGGCGGTTGCGGATCATCTCCTGCAGGGCCTTCTGCAGGGCCGGATAGCCGTCGTAACCCAGGGCGATGGCGAAGCGCACCACCGTGGATTCGCTCACCTCCACCTTTTCGCCCAGGCGCGAGGCCGTCATGAAGGCAGCCTTGTCGTA
>CANQPP010000034.1 GCA_947625765.1 uncultured Clostridia bacterium
CTGGATTTTGACGACCCGCATTACGACCGCAAATATCAGGACTTACAGGAGCGGCAGAACACCATCTATGATGAAATTGTGATTGCGGAGGCCGACATCGCCGATGTGCAGGTTCGATTGAACAACATACGGCAGCAGAAGATTTCAGAGGACAACGTGTATCAGTTTCTTCTGTATTTTGATAAGCTGTACGATAAATTCAGCGATGCGGAGAAAAAGGAGTTTATCAGCAGTTTTATTGAAAGCGTGGAGATTTACCCGGAAAAGCTGCCCAACGGGCGGTTCCTAAAACGGATAGAGTTCCGCTTTCCGGTGTTTTTTAATGGTCAGCAAGTGGATATGTTGAGTTGGGACAAGGAAGGTACAGTTGAAACAGTTTGTCAAATTGAAAAAAACGATGAAGATCAGCCGATTGAAAAGGAGCGAGGATAATGAAGGGTTCAGAAGCAAAAATGACCAGTTTCATGGAAGGCGCAGACAAGCGCTACGTCATTCCCGTTTATCAAAGAAAGTACGATTGGAAACGGGAAAACTGCAGGCAGCTTTATGATGATTTGAAGAAGATCATACGGGATAAAAGGGATAGCCATTTCTTCGGAAGCATCGTTTCTTCCGTGGTACCAAACGGCAGCAAGATCGAATATCACATCATCGATGGGCAACAACGCCTGACCACGGTCACGCTTTTGCTTCTGGCGATCCGCAATCTCATCGCACAAGGCACCATCGCCTCCAATGAAGGCAGGCTCGATGAACAAATCAACCAACGTTTTTTGATCTCGCCGTGGGCCAAGGAGGACGATCAGATCAAGCTCCGCCCGGTCAAGGGCGACCGGGATGCCCTATCCAGATTATTTGGCGAAGAAGAAGATTTCGATCCGGCTTCTAACCTTACGCTGAATTATGGTTTCTTTTGCGAACAGCTCGCAAAAGGCGACGTCTCCGTCGATGAGCTGTTTGGCGCTATCGGCAAGCTAGAGATCATAAGCATAACCCTCGACCCGGGCGACAATGCCCAGCTTATTTTCGAGAGTCTAAATTCCACAGGTTTAGCGCTTCAGGAAGGCGATAAAATTCGGAATTACATTCTGATGGGACAGCCTCCGAAGGAGCAGACCCGGCTCTATGACACATATTGGACAACGATCGAAAGATGCACTGAAAATGATGTGAGCGGCTTTATAAGGGATTATCTGAGCGTAAAGCAGCAGGTCACCCCTACCATCAGCAACGTATATCGCGCATTCAAAGACTATGCGGAAAATGCACAACTCCCCATAGATTCGTTACTGACAGAACTGCGCCGGTATGCTCGTTTTTACGAAAAGCTGCTCACTTCCAAGAGCGGTCTGAAAAATCAGAAGTTGGATGATTGCCTGTATCGCATGAAGCGCCTCGAGATCGTCGTCACGCGACCTTTCCTTCTGGAAGTTTTGCGTCTGAATCAAGACGGCAAATTATCGGTGGACGACGTACTTCAGATTTTCCTTATCACAGAAAACTATCTGTTTCGCAGGAATATCTGCGAAGTCCCCACAAATGCCCTGAATAAGATTTTCTTAAATCTGAACAGGGAGATATTGAGATACGACAATACGGCAGACAACTACGTTCAGAAATTCATCTATGCGCTGCTGTCCAAAAAAGAGAGCGGACGTTTCCCTGATGACAAGGAGTTTACAACAGAACTGGCTGCCAAGCAGGTGTATCAGATGCGCGGCAAGTACAAAGCGTATCTGTTTGAGCGTTTTGAGAACTATGGCACGATCGAAACGAAGGATGTTTATACACATCTCGACAACAACGTTTACACCATCGAACACATCATGCCGCAGCACTTGACGCCGGCTTGGATGGAATCCCTCGGCGTAAACGCCTCGGAAATTCATGGCTCGTGGCTGCACCGTTTGGCAAACCTGACGCTGACAGGATACAATCCCAATCTCAGCAATAAGACCTTTGCCGAAAAGCGCGACTCCGAGGATGGCGGATATAAGGCCAGCGGCTTAAAACTCAATCAAAAAATCGCCATGAAGGAATCGTGGGGACTGCCTGAACTCGAGGAACGCAACGGTGAAATGATCGCGCTTGCCAAAAAGATATGGGCTTACCCCCAAACGACCTTCGTTCCCGTTGAGAAAGAATTGGATTCTTGCACGCTCGATGATGAGGATATTGAGCTTACCGGGAGGGATATTGCAAAATATAGCTATCAGAACGTCGAACAGCCCGTCAGCAGCTGGGCCGATATGTTTGAGCATATCGTCAAATTTCTGCACGAGAAGGATAAGAGCGTGCTTTCTGGCTTGGCTTTCAGCACGGGTTCCGGCGCAGACCTTGCAAATTACGTCAGTCGTTCCGCGGACGGTTTACGCAGCGCTCTGAAGATAGATGAAAATATCTTTGTGGAGCGAAACACAAGCACCACTCTAAAACTATCTGTGCTCCGCAGACTGTTCGCTTTGTATAATGCTGATCTGATGGACCTGGTATTCTATCTGAAGGATCAGGAAAGCGAAAAGGCCGCCGAGGCGGGCCGTTTTGAGATCAGACGGCGCTACTGGACCTATGCGCTTCCGATCATTCAAAAGCAGCATGCCCACAGAGGTACTTTCAGAAATAGCTCTCCTGTTACCTCCAATACAGAATCTGGTTTCTTCGGGATCAGCGGATTCAACATCAGTTGTATTGCCAATTATGAGTCAGCTCGTGTTGACTTTTACTTAGGCAAAGGAGACGCGGCACAGAACAAGGCTGCCTTTGATCTGCTTTTCAGCCATAAGGACGAGATCGAGTCTGAGCTTGGCGTCCCTTTGACGTGGGAGCGTGCCGATGGATATAAAGCATCATCGCTGAGCTATACCCTCAACGATGTCAGCATCATCAACGAAGCAGACTGGCCTCGTATGGCAAAGTTCCATGCAGAATGGAGCGATAAGATTTGCAAGGCTGTGCTTCCATATCTTCAAGACGTAGATGTTACACACGAAAGACTTCAAAACATTTCCGAGATACTTCGTTCCTGGACCGTTGCGCAGCCGGATGTCATTGAGAATTTGCCCAGGTGCAACCGAATATATACACGTTTCACGACCGCCGGAATGAACGCGATCTTGCCCGATCTTCCGGGAGCGCCCAGCAGATGGAACACGGACAATCACTATTTCTATGAGATCGTGAATCGCAACGGAAAGAGCGTCTATATACAGTTTGCTCTCAGTTCTCGAAATGCTCCCGAAGATTTTCTGGCCCTGTGCGATCGAATCAACGAATTTTATCCTGCTAAGATGGGCAAAGATGAATGGCAGTGGAGAACTCCTTTCAAAACAAGCAAAGTTTATCTCGATGAAGAACTATCCACGGATAAAATCTTTGCAAAGTTGGATGATTGCTTGAAGGAGATACAAGCATTCGAGGCAGATCTAAAGCAGAAACTCAACGTCTGATCGGGTGGTCGTAAGGTCAAGGAAATTTCTTTCGTTTTTCCGGCTGCGGTTTGCTTCTCCTCACTTTTCCCGCTCGGCCAGCAGGCTGCACAGGCTCATCACGACCGGGAACAGGACGCCGGCGACGGGCCAGACGACCCAGCTGATCTCCCAGTCCGCCGTCAAAAAGCTCCAGGCAAGATACACGGCCGTCGCGCTGAGCCAGTAGGCCGTGGAGACCCGCTCCTTGAGGCGGGTCTTTTTCCTGTCCCTGCGGTCGTATTCGCCCTCTTTCAGCAGCTTCTGCATGGCGGCCCAGCGCACGCCGGTCCCTATGAACAGCGCCGCGCCGATCCCGGCCAGCAGCAGGGTGACGGTCAGCAGGGCCACCCACAGGAACTCGTCCTCCCGGATGAGCCCCAAAAACAGCGGGACCGGGGACAGGACGCAGAGGCAGGCGGCGGCGATCGAACATCTGGCGTGCGCGGGCCTGTACGCCTTCTGCTTCTCCCGCACCATGCCGTCCACGCCGTATTCAGTTTCAAAGGGCTCCTTGTCGAGGAACTCATAGGGCGCGTTCCTAAAGCCGCAGGAGATGAACATCGCCACGGCCGCGGCGACCAGCACCAGCAGCGCGACAAGCCCCGCGCCCGCGGCCAGCCCTTCGGAAACCTGGAAGCGGGCATCTTCCGAAGCGGCGGACAGGAGCAGCAGCGGGATCACCGAGACGACGCACAGAAAGGACGCCGCCGCGATGCTTTTGGCCGCCCGCTCCCTCTGCTCAAGATTCTCGTGGGCCTGTATAAGTGTCACCCGCCGAACGGGCGCGCGGTCCGCGTCGAGGGAATATTCCTCCGTTTCGATCTCGTCCTTGAGCAAATAATCCGTCGTCACGCCGAAGAGGCGGCTCAATTGCAGGATCTTTTCCAGGTCGGGCACGGTCTGCGCGCCCTCCCACTTGGAGACCGCCTGCCGGGAAACGCCCATCTTCTCCGCCAGCTCCTCCTGGGACCAGCCGTTCTTCTTCCGCAAGTCCGTGATCTTGTCCGCAAGGATCATATATTTTTTCCTCCGTCTGTCTTGATATCGCTTCCGGCGCGGTTTTTTTGGCGCCATCCACGAACAAAAGCATACCCCATTTCCCCGGTTGCGCGCCAGCATTCGGCCGCTTGCAATTCGTCAACCGCGGGTTGCGGAGCCTGTATTTCTTATCCTTTTTATTTCTCCATACCGCCAAAGCAGCCCTTCTGCAAAGGGGCGCAAAACGCATAAAGGGGCGGCCCTTGCGGTCGCGGCTTTTTTTCGCTATAATGATGCAAAAGCGCGGATAATTCCGCAAAAACGGAAGGGAGGAAGGCCCATGCAGCCCAAGCGCGCGCGCCGCCGCAGCTTCTGCGTCAACTGCGGCGCCCTGGTGCGGACGAGCGGCCCCATCTGCCGCGTCTGCGGGCGGGAGCACGACCCCAAGGAGCGCCTGTTCCGCCAGTTCCTCCTGAACCACACGCGGCCCGCCCTGCGGGGGCACGTGCAGGACGGCCTGCCTTCGATCCTCAAAAACTGGCTTTTGTCCCATCTTTACGGCACGGTGCTGGCCGTCGCCGTCGTGCTGGTCTGCGTGCTGGGCGTTTTGCGGCTCATCTCTCCCCCGCCCCGGCGCGTGGACGCCCGGCCCGCCGCCATACAGGCAGCCGCGCAGGCCGCCGCCGAGCGGGCCGATACACAGCAGCCGTAAGTCCCTTATTGTCCCTCGCTTCTTTCCGGGAGGTGTGTTTATGCGCTGCCGCTACTGCGGGGAGGAAAACATCGTCAACGCCTGGTACTGCCGCCGCTGCGGCCGCGCCTTTTCCGACAGGGAGCGCGCCCGCGCCTATGAGCGCACGCTCCCGGGAAGGCTGGAGCGGCTGGGCCGCGCGCGGCCCGTCCGGGCCATCGGGCGCGTGAGCGCCGATCCCTTCTTCCGGGCGCTGGTGCTGCTGTCGGTGCTGGGGCTGGGGCTGTACTTCCTCTGGACCGGCGGCCGCTTCGCCGTGCTCAAGGGCGAAGGCTACTCCGTGGCCTACAACGCCGAAATGGACGAATATTACGTGGCCACCGACCTGCCGAAGGTGAGCGTCCGGCTCCGCGAGCCCGGCGACCTGCTGGCCGTGACCGTGACCGGCCTGGACTTCTCCGGCGCGCCCATCTCCACCGAAACGCTCGCGCCGGGCGAGGAGATCGTCCTCGTCCGCACGCCCTACGCCCGATACGACCTGCTGCTGGAGCGAGAGAAAAGCACGGAGCACATAACGGTCTTTCTGCTCACGCGGGCGCAGCTGGCCGCCGCATAAAGGTACGCACACAAGACGATCATAAATTACAAGGAGACCCAAACATGGCACAGGCAAGCGTTACGCTGCAAAAGGGAAAGGGCCGCTCCATGAAGGCGGGCGGCCTGTGGATCTACGACAACGAGATCGCCCGCACGGACGGCGAGTTCCAGGACGGCGACATACTGCGCGTTCTGGACCACGACGGCACGCCACTGGGGCAGGGCTACATCAACCGCCGCTCCAAGCTGCGGGTGCGCATGATGACCCGCGACCCGGAGGCCGTGGTGGACCGCAGCTTCCTCTACCGCCGGGTGAAGGACGCCTGGGAGTACCGCAAGCGCACCGTGGACACCGCCAGCTGCCGCCTGCTGTTCGGCGAGGCGGACTTCCTGCCGGGCTTTACGGCGGACAAGTTCTCAGACGTGATCGTGGTGCAGTCCAACGCGCTGGGCATCGACCGCTTCAAGGCCACGCTGGTGGAGCTGATCCGCGAGGTGCTGCTGCAGGACGGCATCCGGGTGCGCGGCGTGTTCGAGCGCAGCGACGCAAAGGTGCGCGAGCTGGAAGGTATGGAGCGCATCCGCGCCTTCTTGAGCGAGCCCTTCGACACCAAAGTGGAGATCGTGGAAAACGGCGTGCGCTTTCTGGTGGACGTGAAGGAAGGCCAGAAGACGGGCTTCTTTCTGGACCAGAAGTACAACCGGCTGGCCATCCGGCCCCTCTGCCCCGGCGCTAAGGTGCTGGACTGCTTCACCCACACAGGCTCCTTCGCGCTGAACGCCGCCTTTGGCGGGGCGGCGCAGGTGACGGGCGTGGACGTTTCGGACCTGGGCATCGCGCAGGCCCGCGAGAACGCCGCGCTGAACGGCTTCGGCGAGGAAAAGGTGGACTTCCTCTGCGCGGACGTGTTCGACCTGCTGCCCGAGCTGGAAAAGCAGGGCGAGCAATACGACCTCATCGTGCTCGACCCGCCCGCCTTCACCAAGTCCCGCAGCGCCACCAAGGGCGCGGCGCGGGGCTATAAGGAGATCAACCTGCGCGCCATGCGTCTGCTGCGGGACGGCGGCTTCCTGGCCACCTGCTCCTGCTCCCACTTCATGACGCCGGAGCTCTTTTCCCGCGCCGTGGCCGAGGCCGCCCGCGACGCCCACAAGCGCCTGCGGCAGGTGGAATACAGGACCCAGGCCCCCGACCACCCGATCCTCTGGGGCGCGGAGGACACCGGGTATCTGAAGTTCTACATCTTCCAGGTGACGGACGAAAAATAAAAAAGGTCCGCGCGTTTTTCCGAAATGACAAAATGAAAAAACCTCCGCTTCCCGCACTTTGCGGGTCAAACGCGGAGGCTTTTTCACTTCTTCCAAAAGTGAGACCACGCCTTTTGGGCAGCCGGGAACGCCGATGGGCATAGGAACCGGAAGCCGCGCGGCCCCGGATAGATAATTTTTTCACAAAAGCTCTTTCTCTTTCCCTTCCCGGGTGCTACAATATCCTTATAAGGCAAGGGCCGCTCCGAACAGAAGAGGGCCCCGCGAAACCACGAAAGGAGATATGCCCCATGGCCAACCGCATCATGCTCAACGAGACCTCCTACCACGGCGCGGGCGCGATCCGCGAGATCGTCAGCGAGATCCAGTCCCACGGCTTCCGCAAGGTGCTGGTCTGCACCGACCCCGACCTCCTCCGCTTTGGCGTCAGCAGCAAGGTCACCGCGCTGCTGGAGGAAGCGAACATCCCCTACCAGATCTATTCCGACATCAAGGCCAACCCCACCATTCAGAACGTGCAAAACGGCGTTGAGGCCTGCAAGCAGGCCGAGGCGGACTGCATCGTGGCCATCGGCGGCGGCTCCTCCATGGACACCGCGAAGGCCATCGGCATCATCATCGCCAACCCGGAGTTCGCGGACGTGCGCTCCCTGGAAGGCGTGGCGCCCACCAAGCAGCCCTGCCTGCCCATCATCGCCGTGCCCACCACCGCCGGCACCGCCGCGGAGGTCACGATCAACTACGTGATCACGGACGTCGAGCGCAAGCGCAAGTTCGTCTGCGTCGATCCCCACGACATGCCCATCGTGGCCGTGGTCGATCCCGACATGATGGCCACCATGCCCAAGAGCCTCACCGCCGCCACCGGCATGGACGCCCTCACCCACGCCATCGAGGGCTACATCACCAAGGCCGCCTGGGAAATGACCGACATGTTCCACTTAAAGGCCATCGAGATCATCGCCCGCTCCCTGCGCGGGGCCGTGGCCGGCGAGCCGCAGGGCCGCGAGGATATGGCACTGGGCCAGTACGTGGCCGGCATGGGCTTCTCCAACGTGGGCCTGGGCATCGCCCACTCCATGGCGCACACCTTGGGCGCCGTGTACGACACGCCCCACGGCGTGGCCTGCGCCATGATGCTGCCCATCGTGATGGAGTACAACGCCCCCTGCACCGGTGAAAAGTACCGCGAGGTCGCCCGCGCCATGGGTGTCAAGGGCGTGGACGCCATGACGCAGGAGGAGTACCGCAAGGCCGCCGTGGACGCCGTGCGCGCCCTCTCCAGGGACGTGGGCATCCCCGAGAAGCTGCCCGCCCTCAAGGAGGAGGACCTGCCCTTCCTGGCCGAGTCCGCCTTCGCCGACGCCTGCCGCCCCGGCAACCCCAAGGACACCAGCGTGGAGGACCTGACCCAGCTCTTCCGCAAGCTGATGTAAGCCCCTCTTTTGACCCCCAAGCGCCCGCGAAGGCCCCGCCTTCGCGGGCGCTTCTTTCTTTTGCCGCATCTACCGCAAACAGCCCTTTTTGCGTAACGAAAACGTTTTTTCTTGCGCGTTGTGCGGGCAGGGTTTATACTGGATGTGAAATCCAACGCCATCGCTTTCCAAAAAGGGGAGTTGTTTTCATGGACATCCGGCGCTTCCGGCAGATGATCTTCGACAAGGACGAAAGCAAAGGCTACATCGAGCGCGAGGCCGCCATCGACGCCTTCCTGCGTGAGGGCGGCGGCGCGCTGCCCCAGGCGGAGCGCTACACGAGGGCGCTCATCCGCATATTGGATTCTCTGTCCACGCCCATCGACGAGGGCGACCTTCTGGTCGGCCGCATGGTCGAGGGTGCTCTGCCCTACGAGATGGAGCCCGTGCCCGCGGGCGGCAAGAGCCACAGGGACAACCCCTTGAAGGTCACGGGCCGCAGCGCGGGCCACCAGAGCCTGAACTATGCACCCCTGCTTGAAAAGGGCCTGCTCGGCATCTGGGAGGAGCTGAACAAAAACGCGCAGACCCCAGCGCAGAAGCGCTACGCGGTCTACATACGGGAGATCATCGAGGCCGTCGGCCGCTTTGCCGCGCGCTATGCCTCCGCGGCAGAGCGCATGGGCAAGTCCCGCGCGGCGGAGGCACTGCGCCAGGTGCCCCTGCATCCGGCCCGCGACTTCTTCAGCGCGGTGCAGAGCGTGTGGCTGATGGAGCTGATCCTCTCCTGCGCGGTCGGGGGCCGGGATTTCGCCTACTCCCGTCTGGATCTGGCGCTGCTGCCCTTCTTCGATCCCGATGAGGCCGACGACGAGAAGGAGATCCTCATCGCCTTCCTGCTCAAGAGCAACGAGATCGGCGGCCTGGGCTCCGAGCTGGATGTGCACATGCCCGTCCCCTGCGCGGCCACCAACATCTACCTGATGCTGGGCGGCCGCGGCGCGGAGGACGCCCTGCCCCTGGACCTTCTCTTTCTGGAGGCCGCGCAGCAGGTGGAGCTGCCCCAGCCCGTGCTGGCCCTGCGCCAGTCTGCAGGCGCGGACCCCGCCTGGCTCACCGCCTGTGCCCACGCCGCCCAGCGGCTGCACGGCCAGGTCTCCCTCTACAACGACGACGCGCTGATCCCCAACCTGCAGGCCCTGGGCTTTACGCCGGAGCAGGCCCTTTCCTACACCATGTCCGGCTGCAACCGCGCGGAGTATGTGGGCCACCAAAGCTCCGATGCCTTCCACAACTGCGCCGCCTGGCTGCTGGAGGTCTTCTACGACGAGAGCGTCACCACCATGGAGGAGCTGCTCGCCGCCTTCTCCAAAGTTGCTAGGCGCGAGCTGCAAAGATACGTCGGCAACCCCCGCGTGGACGCGGCGGCGGAGCTGCGCGTGAACCTCGAGTCCCTGCTTTTGACCGGCTGCGTGGAAAAATGCCGCGACATCGAGAACGGCGGCCTTGCCATCGAGACCGTCGTGCATAACCTCTGCGGCGTCGCCACCGTCGCGGACAGCCTCGCCGCCATCGAGACGCTGGTGTTTGAAGATAAGCGTCTCTCCTTGGATCAGTACCGCGCCGTCGTGCGCGGCAACTTCGAGGGGCAGACCGCCCTGCTCCTACATATCAAGAACCGCCTGCCCAAGTACGGCAACGACGACGAGCGGGCGGACAAATGGGCTAAGATCGCCGGGCGCATACTGGCCGAGGCCTGCATCGCCCAGAGCGGGGAGCGCATCCACATCCCCAGCTTCTACTCCCTCTACTTCCACCAGCACCAGGGCGCGGAGACCGGCGCGACCCCCGACGGCAGGCTGGCCGGAGAGCCCTTGAGCGAGAACCAGTCCCCCGTGTACGGCTGCGACCGCGAGGGGCCCACGGCCCTGCTCCACTCCGTCTCCGCCCTGCCCCAGGCGCCAGATCGAGGACGAACAGCTGGCCGCGCTGGTCCGCGTGTTCTTTAAGCGCGGCGGCGTGAACGTGGCGCCCAACGTGCTCTCCCGTGAGACTTTGCTGGCCGCCCGCGAACACCCCGAGCAGTATAAGAACCTCTGCGTGCGCATCGTGGGCTACTCGGAGGTGTACCTGCGCCTGCCGGAGAACATGCAGCTGGAGATCTTGAACCGCACGGAGATGTCCGTATGAAGGGCCTCCTCTCCGACATCCAGCGCTTTTCCACCAGGGACGGCCCCGGCATCCGCACGACCGTGTTCTTAAAGGGCTGCCCGCTGCGCTGCCCCTGGTGCCACAACCGCGAGACCTGGGAGCAGAGGCCGAGCCTCCTCTACTACGAGAAGGACTGCGTCCTCTGCGGGGCCTGCGCGGCGGCCTGTCCCGCAGGCGCGCAGCGCGTGGACGGGAAGCGGCACCGCTTCGACCGCGCCCTCTGCCTGCGCTGTGGGGCCTGCGCGGAGAGCTGCCCCACGGGCGCGCTGGAAATGCGCGGGGAATGGATCGAGGCCAGCGCGCTGGTCGAGCGCCTGCTGCGCGACCGCGATTATTATGAGGAAAGCGGCGGCGGGGTGACGTTCTCCGGCGGGGAGGCGCTGCTGCAATTGGGCTTTGTGAAGGAATGTCTGGCGCTGCTCCGGGCGGAGAAAGTCCATACCTGCCTGGACACCAGCGGCTGGGGCGGCCGCGCGGCGGAGCTGTGCGGCCTTGTGGACCTCTACCTCTGGGACGTCAAGCACACGGACGCCGCCCTGCATGAGCGCCTGACCGGCGTTCCCCTGCCGCCCATTTTGCAGAGCCTCCGCGAGGTGGACGCCCGCGGCGGCAGCACCCGCCTGCGCTGCCCGATCATCCCCACCGTCAACGACACACAGGCGCACATCGAGGGCATCGCCCATATCGCCAATAACCTCCGCCACGTGCAGGCGGTGGACCTCATCCCCTACCACGACCTGGGGCTGCCCAAGGCCTCCGCGCTGGGCGAGGAGGCCCCAAGATTTGCCTATCTTACCGAGGAAAAACGCGGAGAGCTTTTGGGGCGCTTAAAAGCCCTGACCGCCGTCCCCTGCGGATGGCTGTGAACCCACGAAATAAAATGGAGTGAAGGACCCCATGAAGGTGCGGGAAGTCATCGAAACCATACTGCGCAACACGCCCGATTTAGGCGAGCGGGAGGCCGACACCGTGGACACGCTGAAGTTCGGCGACCCCGAATGGGAGGTGCACGGCATCGCCACCACCACGTTCCCCACGGTGCAGGTGATCCGGGAGGCGGCGGCGCTGGGGCTCGACCTCATCATCGCCCACGAGCCGGCCTACTTTTCCCACAGGGACGAGACCGGCTGGCTGCAGGGCAACCCGGCCTTCGAGGAAAAGCAGGCGCTATTGCGGAAGCACCGGATCGCCGTCTGGCGCTTCCACGACCACGCGCATGCCCACCGGCCCGACCTCATCTACCACGGCGTGATGCGGGAGATGGGCTGGGACACCTACTACCGCCCCGACCTCTCGCCCGGCCTTGTTCGCATCTACGACCTGCCGCCGATCACGCTGCGGGACCTGGCCTTGCGCTTTAAGGAGGCCGTGCAGATGAACGGCCTGCGCTTGATCGGCGACCCGTCTCTGGAGGTCCGCCGCATCGCCTTCTCGGGCGGCGCGGGCGGGGCGAACATGGGCGACGACACCCGCTTCACCCGCATGCTGTACGATCTGGACATAGACGCCTTCTGCTTCGGCGAGATGATCGAGTGGAACGTGGCCGCCCACGTGCGGGACGCAAGCCTCTTGGGACAGAAGAAGGGCATCGTGGTCCTGGGACACAACTGCGGCGAGGACCTCGGCATGAAAAATCTGCCCGATTGGCTTTACACCGTCCTGCCCGAAACGCTCCCCATCCGCTTCGTCCGCTCGAAGGACTTCTTCCAATACGTGTAAAGTGACGCAGATATAGAGAAAACCCCGCCTTTGGGCACGCCCAAAGGCGGGGGTTTTGCGATGTTCTTCTGCATTACAGCTGGATGGCGTAGACCTCGGAGCGGGCCGTGACCAGCAGCGTGCGGCCGTCCCTGCCGCCCAGGGCCAGCGTCGCGGGGCGCTGGGGCACCGGGATGCGCTCGAGCAGCTCGCCCCTGCCGTTGTAGACCAGGACGTCTCCGTCGGCCACGTACACGCGGTCGTGCTTTAGGTCGTTGACCAGGCTGTACTCGCCGTGCTCGGCAAAGACGCGGCTGTTCTTGAGGAAGCCGTCCTTCTCCACGTCGTAGGCCACGACGCGCTTGTAATACTCGTCCACGGCCAGGAAGGTCTCGCCGGGGACGGCGGCAAGCAGGGAGTTGGAGCGGATGAGGTCGTAGTAGTCGGGGATCGCGGTCTTCCCGTCCGGGGCCAGGTAGCTCATGGCCGTGGGCTTCACGGTGGAGACCAGGTAGTCGTTGTTGTCGCGCCAGCGGTTGGCCGGGTGCAGGGCCTGCGCCACCTGGGGAATTTCTCCGCTGGGCCGCTTTTCCAGCACGCGCATGGTGTTCTCCGGGTCGGCGGGGTCCATCGTGTAGATGACCACCACCGCGTCGGAGATGTACCAGTCGCCGTAGGAGGTGCCCGCCGCGTCTGCGGGCTTCACGTGGCGGATGGGCTTCCCGTCCCTGGTCGCGCCCTTGGGCCAGATGAACTCCGCCACCACCAGCAGGTTGTTCTCGGTGTCGAAGGCCAGGGAAAGGGGCCGCAGGGGCACGTCGCGCACGAGGGACAGCCTGCCGTCCGCCGCGTCGATGCGGTAGATGCGGTCATAGCGGCCGTCGCAGAAGTAGAAGTTGCCCTCCCTGTCCGCGCAGGCGGCGTCCGCGAACTCAAAGCCGCCGAACAGGCGCACGGCCTTGTGGGGCGTAAGGGTCGGCCAGGCGGTCTTGGCGCTCCGTTTCTGCACGAACCTTGCGATCTGCCAGGGCCGCACCTCCCGCCCGGTGGCAGGCTCCTCCATCATGTTGGTGAGGGTGTACTTCACCTGCGTGTAATTGTGCAGGTTCAGCCACTCGATGTCCCCGCTGTTCCACAGCCGGACGGCGCAGGGATAGGGATTGGGCAGCCAGATCACGCGGAAGGAGTAGTAGGTGCTAAAGGTCATGTCGTGGCAGTCGATCAGCTCAAGGGGCAGGCACTGCTGGCTCTCGGCGACCTCCTCCTCGGTCTGCAGGGCGTACACCTTCCAGTTGGTGACGCCCTTGAACTTCACCTCGTTGCGGACGTGGTGCTCCACGGACATGCAGTAGACGCGCCCGCGGGTGGAGGTGTCGGAGGCGTAGAAGCCCGCCGCGGCGTAGGTGCTGGCGCTCCAGATGTCCTTGAACACGCCGCCGCCCTGCTCGGTGACCCACAGGCTCCAATACTGGCTGTCCCACTTGCGGTCGGGGTCCACGTCGCCCGTGCGGCTGGGGTTGTAGCTGGGCACCCAGGGCTTCGCAGGGTCGGGCGACATGCAGCCGTGGCCGCCGATGAACTTCACGTCGTTCATGTAGGACTTCTCTCCCGCCATCCACTTGACGGCCGTCACGCGGGGGTTGCGCGCGCCGGCGTCCACGCCGATGCCGTTCATCAGATTGTCCCCGCCCCTGCCGGACTCTATCAATGCCTTGGCCGGGCCGGGGCCGCCGAAGGCCTCCGCGTTGTCGGGCAGGACCAGCTGGGTGGAGATGGGGTTAAGGCCGATGAGCTTGGTGTTTTCTTTGAGCTTGAGCGTATCCGTCACCCTGTACCAGCCCTGGGGGATGTAGAGCACCTCGTATTGGTCGATGGCCGCCTGCAGGGCCGCGGTGTCGTCGGTCGTGTTGTCGCCCTTTGCGCCCAAGGTACGCACGTTCACCCAGGAGGCCATGTTCGGCAGGGCGGGGATGTCGCTCTTTGCGTCCTCCGGCATCGTGTCAAGGGGAGAAAGCTCCACGTCGGTGCGGATGTCGCCGCTGTCCTCCATCTCCTCCATCTGCACGCCGTGGGTGAAGCGCTCCACCCGGTAGGCGCCGGGCAGGCCCTTCACTTCCCTCCCGCTCTCCGGGAAGGAGGCCAGCAGCGGCACTCTCTCGCAGAGCACGTTCCGCAGGTTCCACTGGGTGAACGTGTTCTTTTCGCACTGGATGGTGAGCGCCGGGCCGGTGATATTTGACAGCGTGCAGTCCTCCAGCAGGATCTTGTCCATGAAGCCCTCGAAGGTCTCGATGGCGCGGGGGGCGTTCTCGATGCGCAGCCGCAGGGCGGTCAGGCCCAGCTCCCGGGAGCGGATGGCCGCCTTCCTCTGGCCGCTGAAGTGGCTGTCCACGACCAGCAGGGGCCAGCCGGGGGAGCACTTGGTGGTGATGATGCCGTAGTCGCCGCCGGTAAAGCACATGTTCTCCATCTCGTTGCCCGCGTCGAACAGGCCCGCCAGGCCGTCGCCCGCGTCCACCGCGCAGTGGCTCAGGAAGCAGTGCTGGGCGTAGTGGGCGCGCAGCGCCACCGCGCAGGGGTTGCCCTGGCCGATTTTTAGGTCCACGTTGGACAGGGCGCTGTAAAAGGTGCCCGGGTTGGCGTCGCGGATGGGCTCGCCCGCCTTGGGCACCGCGTCCACGAACCAGACCATGTAATGCCCGCCCAGCTTGTCGGTCTCGTCGAAGGTATCAAAGCCCGGCGCGTTGTCCTTGAGGACGAGTTTGGGCCGCTTTTCGCCAAAGCCGATCAGGCGCACGGCCTTGGGGATGAACAGCGTTTTGGAGATCAGGTACGTTCCCTCCCGCAGGAACACGATGCCGAAGTTGTGGGTGTTCTTCACCCGGCAGATGGCGTCCTGAATGGCCTGTGTGTCGTCGTGCACGCCGTCCCCGAACACGGAAACGCCGTCCGGCTCCACGTAGACCGCCTGGGGATCGTCGGGCCGCAGTGTGTAGACGGAGTCCAAGTACATGTTCTGTTCCTCCCTTTATTTGACGGGTCTATTTTTTTCGTTTTTGTACAAAAGAGAAAGTTCTGCCCGTTCCTGCTGCGGGAAAACGGTCCTTACACTCCAAAATACCTGTCGCGCCTGTATTCCTGGGCGCTCATGTCGAACGTTTCCGTGTAAGGAACGTTATTCTCATAGATCCAGCGCTCTATGTACAGCGGCTTCACAACAAAAAGCCTTTCGTTGTTTAGACTTGTATACGCCTCGTATGAGCTTTTGAAGCATTCCTTGTAAATGCCGCAAAACGCGGCGTTGTCCAAGGGGTGGCCCAATTCGGTGCATTTGCCTTCGATCTGCACATTGTCTATACACAGTGCGACGTTGTCGTTCTTCTTCAGCTGCGCATACTTCTTCATCGTCCTGTCGGTCTGAAAGTAGAACTCGCCGCCGATCTGCACAACGCTCATCATTCGCGAGGAGACCCTGTCGTTTTCGGATGTGGAAAGCACCATCTTTCTTGCCCTTCCAAACTCCGAAAAGAACTTATCTGCTTTTTGAGAAAACCCATCCATTACGGCCGCCTCCGCTCTTCTGCCTTGTATCAAACTCTGCAAGATGCTGTCTGTATAGACCAGCCGCTCACCCGCGCGCCCGGCAGGAGTCGCGCTCGACCAGGTGCCCGGGCAGCTTGTGGACGATGCCCTTCTGCCTGTGCTGCAGTATGTCCATCAGGGACTGGACGGCCAAAACGGCCTGCTGCTCGATGCCGGTGTGGATGGTGGTCAGGTGCGGCGTGTACATCTCGCACAGCTCGATGTCGTCGCAGCCGATCACGCTGATCTCCTCCGGCACGGAGTGGCCCGCCGCCTTGAGCGCCTCGATGCAGCCGATGGCGCTCAAGTCATTGGCGGCAAACACCGCGTCCGGCAGGGGACGGCCCTCCTTCAGGAACGCCTGCATGGCCTCGTAGGCCGTGGCCCTGGAATACTTGCCCTCCAGCCGATATTCCAGCTCCAGGCCCTGTTGGGCCAGCGCCTGCCGCAGGCCCAGCTCGCGCTGCATGCTGTCGTAGTTGTCCTCCAGGCCCGCGATGTACATGATCCTCTTGTGTCCCAGCCCCAGCAGGTACTTGCCTGCCTGCAGGCCCGCGCCAAAGGAGTCGAAGATGGCCCCGGAGGCGCTGCCGCAGATGTTGTCGCGGTCCAGGTAGACCAGCGGCACGTCCGCGCGGTCCAATATGGCCAGCTGTTCCTCCGCGATGTATTCATAGAAGATGATCGATCCGTCCACGCCGCCGCCCAGCGTCTTTTGCAGGATCGTATCCGCCTTGTTGACGATGAATATGTACAGCTCGTAGCCGTGCTTCTGGCACTCGTTGTGGATGGTGTCGGCCAGCACGCCGTAATAGGTGCCGGTCAGCTCCTTCACGAACAGGCCGATGGCCCGCGTCTCGTGGGCGCGCAGGTCGCGGCCGCTGCGGTTGGGGATGTAGTGCAGCCGCGCCGCCACCTCCAGCACGAAGGCCTTGGTGGCCTGGCAGACGGAGCCCCGGTTGTTCAGGGCGTTGGAGACCGTGGAGATGGAGACCCCCGCCTCCCTTGCGACGTCCTTGATGGTCGCTCTTTTGTTCATTCCTTCCCTGTATCCTTTCCAGCGCGTATAGATAAACTGTTTAACCAGACCAGTATACCACCCTGAAGGCGCAAATCAAATAGCCCTTCTGTTATATTTCTATGTCGCAACTAACCATTCGTTTTTTCGTCCGGCGGCATCATTTCCTTCACGCCGCACAGGATACATATGCAAAGACGCTTTTTTTGAATGGGGCCGCCGACATCTCGCCGGCGGCCCCGCGGGTCCAGACCCTATGCTTGTGCTTCAAAAAGTCTTAAGGTGTTTTGGCCGCTTTTGCAGGCTTAGACGTAATCGTGCTCCTGGCAGTAGGCGTCCCACTGGGCCAGATAGCCCTCGCGGCACTTCTCGAGGCCGGCCTCGAGCATCTTGGTGCGGAACTCCTCGACGGCGGCGTCCACATCGTCCACGAAGCCCGCCTGCAGAGGAGGCAGGTACTGGGCGCGGACGTTCACCACGGCGGTGCGCTCGGCCTCATAGGCGCTGTAATCCTCGGAGAAGTCGCCGCCGATGTTGACGTTGGGGTACTTGCACTTTTCGCCGATGGTGGCGTAGTAGTCGAACATCTCCTGCAGGATGGTGTCGGTGCCCTGGGGCAGCTTGAACTCGTTCACGCGCAGGTTCCAGGTGTCCATGGCCTCGTAGCCATAGTCCTCGCTCAGGTTCACGTACAGGCCGTCCTGGATCTCGTAGTGGGTGCCCTCGATGCCGCACTGCACCAGGCGGTTGGTCTCCTCATCCATCATCAGGTACTGAAGCACGGCCATGGCGCGCTCGGGATACTTGCAGCCGCGCACGATGGAGGTGCCGTTCTGGGTGGCATGGCTGGGGCAGATGTAGCCGGTGACCTCGCCGTAGGCCAGGTACTTGGTCTCCCAGTCGGGATGCTCGTTGGCGAAGTCGTTCATGTTGGTGATGTGCTTATTGGGGTTCTGGCCGCTCACGATGGCGGTGGTCAGGCCGTTCTTATAAGCATCGGTGTTGTTCTCGTTGGACAGGGAGCTGCGGGTCCAGTAACCGGCATCCGCCCAGGTCTTGAACAGCTTGCAGTCCTCGACAAAGTCGTCGGACCAGAAGTAGTCGGTCAGCACGCTGGGGTTGTCGGCGTCGAAGATGTAGCCGTAGTCCATGAAGCCGTCGTACTTGATGACTAGGGCCTCGGCGATGTCGAAGCCGGTGCAGTCGACGCTGTTGGTGTCCGCGGTGCCGTAGTAGATGGGCTGGTCGGGATCGTTGTCCTTGATGCCCTGGAAGTAGGCGCCCAGGTTCTCGAGGGAGTCGGGAACGGGCAGGCTATACTTCTCCACCAGGTCCTGGCGGTAGGAGATGCCGGTGGACACGTACTCGGGCCAGAGGTTGGGCACCGCGTACAGCTCGCCGCCCACGCGGCACATGTTCAGGGTGTCCTCGCCGGCGCGGGCGCGCAGCTCGGGGGCGTAGTTGTTCATCAGGTCGTCCAGCTCCAGGAAGGCGCCGGAGGCGGCCAGGGTGTGGTAGTTGAGCCAGCCGGCGATGTAGACCAGGTCAGCGCCGCCGGTGGTCAGGGTGTTGTTGTACTTGGTGGTGTAGTCGGTCCAGGTGGTGAACTGGAAGTCCAGCTTGGTGTTGAACTTCTCCACCATCCTCTCGTTGAGGGCGTCCTCGACCACGGCGGTGTCGTTGGGCTCATCGCCGCAGAGGTAGAAGACCAGGGTCACGAGCTCGGACGTATCCAGCTCGGGAGCGCCGGTCTCATCGGGCGTCTCCTCGGGCTCGGTCTCGGTGTCCGCGGGGGCTTCTTCCTGGGTCTCGGGCTGGGTCGCGCTCTCCTCGGGCGTGTCGTCCGCGGGCGGCGCCTGGACCTGCTGGGCGGTGCAGCCGCTGAAGACAAGCACCATCAACAGAACCAGCATCAGGCTTACGAATCTCTTCACTGGTAGGATCCTCCTTCTTGTATTCTAAAAGCGTCCTGTGAAAAGCCGCCTTTAGTTTTTATGGGGTTTATCCCTTCACGGCGCCGATG
Source organism: uncultured Clostridia bacterium (assembly GCA_947625765.1). Classification (GTDB taxonomy): domain Bacteria; phylum Bacillota; class Clostridia; order Christensenellales; family UBA1750; genus CALWRM01. The sequence continues at coordinate 18,950 of CANQPP010000034.1, forward strand.
GTGATGCCGGTGACGAAGTACCTCTGCACGAAGGGATAGAACAGAAGCACGGGGCCGGTGGCGACCACGGCCATGGCCAGCTTCACCGTCTGTGTGGGCACGGCGTCCATGGAAACGTTGGCGTATTGGGACATTTCCGAGACGGCCGTGGCGGAGTTTAACATGTTATACAGGTAGAACTGCAGCTCCCAGGTCTCCTTGGAGGTGGAGAACATGGAGGAGCGGTACCAGTCGTTCCAGTAGCCCAGGGCCAGGAACAGGCCGACCGTGGCCAGGCCCGGGCCGATGACCGGCAGCACGATGCGGGTCAGTATGGTCCCCTCGCCCGCGCCGTCGATCCTGGCCGATTCGGTGATGGCGTCCGGCACAGAGCCGGCGATGAAGGTGCGCATCAGGATCACCAGGAAGGGCGACATGATAGCGGGGAACCAGATGATGAACGTGGAGCCGCGCAGGCCCAGAATGTTGGTGTACATCAGGTACCAGGGCACGAGGCCGCCGCCGAAGATGCTGGTGAAGTAGATGAGGAAGGAGACCACGTTGCGGTACTTGAACTCCTTGCGGGAGATGGTGTAGGCCGTGAGCACGATCACGGCCAGGCCCACCGCGGTGCCGATGGCCGTATAGTAGATGGTCATCTTGTAGGCGTTGATGATCTCCTTGGGCGATTCAAAGATGGTCTCGTAGGCGCTCCAGCTGAAGTTCTTGGGGAGCAGGCCGTAGCCCTCGCGCATCACCGTGGCGTTGTCCGACAGGGAGCCGGAGATGATGACGAGGAAGGGCAGCACGCAGATCAGCGCGGTCAGCGTCAGGAGGCCGTACTTGATCCAGTCGAAGGCGACAGCCGACGCGTCCTTGCGGATGCGGTTGGTTTTTGTCCCGGTCATGGCAGATCCTCCTTATCTAATTAGAACAGTGCGTACTCGGGGTTCCCGCGCTTGATGCAGAAGTTGGTCACCACGATGATCACCAGGCCGAACACCGACTGGTACAGGCCCGCGGCGGTGGCCAGGCCCATGCTCAGGGGCTGGCTGGTGGTGATGCGGTAGACGTAGGTGTCCAGTATGTCGGTCGCGTCGTACAGAACGCCGTTGGTGCCCACCATCTGGTAGAACAGCTCGAACTGGCCCTTCATGATGCCGCCCAAGGCGTAGAGCAGCAGGATGATGAACGTGGGCGTTAAGAGCGGCACGGTGATGTAGATGATCTGCTGGAAGATGTTGGCGCCGTCCACCTTGGCCGCGTCGTAGTAGTCGTCGGAGATGCCCATGATGGTGGCCAGGTACACGACCATGCCGTAGCCCAGGCCCTTCCACATGTTGAAGGCCACGATCAGGAACGGCCAGTACTTGGGCGTGTTGTAGAAGTCGATCCGGCTGCCGCCCAGGGCGGTCACGTAGGTGTTGATGACGCCGTAATCATACTCGAACAGGTTGTAGACCAGCACGCGCAGGATGACGAAGGAGACGAAGTAGGGCATGAAGATCATCGTCTGGCTGGTCTTCTTGAACCACTTGCTGCCGACCTGGCTGACCAGGATGGCGAAGAAGATCTGCAGCACGTTGCCAAGGCCGATGAACACGATGTTGTAAAGCACGGTGTTCTTGGTGAGCTTCCACAGGTCGGACATGAACAGGAACTCGAAGTTCTTAAAGCCCACGAAGGGACTGGCGAACAGGCCGTCGCGGAAATTGAACTGGGTGAAGGCGAAATACACGCCCGACATGGGCAGGTAGTTGTTGATGATGAAGTAGGCAAAGCAGGGAACTAAGAACAGGAACAGGAGCCAGTTGCGCTTAAACTCCACCAGGAAGCCGTGCTCGTGCTGGCGCACACGCTCGGTCTTCTGCATGGCCTTTAGGACCACGTAGGCCGCGATGGAAAGGACGGGCACCAGGCAGACCATCGGGGAGGGGAGCATCCAGGTGATCCCGAGCCGTGCGTTTGCGAAGATGAGATAGGCGATGGCGCCGAAGCTGGCGATGATGCTTAAGATCATCGCGCAGGTGCCCGTGGAATACAGCTGCAGGTACCCCTTGTTCCCGTAGCGCTTAAAGGCCACGCGGAACAGGAAGGCGGCCTGGAACAGCGCGGCGGCGATCGTCACGAGCAGCAGCATCGAGGCCGGGAAGCCCAGGATGCCCGCGCCGCTCTGCTGCACGAAGGACAGCAGGTTGTAGGCCGAGTAGCCGGAGTAGATCACCGCCTCGTTCGGTATGGACAGCGCTTTCCACAGTCCGGACAGGTTCGTGAGCGTGAACCAGTTCACGAAGGGCAGGGACAGGAGCAGGGTCGCCAGCGAGAGGCCCGTGACGATCCAGATCCCGATGGTCCGCGCGGCAGCAGGCCTTTCCAGCAGGGAGACGCCGCTGCGCAGCTTGGCATTGGTCGCAGTCATAAGCACTCCTCCTTCTCCACATTTGTAATATTCAGTAAAAGCTAAAACGTTTTTGTTCCTCTAAATATAACATATATGGCAATTGAAGTCAACCCATTTTTTCGGTTTCGCGTAAAATTACCGTGCCTTAACAAGCCGCCGCGCCCATGCCGCGCCGCATCATCGACCGCGTGCCGAGGGGATGATCTCCACGACCGTAAACAGATGCAGGGCCCGCCGCGCCTCCGACCATCGTTCGCGAAACCCCGCAAAGCGCATCGGCGATCAGAACGCCCTTGGTGACTGTGCAACTCCTGTCCGCGAAAAGGGGTGGCGGTCGGCGGCGGTTTTTGGTATACTGTATAGGCTTGGTGCCGAGGCGCGAAAGCGGGCCCCAGGCGAAAGGGGGCGAGGGTCCTTGACCCTGCGCAAGTGGGTGAAGCGCCTGAAGGGCGAGACGGTGCTGATCGTCGCGGCCCTGTGCGCGCTTGCGTCCGCCTTTTTCGTGCCGCCGGACGGGGAATACTTAGGCTACATCGACCTGCGCGTGCTGGCGCTGCTGTTTAGCCTCATGGTGGTGGTGGCCGCCTTCCAGTCCCTGGGCGTGTTCCGCTGGCTGGCCCAGCGGCTGCTGGCCGGACGGCACAGCCTGCGCCGCCTGGCGCTGCTGCTGGTGCTGCTGCCTTTCTTCTCCTCCATGTTCATCACCAACGACGTGGCGCTGATCACCTTCGTGCCCTTCGCGCTGCTGTCGCTGGAGCTGGTCGGGCGCCGGGAGCTGACCATCCGCGTGCTGGTTTTGCAGACCGTCGCCGCGAACCTGGGCAGCATGCTGACCCCCTTCGGCAACCCGCAGAACCTGTACCTGTACAGCTTCTATAACATGGGCTTCTTCCAGCTGCTCTCCATAACGGCCCCGTATACGCTCTTGAGCCTCGCCCTTCTTTGCCTCTGCTGCCTGTCCTTCCCCAGGGACACACAGGAGCTGCACTTTTCCGAGGCCGTCTCCCTGGGCAGCCGGCTGGACCTCTGGCTATTCTTGGGCCTGTTCGCCGTGTGCCTGTGCAGCATCCTGCACTGGTGCCACTATCTGGTGCCGCTCGTCCTCACCGTCCTGCTCTGCTGCCTGCGCAGGCCCGAGCTTCTCAAGAAGGCCGATTACAGCCTGCTCCTGACCTTCGTCTGCTTCTTCATCTTCTCGGGCAACATGGGCCGCATCCCGCAGGTGCGCACCTTCTTCGCCCGGTGCACGGAGCTTTCCCCGGTGCTGACGGCCATACTCAGCAGCCAGGTCATCAGCAACGTTCCCTCCGCCGTGCTGCTCTCCCGCTTTACCGAAAACGGCGCGGCCCTGCTGGTGGGCACCAACCTGGGCGGTCTGGGCACGCTGGTGGCTTCCCTGGCCAGCCTCATCTCCTACCGCTTCTACGCCGCCTCCCGGGACGCCAGGCCCGGCCGCTACATCCTCGTTTTTACCCTGGTCAACCTCGCCTTCCTGCTCCTGCTGGCGCTGCCCGCGCTGCTGTGAGCCGCCAAGGCGCAAACCACATACACACAACATAAAGAAGGGACGGGTCGTTTCGCATGACAGCCAAAAAGCCCTACGTCGTCGGCATCGCCGGGGGCACCTGCTCCGGCAAGTCCACGCTGGCCCAGCGCCTGGTGGACGCCCTGGGGGACCGCAAGGTCATCCAGATCAACATGGACAAATACTTCAAGAAGGTCACGCCCACCACCGTCGCGCCCATCACCCGCAAGACCTACGTGGAGCACAACCACCCCGACTCCTTCGAGCTGGACCGCTTCTACGCGGACTTCGACGCCGCCGTTTCCCCCGCTTCCGGCGCGGAACTGGTGGTGGTGGAGGGGCTGCTCATCCTCTATCTGGACCACATCCGCGAGGCCCTGGACTTAAAGGTGTTCGTGGACCTGCGCTCCGACGCGCGCATCGTGCGCCGCATCCAGCGCTTCATGGCGCGGGGCCAGACGTTCGAGGAGGTCACCGACCGCTACCTGGACACCGTCCGCTTCCGCCACGACGAGCTGATCGAGCCCACCCGCTGGCACGCCGACCTGGTGCTCAACGGCACGCTGGACGACCACAAGGGCCTGGAGGTGCTGCTCACCTGGATCCGCGCCCAATTGGATAAGTAGGCCGCTCCTTACAGTACACAAAGAACCGCCCGGCGCCTGGGTGTGATCCCAAGCGCCGGGCGGCTTTTGTCGTCGGCTTTTAAGGCCTTTATTTTAAGTTCAGCTCCCGCTGCAGTTGGCCGCGTCGATGGCCAGCACGATCATCAGGCACAAAAACTCGTCCCGCTCGTGGGCGATGTCCAAAACGTAGGTGTCCGTCCAGTGGAACAGCTCCTGGCTGAGCTGCATCACCGTCTCGCCCTTCCCGTCCGTGACGCGGTAGTTCCAGCCCGTCCAGCTCCCCTCTACCTGCCAGCCGCGCACGTCCAGCGTGTAGCGGGGGGGCAGGAAGCTGAACTCCCTGCGGATGCAGCCTAAGCACTCGTCGCCCACGTACAGGGAGAAGCGCGGCAGCCAGCTGAACACCTCCTCGCGCACCATGCCCAGCGGCCTGCCGCCCGCGTCCTGGATCTCCAGCTTGTGCCCCCAGGCCAGGCGGCCTTCCACGCGGTAGGCCACGCTGCCGTCCTCGCGGTATACGTCGTAGCTGTCCAGCCAGGAGAACAGGCGCTGTTTGAACAGCAGCTTCACGTCCGCTTCCTTCCTTTCACTTAAATGGATTTACAGCAGGTGCGCGCGCAGCTCCTCGGCGCTCAAACCGCTCAAGTAGGCGGGCGGCAGGTCGAACATGGTCTTGCAGCCCGTCTGCCCTTCCCCGTTGAGCCTCGCCACGGCCCGGGCGCAGGCGGCCAGCACGGAGGAGGTGAACTCTGGGTTGGAGTCCAGCTTCAGGGAGAACTCCATGATCTGGCCGTTCTCCTTCTGCAAACCCGTGCGTCCGCTGCGGATCACGAAGCCGCCGTGGGGGATGCCGCCGTGCTCCCGCAGGAGCGTTTCCTCGTCCACGAAGTGCACGATGGTGTCGTAATCGGCGAAATACTTGGGCATCTCACAGATCGCCCGCTCGATCTCGGCCTTATCCGCGCCCTCCTCTGCCACCACGAAGCACTCGCGCAGGTGCTTGTCTCGGGTGGTAAGGTCGGGCTGCTCGCCCGCGCGCACGGCGCCCAGCGCCTCCTCCTTGGGGATGGTGTACTGCCTTGCGTCCTTTACGCCCGGCACGCGGCGGATGGCGTCGGAGTGGCCCTGGCTGACGCCCCGGCCCCAGAAGGTATAGTCCGCGCCCTCGGGCAGGGCCGCGCCCATGTACAGCCGCGCCAGGGAGAACAGGCCGGGGTCCCAGCCCGCGGAGATCAGCGCCGTGTGGCCGGAGGCCTTCGCCGCGGCGTCCACGCGGGCAAAGTGCTGCGGGATGTCCGCGTGGGTGTCGAAGCTGTCCACCACGTTAAAGCGGGCGGCCAGCTCCGGGGTCTGCACGGGCAGGTCGGTGGCGCTGCCGCCGCAGAGCACCAGCACGTCCAGCTTGCCCTGCCAGCTGTCCAGTCTCTCCATGGATCCCACCGGCACGCCCGGCGTGCGGAGAGTTATGCTCCCCGGGTCCCGGCGGGTGAACACCGCGCAAAGCTCCAGATCCGGGTTCTGTCGCACGGCGCTTTCCAGCCCGCGGCCCAGGTTGCCGTATCCCACGATCCCGATGCGAACGCTCATTGTGCATCTCTCCTTATTTACTTTATTCTGCTAAAGTTTTCCATATATTTCCCATTTTATACGGAAATATGGCCGTATATGCGTTTTATCTTCCCTATCTTCCCGCCATTTCCTTGATGAACGGCTCCGCCTGCCCGAACAGGTAGCTGTGTCCCCTGCCCGCGTCGTTTAAGAAACCGCCATGGTCGGGGCCGTGCACCACATTTAAGCGCAGGGGCGCGCTATACTCGAAGTGGCGCAGCGTCTGCACGAACAGCTGGTTCTGCTCCAGGCGGCAGGGCATGTCCGCGTCGGAGACGATGAACAGCTGCGGCGCGCCGGTGGAGCGGGCGTAATACAGGGGCGCGCGGTGGTCCACCCGCGAGGCGCGCTCGTCCTCGCCGGAATACTTCAGCACGTTGAAATGGGTGGTCGGCTGGCCGGAGAGCTGCACGAAGCCCGCGAAGCTGTCCGGGTCCAGGCCGTAGGCGGCCAGATAGTGCTTATCGAAGTGCAGCATCATGGACAGGTAGCACCCGGCCGAGTAGCCGCCCACGAACAGCTTGGTAAAGTTCACGTACTCTTTCGCCTCCCCGCAGACCCAGGCCACGGCGCGGGCCGCGTCCACGATGAAGTCCGGGAAGCCCACCTCCGGGAACAGGCGGTAGTCCGGCGCGGCCACGGCGATGCCCGCCGCGGCGAACTCGCGGCCCATGTCGGCAAGGTCCTCCTTCACGCCCTGCTCCAAGCCGCCGCCGTAGAAGAACACCAGCAGCGGGAAGGGGCCCTCCCCCTCCGGGATGTAGAGGTCCAGCGCGTTCCTCTGCGCCCGCTCGGGCGCGTAGCACAAGTTCCTGATCTCCCTGACGTTCATACGATCTTATCCTTTCTTTTATCAATTTTCAGAAATCCGTCCCACTTTTGTGGTCGATTTAATGTTTATACAGCCTGCTTTTCAGGAAACTTTATTTTGCTAAAGTCCCCTTTCCTCCGGCCGTCAAAAAAGCCCCTCCGCCGCTTTCCTGGCGGCCGAAAGGGCTTTATCTGCAAAGGTTTTCTACGTATTCTCCTCCTTGGCGAAGGCGCGGGCGTTCGCGGACATGCGCTCCAGAAGGGACAGCGCGGTCTCCCTCTCCTCCTCGGTGAAGCCGTCGGTCAGGCGGCTGCGCCAGGCGGCGGTGATCTCGCGGGTCTTCTCGATCACGGGCTGGGCCGCCTCGGTGGCATAGATGCGGCGGACGCGCTTGTCCAGGCTGCCCTGCTCGCAGCGCACGTAGCCCTGCTGTTCCAGCTTCTGGATGGCACGGGTGGCCGTGCCGTTGTCGTAATGGCCGATCTGGGCCAGCTCCAAAACGCTGATGCCGGGGTGCTCGTGGATGCGCAGCAGGAAGAACTGCTGGCCGCAGCCGATGCCGTAGGGCTTCAGCTTCTTGTCGAAGAACGCCTGGCTCAGGCGGTAGATGGTGGAGATCTGACGGTTGATGGGATAATGGGCCCTCATGCGGACGACCCCCTTTCTCTCACCGGCAGCCCTTTGGGGGCATGCCTTATCGATTATTATACACCATATAGCGAAATTTGGCAAGGGGGCGATATGGATATTCGCCCCGCCGCCCTGTAGGACTACAATAGATCTTGGACATAGGGAAAAAGAATAGAAGGATGCAACCGGATCTGTTATCATTAAGCTG
>CANQPP010000035.1 GCA_947625765.1 uncultured Clostridia bacterium
ATTCAGGTGCGCACCGTGGAGGAGACCATCGAGGCCCTGGGCGTTGTCCAGCCCAGGGAAAGCTACGCCGCCGCGCCGCCTTCCTCCGGCAGGCTGCGCCTGCTGGTGCAGAAGGGTGAGCAGGTCCGCGCGGGGCAGGCGTTGTTCGAGCTGGAGAACGTGCCGGAGGGGGCCGCCCAGGCCTTGCAGGCCTACATGGGGGAAAACGGGGAAAACACGCCTTCCCTGGCCGATCTATATAGGGCAAACACGGTCCTTGCGCCCCTGAGCGGCCGTGTGCAATCCCTGCGCGCGGCGGACGGGCAGACGGTGACGCTGGGCAGCCCGGTGCTCGTGGTGGACTCGGAGGAGCTGGCGCTGCGCTTCACCGTGCCGCAGTCCAACCGCGAAGACCTGCGCGTGGGCCAGACGGTGCGCGCTACCCGCAAGGACCGGGAGTACAGGGGCACGATCGAGGAGATTGCCCTCGGGGAAAACGGGCAGTATGAGGCGGTGGCGTCCATCGAAAACGCGAGCGGGCTGGAAAGCGGGATGCAGGTGGACGTGAGCGTGCTTTTGCGCAGCGTGACCGCGCCCTGCGTGCCGCTGGAGGCGGTCAAGGACGGAAACTGCCTGGACTGCCTGACAAGCGAAGGCGTGGCACGGGTGCGGGTGGAGACCTCCGTCTGCGACGCCATGTATATGGCGCTCCTGTCCGGGCCCGCGCCGGGAACAAAAGTGGTGCTGGGGGAGGTCACATGAGCAGGCTCTTGGATACCGCGGGGCAGGCTTTTTGGAGCCTGCTCCTTAACAAGACGCGCACGTTTCTGACGGTCCTGGGCCTGTCCGTGGGCGTTGGCGCGATCGTCGCCATCGGCTCCATCGGCATGGCGGGCGTGCGCGAGGTGGAGACGGAGCTGTGCCGCTTCGGCATCGACAAGCTGTGGATCGCCGCCCCGGACGAGGGGACGCTGCGCATGGAGGATGTGTATCTGCTGGGTCGCAGCTTCCAGAAGGATAGCTTCTGCCCGCTCACGCAGGCGAAGGGCCCCGCCTCCACGGATGAAGGCAGCAAAAACGTGGAGATCGTGGGCACCACGCAGGCCTACGGCGGCATCGAGACCCTGGAGCTAGACGCGGGCCGCTTCTTGCTCGCCGAGGACGAGACCCGGAGCCTGCGCGTGGCGGTGTTGGAGGACAGCGTGGCGGCGCGGCTGTTCCCGTCAGGGGACGCGGTCGGGCGGGAGCTGCGCTTGGGCGCCGGCCGCTTTACCGTGGTGGGCGTGCTCAAGACCAGCCACTCCCAGTTCCTGACGGACGAAATGCCGAGGGTCTACGTTCCCCTTTCCACGTTCGAGCAGCAGTTCGGTGTCCCCGATTTGAGCCAAATCGTTGCCAAGGTCGATGAGAACCTGCAGACGGCGGCCGCCTCGATCCGTCAGGTGCTCGCCGACGCCCACGACGGGCAGCGCTATACATTGAGTTCCCTGCGGGAACAGATCGAGTCGGCGGACAGGATACTGCGCATCTTCCGCATGGTGCTGCTCTGCGTGGGGTTCATCTGCCTGCTGACGGGCGGCATCGGCGTGATGAACGTGCTGCTTGCCAGCTTAAAGGAGCGCAGGACGGAGATCGGCGTGCGCAAGGCGTTAGGAGCCAGGGATCGGGACATCGCCGTCCAGTTCGTCTGCGAGGCGCTGCTCTACGGCTTCCTGGGGGCCTGCTTCGGCATCTGTTTGGGGAAGGCCTTTACGCAGATCGGCGCGCGCCTGGTCGGCATCGGCGCGACGCTGCGGATGGACCTTGCGGCGGAGGCCGTGGCCTTCTCCTGCGCGGTGGCGCTCCTTTCCGGCGTCTATCCGGCCGTCCGCGCCGCGCGCACGCCGCCTGTGCTTGCGATGCGGCCGGAGACTTAAAAGGCGGCGGTTTTGGCAGGTCTGCCAACGCGGACAAAAGCGACTTAGGATTTAAAGAAAACAGAAAATATCCCCTTTGAAAAGGAGAGGATAAGACAAAACGGAAAAGCAAAAACGCCTGAAATCAGGCGTTTTTATGGGCTGCGAGGAGGAGGGGCCAGCCATGGGATCCTCGCCTCATGTAATATTACCGTAATTTGTTTGTAGAGATTCGCGCAAAAAAAGATTGGGTTTTTGTGAAAATAAACAGTAGATTATTTCCCTGGCGAAAGCTATAATAACATTAAACTTAACGCGATGCAACGGCATCCGAAATTATGGGAGGTAGTGTCAAATGGCAAGCGTATCTCTGCAGCACATTTACAAGGTCTATGCCGGCGGCGTCACCGCTGTCAGCGATTTTACCCTGGAGATCGAGGACAAGGAGTTCGTCGTTCTGGTCGGGCCTTCCGGCTGCGGCAAGTCCACCACCCTGCGCATGGTCGCCGGCCTGGAGGAGATCTCCGACGGCCAGCTCTACATCGGCGATAAGCTGGTAAACGACGTTGCCCCCAAGGACAGGGACATCGCCATGGTGTTCCAGAACTACGCTCTGTACCCCCACATGACCGTGTATGACAACATGGCTTTCGGCCTGAAGCTGCGCAAGACCCCCAAGGCGGAGATCGACCGCCGCGTGAAGGAAGCCGCCAAGATCCTGGACATCGAGCACCTGCTCACCCGTAAGCCCAAGGCTCTGTCCGGTGGCCAGCGCCAGCGTGTTGCTCTGGGCCGCGCTATCGTCCGTGAGCCCAAGGTCTTCCTGATGGACGAACCTCTGTCCAACTTGGACGCCAAGCTCCGTGTCGCCATGCGTGCTGAGATCACCAAGCTGCATCAGAAGCTGCAGACGACCTTCATCTACGTGACCCACGACCAGACCGAGGCTATGACGATGGGCTCCCGCATCGTCGTCATGCGCGATGGTTTCGTGCAGCAGGTGGATACTCCCCAGAACCTGTACGACTATCCCATCAACCTGTTCGTGGCCGGCTTCATCGGCACCCCCCAGATGAACTTCATCGACGTGCAGCTCGAGAAGAGGGACGACGGCGTGTACGCTCTGTTCGGCGAGAACGTCGTGAAGATCCCCGAGGGCAAGATCAAGAAGTTCGTGGACCAGGGCTATGTCGGCAAGACCGTGAAGATGGGCGTGCGTCCTGAGGACATCCACGACGAAGAGCTGTTCCTGCAGTCCAGCCCCGACTCCATCATCAGCGTGGACGTCGACCTGGTCGAGCTGATGGGCTCCGAGACCTACCTCTACCTGCGCACCACCGGCACCGACGCCACCCTGACCGCTCGTGTGGATGCCCGCTCCGTGGCCCGCACCGGCGACAAGATCAAGGTCGCCCTGGATGCGAACCAACTCCACTTCTTCGATGTGGACACCGAGCAGACCATCCTCACCCGCTAAGCACCTTCCAAACAAATGTATCAAAACGCCGTGGCGCGTCTGCGCGCCACGGCGTTTGCTTGAAGTTCATCCATGAAGGGCAGCCGACCGTGTTTGAATGGATGCGGACGGCGAAGGGAGATTTCAATGACCGAAAAGCAACTCTACGACAGACTGGAAAAGGCTCTGGGCGACGTGGGCTTGCCGTTCGGCGTGCTCAACGCCCGGGGCGAACAGCTATACCCGCACGACGGCATCACATTCCCGCTGCCGCCCGCCGGGGACGTACAGACGGACGAGATCCTGCGCTATGAAGGGGCGCTGTACCTGCGCCTGAAGCGCAGCCCGCCCGTGTATGTGGCGCTGGGGGACGGCCTGCCCGGCGCGGAATACGCCCTGCGCCTGGCCGCGGCGCTGGTGCAGGCGCTGCTCAAGGGAGAAAAGGAGGAGGTCACCCGCGAGGAGCTCTTCCGCCGTGTGCTGATGGAAGGCTTGTCCGGCACCGAGCTGGAGACGCTGGCCGCCGAACAGGGCGTGGAGCTTAAGAAGGAACGCTGCGTCCTGCTGTTTCAGTCGGACGGCAACGCGCAGGCCATCGTCCGCGCGCTGGCGGAGCTGTTCGAGGGCACGGGCGATGTGGTGATCGACTTAGGCGGCAACGCCGTGGCGCTGATCCGCGAGATGGAGCACGTCGCCTTCCGGGAGCTGCCGGAGTTCGTGATGGCCGTGGCGGATACCACCCGTGAGGAGACCGGCGTGGGCTTCTCCGCGGGCATCGGCGAGCCGAAGCCCAGCATGGTCCTCTTGTCCGAGAGCCTGAAGGAGGCCCGCAACGCGCTGGACATCGGCAAGGTGTATCAGCCCGCCGGCCTGGTGTTCGTGTACCGCCAGCAGCTGCTCGAGCGCTTTTTGCAGGAAATTCCGGCCTCCACAGCGAAAAGATACTATGAGATGCTGTTCAACCGGCGCAACCAGCGGATCTTCAACGAGGAAATGATCAACACCATCGACACGTTCTTCGAGTGCCACCTGAACGTTTCCGAGTCCGCGCGCCGCCTGTACATCCACAGGAACACGCTCGTGTACCGCCTGGACAAGGTGCAGAAGGCCACGGGGCTGGACCTGCGCAGCCTGGACGACGCCATCACGTTCCGCATGATGCGGATGCTGGGCAAGCGAGAAGAGATCAAATAGAGCGGGAACAAGCGGAGGAGGTTTCCTTGTCCGCGTTTTGACCCGCGCTTCAAGAAGGAAGGCTTTGCGTTCACCATGAGAAGGACCGTTTCCGTCATCGTATACACCGTGATCATCGTGCTGGTCACCGCGCTGCTCTCCAGCGGCGCCACGATGCTGTTCGTGGCCGCGAGAGATCTGGACAGGAGCGAGAGCCTGAGCATATCCGCGGAGGAATACGAGCGCCTGCAGGCCTACGACCGGCTCGATGTACTGGCGGATTCCATCGATTACTACTACTACCAGGATGTGGATCCAGAAAGCGTGATGGACGGCGCGGCCTACGGCATGGTGGACAGCCTGGGCGACCCCTATTCCACCTACCTGACGGCGGAGGATATGGACGCCCTGCTGGAGGAGGATTCCGGCGTTTACGTGGGGATCGGCGGCACCTTCCTGATGGATCCCGAGGACGGGAGCATGGTCATCACCCGCATCTACCCCGACAGCCCGCTGTCCGAAACGGACGCGCAGGTGGGCGATGCGCTCTACGCCGTGAACGGCGAGGTGATCCTGGGCCTTGACCAGAACAGCATCGCCGCCATGATCCGCGGGGAAGAGGGCACGCAGGTGAGCATCACCCTTCTGCGCGACGGCGAACAGAGGGAATACACGCTGGACCGCCGCAAGGTCGAGGTCGTGGACGTGGACCACAGGATGCTGGAGGATGACGTCCTGCTGGTCACCCTGAGCTCCTTCTCCACCAACGCGGACGCGGGCTTCATCGACGCCCTGAACTTCGGCAAGCAGGAGGGCATGAAGGGCCTGATCCTGGACCTGCGCGGGAACGGCGGTGGCGACAGCACCATACTGGACGCCATCGCGGACCAGCTACTGCCCGAGGGCGTGATCTATTACAGCGAGGATAAGCAGGGCAACCGCGAGACCTCCCGCTCCGACGCCAACTATCTGGGCCTGCCCGTGGTGGTGCTCTGCGACGAAAACTCCGCCAGCGCCAGCGAGGTGCTCATCGCCGCCCTGCAGGACTACGGCGCGGCCACGATCGTCGGCACCCGCACGTTCGGCAAGGCCATCGGCCAGTCCACGATCCAGCTGTTCGACGACGGCGCGGGCATCTATCTGACCACGGTGCGCGTGTTCTCGCCCAACGGCCGCAACTGGCACGGCGAAGGGCTGGAGCCGGACATCACCGTGGAACTGCCGGAAGAGCTGGCCGCCTCGCCCCTGGACCGCACGGACGAAAACGACCTGCAGCTGCAGGAAGCACTGCGCGTGATCCATGAACAGATCGCGGAAAAGGACGCGGCCTGACGGATCGAACAAACAAAGGAGCGCCTGCCCCAAGCAAAATGGGGCAGGCGCTTTTCATGTGTGAGAAAACGTAAGGCCTTTACTTATCCCGCAGGCGGATGCTGTGGGCGGCGCGGCGGCGGCTCTCGTCGCTCATGGCGGCGTAGTGGCGGCGCGTGGTGTTCACGTCCGAGTGGCCGAGAACGTCCGCGACCAGGTAGATGTCGCCCGTTTCCTTATAGAGGTTAGTGCCGAATGTGGAGCGCAGCTTATGGGGGCTGATGTTCTTAAGCGGCGTCACCACGGAGGAATACTTCTTCACGAGGTTCTGCACGGAGCGCACGTCCATGCGGCGGCGCTGCAGGGAGAGGAACAGGGCGTCCTCGTGGCCGGGCTGGGCCTCGATCTGCTTGCGCTTGACCAGGTAGTTTTTCAGCGCGTCCGCGACCTCGTCGGAGAAGTAGAGGATGGCCGCGGAGCCGCCCTTGCGCACCACGCGGAAGCCGTTGACGGAAAAGTCCAGGTCGCTGATGTTGATCCCCACGCATTCGCTCACGCGGATGCCCGTGCCCAGAAGCAGCGTGATGAGCGCCAGGTCGCGGTCCTTGGTCTGCTCATGAAAGCGCTGCTGGCCGGGGGTGAGCTTCTCGCCGTCCTCCACAAGGTCCAGAAGGCGGGCCACCTCGTCCACCTCCAGGCGGGTGATGATCTTGTCGTGCCGCTTGGGCATATCCACCAGCGCCGCGACGTTGGAGGGGATGCGCTGCTTCTTGAACAGGTACTTGAACATGGTGCGCAGGGCGGAGAGCTTGCGCTCCTTGGCAGCCTCGCGGTCCATGAGCTGCTTATCCTCCCGCTCGTAGAAGGTCAGGTGGTCCATGTAGGTCTCCAGGTCGTCCAGCGTAATGGCCGCCATGTCGTCCAGGTCGATCTCCCTGCGGGTCTTGCCGCGCAGGGAAGGCTTATACTCCAGCAAAAAGTCGAAAAAGATGTTGAGGTCCCGGGCATAGCTCAGGCGCGTGAGCGGCAGCGTCTCGTCCTGCACGCCTCTAAAAAACTCCGCGCAGAAGGGCGGCATGCTTTCCAGCATGTCGCGCAGGGCTTTGGTGTTTTTCTGGTCCTGCTGCACCCGGTATTCCACTTCGTTCATCGCATTTGCTCCGTTTCCTTGGCCGTTCATGGGAAAAATGGTTATAGAAACCTTTCCACTTTCCATTATGTGACCGATGCCCATAAATGTCAAGGGAGGCCCGGCGCGCGCTTCGCGTCCGAGCCTCCCGTATGTCTTGGGCGGGTTTTTTACCCCTTCTTCCAAAACCAAAGGGACAGGGCAAAACAGCAAAGGGCGAGAAGCCCCAGCATGCAGGGGCCCCAAACAGACCTGTGCGCAGCGCCTATGAGGACGGCGGACAGGCCCCACAGCGCGCCCAGCACAGCCCAAAAGACGGGGGACCGGTTGAAACTGAACATGGACGCACCTCCTGGCCTTTTGGAACTTCCCTCAAATCATCATTCTCCTTCAGTATACAGATCCCATTTTGCGCCGTCAAGCAGCGGGAAGGGTTTGTATGTATTGCTTTTTTTTACGGAAACTGCTATACTGTTTGGGAATGCCGGGGCATCCGTTGCGCCCGGCAGGGTGGTGCAGTATCCTAGTCGGCAAAACCACGTCTGAAGGCGGGGCTAAAAATCCGTCAAAGGGCACATCGATGAAGCTTCTGGTGCTGGCTGCCGACGCCCAGTTGGGGGTTGGTGCTGGAAGTAAAGGGAGAAGGGCGATCCGCAACGGCATGTGGGCGTTGACCCAGCTCCCGTGGAGACCCAAGCGCGGTGGATTGGACCAAACTTCGTCTACTCCTTGGGATTAAACCTGTATTGCGGTGATCACAAGCTGTGTGCAGCGTAGCCTGCCTTGAAGCGGCTTGGTGGGAACGGGGATCTTGCGCGCTGTGGCTTTCTAAAGAGCTCTTGGGCCCTGCGCGAATCGCCCCGGGAAAACCCTGCTGCAAAAGAGGCTAGGACGTGGCGGCGTTGTCGAGGAAAGCTCCTAGGCTGTTTGCGTATGTCGGAGATTACAGTGTGGTCTCAGTGGTAGTCCAGTCACGCCTTTGGCGACAGGGCGTGCCGCGGTTCAAAGGGAAACCGCTCCTATCGGCGACGGGGAGTACCGCGGTGGGAAAGCCTACTGGACCTAAAGCCGCAAGGTCTATCCGGCATATCACCACCCTTCATCCGTTTGATTCGCGCTTCGCCGTTCGTGATTCAATGGCGAAGCGCTTGATTTAAAGCCTGTTTTTTAAGGAGGAGATGGGCCTTGGCCAGTCCCAGACGAGCGGGCGGCAAGAAAAAAACGTACCAGTGGGTATTGACCGTGTTCTTCCTGTCCTTTGGGATGTCCATGCTCATGAGCTGGTCGTCCTCCGCAGCGCTGGCAAGGGCCAGCGTGGTCATCGCGGGGCTGACCGTGCTTTTGCTGGTGACGCTGGGCATCGTGACGGACATGATCGGCGTGGCTGTGACCAGCGCCAGCCAGGCGCCGCTCATCTCCATGGCCTCCAAGAAGGTGCCCGGCGCCCGGCAGGCGCTGTGGCTCACCAAGAACGCCGACCGCGTTTCCAGCATCTGCAACGACGTTGTGGGCGATATCTGCGGAGTCGTTTCCGGCGCGGCGGGCACCACGCTGGCCCTGCGCGTGGCGGAGATGATGGGCAGCGCTTCCTCCTTTTACATCGGCATCGTGGTGGCCGGGCTGATCGCCGCGCTCACCGTGGGCGGAAAGGCGGCCGCCAAGACCATCGCCATCAAAAGCTCCCACAGGATCGTGCTTTTCGCGGGCCGGGTGCTGGCGTTCTTCCGCAAATAGAAACAAAAACAAATGCGGGATCTGAAATAAAGAAAAAGCGTTTAGGTGGAATTTATGTCCCTACTTAAAAACATACGCGGGCCGGAGGATCTCAAGGCGCTTTCGTTCAGCCAGCTCGAGGAGCTGGCCGGGGAGATGCGCGCGCGCATCCTGGAGGTGACGCGGCAGAACGGCGGGCATTTGGCCTCGAACCTGGGCGTGGTGGAGCTGACCATCGCCCTGCACCTGGTCTACGACTGCCCAAAGGACAAGATCCTCTTCGACGTGGGCCATCAGTGCTACGCCCACAAGCTGCTCACGGGCCGGCAGGACCGCTTTTCCGAGCTGCGGAAAAAGAACGGTCTTTCCGGCTTTCCGCGCATGGAGGAAAGCTGTTACGACGCCTTCGGCGCGGGCCATTCGGGCACTTCCGTTTCCGCGGCGCTGGGCTATGCGCGGGCGCGCGCCCTGCTGAACGAGGACTATAAGGTAGTCGCCGTGGTGGGGGACGGTTCCTTCATGAACGGCCCCAGCGTGGAAGCCATCAACGACGCGGGGCACTCGGGAGAGCCGCTCGTGGTGGTGCTCAACGACAACGAGATGAGCATCGACCGCAACGTGGGCGCGCTGGCCCGCTATCTTGCCCGCCTGCGCAGCGGCGAGGTCTACCAAAGGGCCAAGAAGCGCACCAAGAGCGTGCTGGACGCCCTGCCGCTGGTCGGCGAACCGCTGAAGAAGGCCATCCAGCGCTTCAAGCGGAAGCTGCGCCGGCTGGTGGTGGAGGAGGGCTTCTTCGAGGACCTGGGCTTCACCTATTTGGGCCCGGTGGACGGGCACGACCTGCGCGCCCTGGTCAGCAGCCTGCGGGCGGCCAGGGAGCTGCAAAAGCCCGTGCTTCTGCACGTTTTGACCAAGAAGGGCAGCGGCTACGGCCCGGCGCTGGAAAGCCCGGAGCGCTACCATGGCGTTTCCCCGATCACGGCCAAGAAGGCGTACCCCTACGCCCGGGCCGTGGGCGAGGCGCTGCTGGAGATGGGGGAGAAGGATCGGAAGCTCTGCGTGATCACCGCCGCCATGCGCAACGGGACGGGCGCGGAGACGTTCGCGGAAAAGTACCCAGACCGCTTTTTCGACGTGGGCATCGCGGAGGCGCACGCGGTCACCATGGCCTCCGGCATGGCCGCAGCGGGCCTGCATCCCTATTTCCTCGTGTATTCCACCTTCCTGCAAAGGAGCTACGACGAGATCCTGCACGACGCCGCGCTGCAGGATTTGCCCATCCGTCTGCTGGTGAGCCACATGGGCCTGGTGGGCGAGGACGGCGCGACCCACAATGGCGGCTTTACGCTCTCCTTCCTCCTGCACGTGCCGGAGCTGACCGTGCTGTGCGCCTCCAGCGGAACGGAGCTGCGGGAGCTGCTGGAATGGAGTCGGGAGCGCGTGACAGGCCCGCTGGCGATCTGCTACGGAAAGCAGGGAAGCCCGGGGGAAAAGGCCGTGCCCATGGAAAAAACGCGCTGGCCCGTCCTTCGGGAAGGAGACGACGCGACCCTCCTGTGCGTGGGCGAGATGCTGCCCATCGGCCTGCAGGCCGCGGCGCTGCTGGAAAGGCAGGGCGTTTCCCTCTGCGTGCGCAACGCAAGGCAGCTAAAGCCCCTGCCGGACGGCGTGTTGGACGAATTGCAGGGAAGAGACGTCATCACGCTGGAGGAAAACGTGCTCTCCGGCGGTTTTGGGGAGAGCCTGCTCTATGCGCTGCATGAAAGAGGCGCCGCCCCGCGCTTCCTGGCGCTCGGCCTGCCCGACCGCTTCGTCGCGCAGGGCACGCGCATGGAACAGCTGGAGGAATGCGGCCTGCTGCCGGAACAGACGGCGCAGAAGATCGCCGCCTTCCTGCGGGAGGACGCATGAAGAAGCGCGCGGACGAACGCCTGGTGGAGCTGGGGCTGGCCAGGGACCTGGAGCTTGCCCGCAGCCTGATCATGGAAGGCCGGGTGTTCTTAGGGCAGGAGCGGCTGCGCCTGCCGTCGCAGGCGATCGAGGAAGGGGAGAGGCCTGTCGTGAAGGAGGCCTCCCGCTACGTGAGCCGCGGCGGCTATAAGCTGGAGCGGGCCATGGAGCTTTACCCCATCCGCCTGGAGGGAGCGCGCTGCCTGGACGTGGGCTCCTCCACGGGCGGCTTCACCGACTGCATGCTGCAAAACGGGGCCAGCGAGGTCTACGCCATCGACGTGGGCTACGGCCTGCTGGATTACAGGCTGCGCCAGGACGAGCGCGTGCATGTGCGGGAGCGCACCAACGCCCGCAGGCTGACCCTGGACCAGCTGGACGGCAGGGCGGCGGACTTTGCCTCCATGGATGTCTCGTTCATTTCCGTTCGGATGGTGCTGCCGACCGTCTGTGCCTGCCTGCGCGACGGCGCGGAGCTGGTCATCCTCGTAAAGCCCCAGTTCGAGGCCCCGAGGGACAAGGTGGGAAAGGGGGGCATCGTCCGCGACCCGCAGGTGCATCGTGAGGTCCTGCAGGAGGCGCTCGCCTTCCTGCCGCAGGTGAACTTGACCGCGCTGGGGCTCACGGTCTCGCCCATCAAGGGGATGGACGGCAACACGGAGTTCCTGCTGTACGCGGGCTTGCGGACGGAAAAGCCGCAGGGAAACGTCTCCATCGAGGAAACGCTCGCCCTGGCCTGGAACGGAAGACTTGTATAATTTTTCATTCTCATGTATACTAACGGCGGAAGGAGACCTGCATAAGGCCGCTTTAGGCCCGCAGGAGAAAAGAGATTGAAAGAATATACCGGCGGATGCGCCGCCCTCGTGGTGGGCGGCAAGGTGCAAAGGACGGGCCCGATCGCGCGCTTCGCCAGCGCTTTGAAGGGATCGGGCATCGAGGTCCTGAGCGACGACCCTGACCTGTGCGCGCTGCTCGGCACGCAGGCCATGCAGCTCGACCAGATGCTGGAGCGCAGCCGCTTCGCGGTCTGCTTCGGCGGCGACGGCAAGCTGCTGGAGCTTTCCCGGCAGGCTGCGATGTATTCCTTGCCCGTGCTGGGCGTGAACTTCGGCCAGCTGGGGTTCTTAACGGAGATCGACGCGCAGGGTCTGGACGAGGCCGCGCGCAAGCTCAGCCAAGGGGAGTTTGAGATCGAGGAGCGCGGCATGCTGCGGGCCGACTGCGGCGCGGGCAGCGTGTTCGCCCTCAACGACATCGTGGTGCGACGGGAATCGCCCCTGGCCGTGATCCGCGCGAAGGTGTACGTGGATAACAAACACCAGGACGACTACGTGGCCGACGGCCTGCTGGTGGCCACCACCACGGGCGCCACGGCCTACGCGCTCTCCTGCGGCGGGCCCATCGTGGACCCCTCTTTGGACGTGATGAGCTTTACGCCCATCTGTCCCCATTCCCTGCGGGCGCGCTCCATCCTGATGAGCCCGAAGCAGAAGGTGGGCATCCGCGCCTACCCGCGCTCCCTGCCGGCCATCGTCTGCGCGGACGGGAAGGACATATTGACCATCACGGAGGATGACCCCGAGGTCACGATCGGCCGCGCGCCCTATACGGCCCGCTTCATCCGCTTGGGCGAGGGCGGCGCGAGCTTCTATGCAAAGGTGCTGTCCAAGCTCGTGGACAGGACCCAGTGAAAAACGTACATAAGGATACTTTGACGCCGTTTTGATAAGGAGGAACCGTTCAGCATGAAAGCTGCCAGGCATGCCCTGATCCAGGAGATCATCGAGAACCAGGAGATCAAGACACAGGAGGAGCTGGCCCAGGCCCTGCGGGATCGGGGCGTCTCCGTGACACAGGCGACGGTCTCCCGCGATATCAAGGCGATGCGGCTGCTCAAGGTGCTTTCCCAGGACGGCGGTTATAAGTACGCCACGGCGGACAAGGCCGAAAGCGGCATGGCCGACCGCTTCATCCGCCTGTTCCACGAGTCCGTTCTGACCGTTGCCAGGGCGGGCAACCTGCTGGTGCTAAAGACGCTTTCCGGCAGCGCCCACGTGGCGGGCGAGGCCATCGACACCATGCACTGGCCGGAGATCGTGGGCACCATCTCCGGCGACAACACCATTCTCGTGATCCTGCCCGACGAGAGCGCCGCCCGGAGCGTGCAGGAGCGCTTCCTGGGCATGATGCAGTGAAGGACCCAACGGAGGAAGAACCATGCTTTGCCAGCTCAGCATCCGCAACATCGCCCTGGTGGAGGATCTGACCATCGAATTTACCGAGGGGCTCAACGTGCTCACGGGCGAGACCGGCGCGGGCAAGTCCATCGTGATCGACGCGATGAACCTGGCCCTTGGGGAAAGGGCGGACAGGGACCTCATCCGGGCGGGACAGGAAAAGGCCCGTGTTGAGGCCCTTTTTGACCTTTCCGGCTGCGACGCGGCGCGGCGGGAGCTGGAGGAGATGGGCGTGGACGTGAGCGACGGGCAGCTGGTGGTGGTGCGCGACCTGTCCCTGTCCGGCCGCAACGTGGTGCGGCTCAACGGCACGCTGGCGCCTCTGGCGGGGCTCAAGAGCGTGAGTGCCCTGCTGGTGGACGTGCACGGCCAGCACGAGCACCAGTCCCTGCTGGACGAGGACAAGCACCTCTCCTTTTTGGATGATTTCGCCGCCGCCGAGATCGTTCCCCTGCGCGATGCGGTCGCGCAGCTCTACGCTAAGTGGCGCGCGCTCGCGGAGCGCAGCCGCCGCGTGGCCGGGAGCGCCAGGGAACGCGCCCAGCGGCTGGATATGCTGCGCTTCCAGACCGCGGAGATCGAAAACGCCCGTTTGAAGGCGGGCGAGGAGGAGGAGCTGCGGCAGAGCCAGGCCCTGTACCGCAACTTTGAACGCATTTCCGGGGCCCTGGGCGAGGCGCTCAGCCACCTGGAAGGCGGAGCCGAAGGGGAAGGCGCGCTGGACGCCCTGCGCGAGGCCGCCGCCGCCCTGGGCGGCGCGGTGCGCTATATGCCGGAGCTGGCCTCCCTCGAGGGTTCCATCAACGAGGCCTTGTACACCGCTGAGGACGCGGCCGCCCAGGTCGCTGACCAGTACCGCTCCATGGACTACGACGAACGCGAGGCGGAGCGCGTGGAGAACCGCCTGGACGAGATCCGGCGCCTGGAAAAGAAGTACGGCGCCAGCGTGGAGGCAGTTCTCGAGCACTACAAGGAGATCTCCGAAGAACTGCTCTCCCTGCAGGAGGACGAGGAGGACATGTCCACGCTGGAGGAGGAGGCAGGCCGGGCGGAGCTCCAGCTGCTCAAGGCCGAGGACGCGCTGCGTTCCAAGCGGCAGGAGGCCGCAAAGGCCTTCGAGGCCGCGATGCTGGCCCAGCTTGCGGACCTTGGGATGGGCAAGGCCAGCTTCCAGGTGCAGTTCGATCCCCTGCCGGAGGACAAGAAGGCCCGTCAAGCCCTGCACAGCGCGCGGGGAGCGGACCGCGTGCGCTTCCTGTTGAGCGCCAACCGGGGTGAGCCGCTCAAAGCCCTGTCCCGCACCGCGTCCGGCGGCGAGCTGTCCCGCATCATGCTGGCGTTCAAGACCGTGTGCGCGGGCGAGGTCGGCTCCATGGTCTTTGACGAGATCGACACCGGCATCTCCGGCCGCATGGCCCAGGTGGTGGGGGAGAAGATGGCCTCCATCGGCAGGGAGCGGCAGGTCATCTGCGTAACGCATCTGCCCCAGATCGCCGCGCTGGGGGACAGCCACCATCTGGTGGAAAAGGTCTCCGACGAAACGCGCACGTATACCCACGTTTACGCCCTTGACGAGGAAGGCCGCGTGCTGGAATTGGCCCGCATGACGGGCGGAAGGGAGCTGACGGAAGCCGCTTTGGCCAACGCGCGCGAATTGCGCGCAGCCGCACGAAAATAGACGTATCTTTTATGAATATTTACAGAAATAAATAATTGCTTTTTAGCAAAAAGGCCGAAATGTTGAAATAGCTATTGTACTTTTTATTAAAGTGTCTTATGCTATCCGCGTAAACACTCGCTTTCGGACCATAAAGGGGGAGCTCAAATGACGCGCGAGGAATACGTGAAATACATGATCAAGGAGAACGGGTACACACTGAAGGATTATGCCAAGCTCATCGGTATGCCGTACTCGTCCCTGCTTTCCATGCTGGCCGGCAATCTGGACGGGACCTCGCTCGAAAACGTCATCAAGATCTGCGGCGGGCTGGGCATCAATCTGGCGAACCTGCAAAAGAGGGACGGCATCGAGCCGGACGAAAACTGGGCGCTGACCGACCACGAAAAGGATATTTTGCGGAACTATCGCACCAAGGTGCACATGCAGACGGCGGTCAACAAGCTGCTGGACGTCGATCTGGACGACGATTAACGACCAAAGATAAAAACCGCCGCGCCTTCAAAGACAGATAAAGGCGCGGCGGTTTTCTTTATTGCGGGTTTGTTTTTAAGTCTCCATCTGCCGGCCGATGAAGCCCGCGGCGGTCTCGGTCACCTTGATCTCCGTTTCACCCATGCGCTTGTCGCTCTCGCGGCTGAGCAGCATAACGGCCCCCACGGCCTCGCCGCTGACCAGAATCGGGGTGATGACCTGGGCGGAGTAGGGGCTTTCTTCCTCGCCCTGCAGGATGGGGCAGGGCCTTCCGCCGCCGCGGTTGTAGACGTAGGTCTGCCTGCTGGCCAGCACCTGTTCCAGGTCCTGCGTGATGGGCTTATCCTGCATCTCCTTGCGCGGCGCGCCGGAGCAGGAAACGATCTGGTCCTTGTCGCAGATGAGGGCGATATGCCCAAGGGTGCGGAACAAGGACTCCGTATACTCCCGCGCGAAGGCGGAAAGTTCGCCGATGGGGGAGTATTTTTTCAAAATGACCTCGCCGTCGCGGTCGGTGAAGATCTCCAGCGGGTCGCCTTCCCGGATGCGCAGCGTTCGGCGGATCTCCTTGGGAATGACCACGCGGCCAAGCTCGTCGATGCGGCGCACGATCCCTGTTGCTTTCACAAAGCCAAGCCTCCTTCAAATCCGTTTCGTTCCATGGGCTAGTATTTGAGAAGCCGGTGTTTTTATGCAGGCTTTCCATGGTGCAAAACGGCAGGGAAGGATGGAAGATACAGGCGAAACTGGACGCATTTAGAAACGGCGCCTCTTGCGCGGGCGGGTCAAGTGTGTCATACTATAAAGGTAAGCAGGGCCAACCCTCAACCCTGCCATCTTCAAGCTGTTTTTTGAGAAAGGAAGGATCCCGATGATGAAGCTGGGTTTCTTGGGCTGCGGCAATATGGGCGGAGCCATCATGCGGGGCTTGAGCAAGAAAACGGACGTGGAAACGGGCGCATTCGACGTGAGCGAAAAAGCGCTGGAAAGGGCAAAAACGCTGGGCGCGAAGGCGTTTTCCAAGGCCGGAGAGCTGGCCGCTTGGGCGGATATGCTGCTCTTGTGCGTAAAGCCCCAGCAGCTTGACGGATTGATCCGGATGATGGACGGCGCGCAGCGGGGCAAGCCCGTGATCTCCATCGTAGCGGGCATTTCCACGTCCGAGCTGCGTCTATCTTTCCCGCAGAGCCGCGTCCTGCGCGTGATGCCCAACACGCCGGCGATGGTGGGGAAGGGCATGAACGCCCTGTCCCTGGATACGGACTTTACAGAGGCGGAAAAAGCCTTTGCGGAGGGCGTTTTTGCCAGCGCGGGCGAGGTCGCCTGGGTGCAGGAAAAGCAGATGGACGCGGTCACCGGCGTCAGCGGCAGCGGCCCGGCCTACGTCTATCTGATGATCGAGGCCATGACCGAGGCGGGCGTGCGCGAGGGCCTGCCGTTCGATCTGGCCAAGCGTCTGGCCGCACAGACCGTCTTAGGCTCCGCGGAAATGGTTTTACAGAATGAAACGCATCCGGCGCAGCTGCGGGCGCAGGTCACCAGTCCCGCCGGTACTACGGCCGAAGCGCTTTACATATTGGAAAAGAATGGAATGAAGGCGGCCGTGATGGAAGCCGTCCGCGCCTGCGTGCAGCGCTCGCGGGAGCTGGGCCAGCGATGAAGCGCGTGACCATCTACACGGACGGCGCCTGCTCGGGGAACCCGGGCCCGGGCGGCTGGGCGGCGGTGTTGCTGTACGGCGAACACGTGAAGGAAATGAGCGGCTTTGAGGCGCAGACGACCAACAACCGCATGGAACTGCTTGCAGCCGTCCAGGCCTTGAGCGTCCTGCGCGAAACCTGCGACGTGCAGCTGCATTCGGATTCAAGCTATCTGGTCAACGCCTTTGAACAGCGCTGGCTGGACAACTGGCAGCAACACGGCTGGAAGACCGCGTCCAAACAGCCGGTGCTGAACCAGGACCTGTGGATGCAGCTGCTGGAACTGACGAACAAGCACAGCGTTCATTTTATCAAGGTCAAGGGCCACAGCACGGATAAGTACAACAACCGCTGCGACGAGCTGGCCACGGGCGCGATCAAGGCCCATCGGGGAGAGTGATCGCCCTCCCGGAGGAGATTTCCATTTATTCGTAAAAGACAACTTTTACGAAGAAATGGACCCCGAAAAAGCCAAACAGCCCCGAAAAGCCCATTTGGGCCCCGCAAACCATCGGATTTAAAGCCCTGCGGACCTTGATCGTCCGCAGGGCTTTTCTATGGATTCATATCTGCTTTTTCATGCGGTTGAGCGCGGCCTTTTCCAAGCGCGAGACCTGCGCCTGTGAGATGCCGATCTCTTCGGCGACTTCCATCTGTGTGCGGCCCTCAAAGAAGCGCATCTTCACGATCTTGCGCTCGCGTTCGCCCAGGTGTTCGATGGCGCCGCGGATGGCGATGCCGTCCAGCCAGTTGTCGTCGTTGTCCTTGTCGTCGTGGATCTGGTCCATCACGTACAGCGCGTCCCCGCCGTCGTGGTAGATGGGCTCAAAGAGCGACACCGGGTCCTGGATGGCGTCCATCGCCATGACCACGTCCTCCTGCTTGACCTCCAAGGCGCTGGCGATCTCCTGCACGGTCGGCTCCCGGCCCAGCTCCGCAGACAGCTTGTCTCTCATCTGCATCGCCTTGTACGCCGTATCCCGCAGGGATCTCGATACGCGTATGGCGTTGTTATCGCGCAGGTACCGCCGGATCTCGCCGATGATCATCGGCACGGCGTAGGTGGAAAAGCGAACGCCCAAAGTGGTGTCGAAGTTGTCGATGGACTTCATCAGGCCGATGCAGCCCACCTGAAACAGATCGTCCATGCTCTCTCCCCTGCCCGAAAAGCGCTGCACCACGGAGAGCACCAGGCGCAGATTGCCATTGATAAATTCTTCACGAGCGGACTTGTCGCCCGCATGGATGCGCTCAAAGAGCTGGATCATTTGCTCATGCTTTAGTACCGGCAGCTTCGAGGTGTCCACACCACAGATCTCGACCTTGTTTAGTGCCATTCCTTTTCCCTCCGGTCAACATGGATTTTTGCCCTTGTAGTGTTGCCATGTGGGAATGAATTTATGTATTATGGAGTTACCCACCTGGAAGAAGCCGGAAATAGGGCGGTTTCAGAGCTTTGCGCCGATCTCCGTGCGCAGGCGCTTGATGATGCGCTTTTCCAGCCTGGAAATGTAGCTTTGGGAGATGCCCAGGGCGTCCGCGACCTCCTTCTGGGTCTGTTCCCGCTGGCCGCTCAGCCCGAAGCGCATGCGGATGATCTTCTTTTCACGGGCGCTCAGGTGCGACAAGGCCTCGTTCAGAAGGGCCTTGTCCGCCTCCTCGTCCAGCGCCCTCCCGACCAGGTCCGGCTCGGTGCCCATCACTTCCGATAACAGCAGCTCGTTGCCGTCCCAGTCCACGTTGAGCGGCTCCTCCAGGGAGACCTCCAGCTTTAAGCGGCTGGAGCGGCGCAGGTGCATCAGGATCTCGTTCTCGATGCAGCGGGAGGCGTAGGTCGCCAGCTTGATCTTTTTCGCCGGGTCGAACGTGTTGACCGCCTTGATCAGCCCGATGCTGCCGATGGAGATCAGGTCCTCGATGCCGACACCCGTGTTCTCGAACTTGCGGGCGATGTAGACCACGAGGCGCAGGTTGTGCTCCACCAGCCCCTGCCGCACGCTTTCGTCGCCGTCCAGCAGGCGGCGCATGGCCTCCTGTTCCTCCTCTTTTGTGTACGGCGCGGGCAGGGAGCCGTTGCCGCCCACGTAGTGAAGGGGCTTGGCAAAGAGCAGGAGCAGCCTTTCCCAGGCGCGGACGAGCCGGTCGATCATCTCTTATATCCTCCTATTTTAATGTGCTTTCCGGGGGCAGGAGCGCGCCGCAGGGCAGCTTCCCCGGATACACGGCCACGAACCAATCCTTTTTCTCGCCGTCCACCCGCAGCGCGTCCGGCCAGCAGGCGTCCACGATGCCCTTGCGGCCCATCGCCTCGAAGGGAACCGGCCGCTTTTTTGCCCCGTCCGGCAGGGAAAAAAGCTCGGCGCTCACCAGCATCACCGGCAGGCCGGAAAGCGGCTCGGTCAGGGCGTTGCCCGTGTCCGTGAAGCCTTCCAGGCAGAGCTCCGTCCGGCCGCAGCGCAGGCGCACCTGTGCGCGGCAGTTTGGGCTGCGCTTCTGCTCTCGCAGGCGGTCCGATAGAACTGCCAAGCCGACGCCGCCCAGCAGCGCGGTCAGCACCGCGTGCAGCCAGGTAAAACCACGGGAACCCATTTGCCCTAAGAGCCCAAACCCGATGCCGCCCAAGAGCGCGGTCGCCAGATAGCAGAAGGCCGTCAGGGACAAAAACTCCTTTGGGCTGGGCCTGGGCAGCGTGAGAGCGCACATGAGGACGACGCACAGGACCTGAAACGCGGCCCCGCGCAGGAACAGAAGCGGTTTTAAGTAGGAAAGAACGCCGTAAGCCGTGCCCAGTGCAGAGGCCGACAGCAGCCGCCAGGGGCGGAGCCTTCGCCCGGCCAGCCGCAGGCCCAGCGCCAGGACGAGGGCGTCCATGGCCATGTTCTGCAAAAGGAACGTCTCCAAGCAAACGCGCACGGCTCCTCTCCCCTTCCCTTATGTCTTTCATCAGTATAGTTTCATCTTCCCGTCCCTTTTTGTTGAACGGGCGGCGCGGGATTTGGAAATCCATCGACAAAGAACGCCGCTTTGGGCTTAAAAAAGGGCAAAAAAATAAGCCCGGCGATCCTTCGACCACCGGGCCTTGGTGTTGTGAATGCGGCTTTGCCGCTAGGTTCTTATGCGCCGATCTCGATCACTTCATCGAATAGGGGCAGTTTTTCCTCGGAGAATTGGTGGGAAACGACGAGCAGCAGCTTCCCGCGGATGGACAGGAGCAGGTCCTCGATCTTTTTCGCGGTCTCCTCGTCCAGGTTCGCCAGCGGCTCGTCCAGGATCAGGACGCCCGTGTTCCGCAGCAGCGCCCGCGCCAGGCAGATGCGCTTCTTCTCCCCACCGGACAGGTTCGCGCCGTTCTCCGTGATGACGGTGCCCAGCGCCTGCGGGTCGGCGAAGCGGTCAAGGCCGAGGCTCCTGAGCGTCTCCATGAGCCTGTCGTCGTCCACATCCCTATACATGGTCAAGTTGTTCCGCAGCGTGTCGTGGAACAGCACCGCCTCCTGCCGCACCACCGTGACGGCGTCGTAGGTCGAGCCGTATTCGGTGATGGGAACGCCGTCGATGGTGATCCGGCCGCCCGTCACGTCGTAGTAGCGGAGCAGCAGGTTGACGGCGGTCGTCTTGCCGCTGCCGCTGGGGCCTTTGAGCAGGTACTTTCCGCCCTTTTCCGCCAAAAAGTTGAAATCTTTAAGCAGCGTCCGGTCGGCAGTGTAGCCGAAGCGCACGTTCTCGTAGCGGATATACTTGCGCACCTCCGGCAGCGGACGGGCGTTTTTCTTCCGGCTATCCTCCGACACGAACGCTTCCATGGCCCTGCAGGAGGGCCGGACGGCGACCAATTGCCGGATGATCTCCGCAAGGGAAATGAGCGGATAGGAAAGCTGGTCGATCATCCCGATCGCCACGAAGAAGTCGCCCGCGGAGAACTCACCCGTCAGCACCAGCCACGTCGCCGCAGCCAGTACGATGAAATACGACAGGTAGGAGATCAGCGTCGTGATGAGCTGCGCCGTCGCGCCCAGCATCGTATCGCGCAGGAGCTTATCCATCGACAGCGCGTTGGAATCGTCGAACTTATGCAGGATCGTCTTCTCGATCGAGAAGTTCTTGATGATCTCGAAGCCGCTCAGCCAGTCGTTCAGCTTGGCCAGGTTCTCCTCCACCGCCCGCAGGTAGTCCGCCTGCGCCGTTTGCAGCCGCTTTTCGATGAGCTTGGGCACGTAGAGCGGGGTCGTGAGCAGCAGGATCGTGATCAGGGCGATGCGCGGGTCAAGTAGGAACAGCGCGACGCTCACGAACACGATCTTGAGCAGGATCTCCCAGAACAGCGGCAGCATCTGGAAATAGCGGGCCTTGATCAGGTCGGCCTCGTTGGTGTATTTCGCCAGATACTCGCCCTGCCTTGTCTCCTTGTACGCCACATAGCCGCGCCGAAGGATCGAGGCGAAGATGTCGCGCTTGAGCAGGCGCGTGCAGCCCACGGTAAAGCGGTCGTTCAACCGCTTGTACCCATAGTAGAACAGCACCTCGCCCAGGATGAACCCGATCAGCAGACAGGCGTATTTGATCGTACTCGCCGTGTCGCCTTCCAGGGCGCGGTCCAGCACGTCGCCCTTGAAGAACTGCAGCGTGACCGCGAACAGCGTGCTGACGAGGATGAGAATAAGGGCCCCTATATAATAGGCGCCGTTCCTTCGTATGTACTTTTTCATCTTTGTATCCTTCCCTTTCGTTCCTTGTCAAAACGATAGAAGGATCAAGTTTGATTTCCTTCTATCGTTTAGAAGGAAACCCTGCGTTTGACCATGGTGAATATCCCTCCTTTGCAGAACTTATGTTTTATCATACAGGAAGCGGGAACGCCTGTCAACCTTAACACGGGTAAGAGATAAGCCCCTTCGATCCGTTGCGGGACCGAAGGGGCTTACACTGAAATCCTTAGCGCTTATTCGTGGAGCTCGTACTGGGTGTCCTCCGCGATCATCTCCAGCATGATCTTTGCAAAGACGGGGTCGAACTGACTGCCCATCCCCTTCTCGATCTCGCCGCGGACGATCTCCTGGGCCAGCAGGCCGCGGTAGCTGCGCTTGGAGGTCATCGCGTCGTAGGCATCCGCCACGCCGATGATGCGGGCGTAAACGGGGATGTCCTCCCCGCTGATGCCGTCGGGATACCCTCCGCCGCCATAGCGCTCGTGGTGCCAGCGCGCGCCTTGGCCGATGCCGGGCATTTCCGTGATGTCCTTTAGGATCTCATAGCCGGTGACCGGGTGCTTCTTGATCATGGCAAATTCCTCGTCGGTGAGCCTTCCTGGCTTGTTGATCACGGTGTCCGGCACGCCGATCTTGCCCACGTCGTGGAGCAGGCCCATGAAGTAGATGTCGTTCTGCTCGGCCTTGCTCAGGCCCGCCCGGCGCGCGATCTCGCGGGAATACTTGGCCACACGCTCGGAGTGGCCGTTGGTGTACTTATCCTTGGCGTCGATGGCCTTGGACAGGCAGAGAACGGCTTCCTCGGAGAGGCGTTCCATCCGCTCGCGGCGCTCCTCGGCGGTCCTGGTCTGCTTATGCACCTCGGCCTCCAGCTTGTGCCGCAGGCGGGAGAGCTCCAGCATCCTCTGGACGCGCCGCAGCATGATCTCCGCGACGAAGGGCTTCTTGATAAAGTCCACCGCGCCTTCCTCAAAGCCCTTGACCTCCGCCTTCTGGTCGTCGTCCGCGGTCAGGAAGATGACGGGGATGTCGTTGAGGTCCGGGTCCTGGCGGATCTGCTTGAGCACGTCGAAGCCGTCCATGCCGGGCATGTGCAGATCGAGCAGGATCATGTCCGGGCGGTTCGTCTTAAGGAAGGAGAGCGCCTCCTCGCCGGACTGCACGCAGCTCACCTCATAGCTGTTCTTTAGGAGCCGCTCAGCGATCTTCAGGTTCATCCTGTCGTCGTCCACCACCAGGATGTGCTCCTTGACTGGCGCCTCTTCCACCACGGGCTCCACGGGGACGGCCTTGCCGTGCAGGGCCGCGTCGATCGAGGCCAGCAGCGTTTTGTAAGCTGCCATGCAGTCCGCATGGTTGCTTTCGATGTACTGGGTCTGCCCCTCCTTGGCCGCCATCTCCAGCGCCTTGGCCTTTTCGGAGAGCTTGACCGCGCCGATGGACAGCGACGTGGACTTTAAGGCGTGCACGAGTATGCGGTAATTCGCCCAATCCTTATCTGCGAAGCACTTTTCGATGTCGGCGAGCTTGCTGTCCTCGAAGTAGGTGCCTATCATCTCCAGATAGAAGTCCTCGTCGTTTGCGCAGTAGGTCATTCCTGCGTCCGTGTCGAGGAACGGGAACCTCTCCTTTAGGCCGGGAGTTTGAGCAGGCGCCTCCATGGTCACATTCTCCTTTGTCTCTGTTTTTATAGGTTCGGGCGTGGGAGCGGGCTTGGCAGGGGCCGTCACCCTCTCGCCGCCTTTCTGCTTATGGGAGACCTTCTCCTTGGGGAGGTACTTTTCCAGCGCTTCCTCCAGCTTCTTTACGATGATGGGCTTGGACAGGTAGTCCGTAAAGCCGGCCTGCAGATATTCCTCCCTGGCCTCCACGACCGCGTTCGCCGTCATGGCGATGACCGTCGTATCCGGGCTCAGCAGGCCGCCGTCGGTCAGGGCGTGCAGCGTCTGGATGCCGTCCATCTCGGGCATCATGTGGTCCATGAAGATGATGTCGTAATGCCGCTTGGCGACGCAGGCGATGCACTCGCGGCCGCTGCCCGCCGTATCGGGCACGAAGCCGTTGCGCTTCATCAGGCCCACGGCGACGCGCAGGTTCATCTCGTTGTCGTCCACGATCAGGATGTCGGCGTCCGGGGCGTACACATAGTTGTCGCCGCGGTCGGCCATGAGGCTCGCCTGCCTGCGCGCGGTGAAGTCGCCGATGGGCTCGGCGGAGATGACGCCCTGCTTCACGTCGAAGCTGAACACGGAGCCGGAGCCGTACACGCTGGATACCTTCAGGGAGGAACCCATCATCTTGAGCAGGTTGTGCGTGATGGGGATGCCCAGGCCCGTGCCCTCGATGTTGCGGGTGCGGTTCTCGTCGATCCTGCGGAAGGAATCATAGAGCTTGCCCATGTCCTCTTCCTTGATGCCGATGCCGGTATCGGAGACGGCCACGTGGAGCATCACGGATTCCTCATCCAGTTTGGAGGCGCTGATGGTCAGCGTGACGCTGCCTTTTTCCGTGTATTTAACGGCGTTGGTGAGCAGGTTGATGATGATCTGCTTGAGCCGTACGTCGTCGCCAAAGAGTGAGGACGGCAGGTCGTGATCCACGTCGAGCACGAACTTGAGGCCCTTCTTGGCTGCCCGGTCGCTGATGATGTTGACCAGGTCATTGACCATGGAGGCCGTGCCGTACTTGACGGGCAGAAGCTCCATCTTGCCGCTTTCGATCTTGGAGAAGTCCAGTATGTCGTTGATGAGGGAAAGCAGCGTGCTGCTGGCGTTCTTGATGTTGGTGGAGTATTCCTCTATGGTGGGGTCGGTGTTTTCCCGCAGGATCATCTCGTTCATGCCCAAAACCGCATTGATGGGCGTTCGGATCTCGTGGGACATCTGGGCCAGGAACTTGGATTTGGCCTTGTCGGCGGCGGTGGCCGTCTCCACGGCGCGGCTCAGGTTCTCGTTGGCGGCCTTCTGCCAGCGGATCATCTTGTTGATGACGATCACGACGCCCAGGATGCAGATGCTGAACAGGACAACGTACAGCGCGGCGTAGCGGAACACGTCGCCGTAGATGCTCCAGAAGTTCTTGACCACCACGATGTTGAAGTCCGAAACGCTGTCCCGCACGATGATGCACTCGCGCAGGCTGCCGTCGTAGTCGGTGATGGTGCCGATGGAGCCGCTCTCGTCGTTGTAGACCTCCGCATAGGAGAGCGTGGAGAGGTTCACAAAGCCGTCGTTCCAGGGCTGGTACGCGGGGTTGGGGTGGTTGATGATCTGCCCGTCCTTATCGGCCAGGAAGGCATAGCCGTCGGCGGTGAAGCCGGAGTCGATGATGTCCGTTAAGACGTTCAAATAGAAGTCGATGGCGAACACGCCCACGAACTCGCCGGAATCGGTGTAGACCGCCTTGGAGAACGTCAGGCAGTACTGGTCGGTGCGGGCGTCGTAGTAGGGCTCCGTGATGCTGTAATCGGGGGTGTGGATGGCGCCGACGTACCAGTCGCGCTCCTCCTCCACGTAGTCGTCCGCCGGGATCCAGCCGTTGTTCATGATCATG
Organism: uncultured Clostridia bacterium; assembly: GCA_947625765.1. Classification (GTDB taxonomy): domain Bacteria; phylum Bacillota; class Clostridia; order Christensenellales; family UBA1750; genus CALWRM01. Next base: position 24,957 of record CANQPP010000035.1, read on the forward strand.
GGGTGGCCGTGGATCGCGTCGTAGGCGGGGTTAGCGATGTAGGTGGCGGAGATGCCCGGATAGTGCTTGGAAACGTCGTCGAGCCACTTGACCATCCCGGGATAATCCTCGACCATCTCGGGCCGGGTGGCGATCTCGTTGACGAACATGCCCAAAATGGACTGCTGCTCCAACACCCAGCTGGAGACCTGGTGGCTGTACGCGTTCGCCTCCTCGGTCATGTTGACGCGCGCCCAGCGCAGGTGCAGCATGCCGGAGATGAGGATGGTGATGACCATCGTCACGAAGAAGACCGCGATGATGATAAAGCGGAACTTGTGCTGCGTCTTGATGGTGAAGTCCTTGGACGCAGCGTTGTTCTCCGTCTTCTTGGCCTCGTCCTCGGAGTTGAGTATGTCGGAGTAGCTGAACAGGTTGTCCATCATGTTGGACAGCTGACCCGTCTCCTGCCGGATGCTTTCGGCGATGGGCTTGAGCTTTTCGCCGTTCATGGTCTCCGAGGCGGTCAGCTCTACGATGTTGTGGAGCGGGGCGCGGAAGCTGTCCGAAAGGCCCGCCAGGAACTTTTCCTTGGCACGCAAGGCGCTCTCGGCGCGGAACCTCTCCCTCACGCTGATGACCAGGATCGTGGCGAATACGGCCACCATGAGGCCCAAGGCGATGGAGCTTACGATGAGCTGCCTGTAACCGGCCCGATAGAGGTCCCAGTTGCGGACCAGCAGCATCAGGTACCAGTCGTTCTCCGTCCGGCAGCAGAAAATGGTGCCGTTGTCCGAGGTGTTCACGGAGATGCTGTCGTCGCTGCTCTGGGAGTTTGCCAGCGTGAAGGCCGCGCGGTAGGCCTCGTAGTCCTCGGAGAGCCTCTCGCCCACCAGGGACGGGTCGGAATAACCGACGATCAGGCCGTCCTTGTTGACGATCATCGCCTGGCCGTAATCCAGGGAGTTCATCTTCTCGATGTACTCCTGTATGGCCGACATGGAGTAGTCGATGCCCAGGATGGTCTCGCCGTCGTCCAGCACCTTGGAGACGGTAAAGCAGTCACAATTGCGCGCTTGTTTTTAAGCGCATTTGTGCGCAATAAAGCCGGCGCTGGAAGGGAAAAACCGATAGAAAGCAAAAGCAAAGGGCAGCATGAGAAAGTTTTTGCTTTCTATGCTGCCCTTTAAGGCTTAAGTTGTTGCCTGCCTCATTTGGGATGTTCATATGCCCTCATTCGGCGGCGGGAAGTGCTCCTATCAGCCCAGCTTCTCCTCGATGGCAGCCTGGGCGGCGGCCAGACGGGCGATGGGCACACGGAAGGGAGAGCAGGAGACGTAGTTCAGGCCGATCTTGTGGCAGAAGTTCACGGAGCTGGGATCGCCGCCGTGCTCGCCGCAGATGCCCAGCTTGATGTCGGGGCGCACGGAGCGGCCCTTTTCGGCTGCGATCTGCATCAGCTGGCCCACGCCTTCCTGGTCGATGCGGGCGAAGGGATCCTGCTCGAACACCTTCTTGTCGTAGTAGTCGCCAAGGAACTTGGTGGCGTCGTCACGGGAGAAGGCGAAGGTGGTCTGGGTCAGGTCGTTGGTGCCGAAGGAGAAGAACTCGG
>CANQPP010000036.1 GCA_947625765.1 uncultured Clostridia bacterium
CGCCCCCCCTTCTCGACATTCAGCCTGCGGCGAAGCCGCAGGCTGAATGTCGAGACCAAAGGCCCCCGCCGAGGGCGGGGGCCTTAACGCCGCCCTTTCCATGAAATGGAAAGGGCGGAAAGGAAGATACGGTCCTTAGAATGCCAGGCGGTTCTCGATATAGGCCTGCAGGCCCTCGACGGGGATGCGCTCCTGGGTCATCGTGTCGCGGTCGCGGACGGTGACGCAGCCGTCGGTCTCGGTGTCAAAGTCCACGGTGATGCACAGGGGCGTGCCGATCTCGTCCTGGCGGCGGTAGCGCTTGCCGATGGAGCCGGTCTCGTCGTAATCCATGGAGAAGTGCCTGCGCAGCTCGTCGTAGATGGCGTGGGCCTTCTCGCCCAGCTTGTTCTTCTGCAGGGGCAAAACGGCTGCCTTGAAGGGCGCCAGCGCCGGGTGCAGGTGCAGCACCACGCGGCTGTCCTTCTCCAGCTGCTGCTCCTCGTAGGCATCGCAGAGGAAGGCCAGAGCGGCCCTGTCCGCGCCCAGGGAGGGCTCGATGCAGTAGGGGAGGAAGCGCTCGTTGGTCACCGGATCGATGTACTCCATGGACTCGCCGGAGTGCTCCTGGTGCTGCTTGAGGTCGTAGTCGGTGCGGTCGGCCACGCCCCACAGCTCGCCCCAGCCGAAGGGGAACAGGAACTCAAAGTCCGTGGTGGCCTTGGAATAGAAGGCCAGCTCCTGCGGGTCGTGGTCGCGCAGGCGCAGATGCTCCTCCGTCATGCCCAGGGACAGGAGCCAATCGCGGCAGAACCCGCGCCAATACTGGAACCACTCCAGGTCCTCGCCGGGCTTGCAGAAGAACTCCAGCTCCATCTGCTCGAACTCGCGGGTACGGAACGTGAAGTTGCCGGGGGTGATCTCGTTGCGGAAGGACTTGCCCACCTGCGCGATGCCGAAGGGCAGGCGCTTGCGCGTGGTGCGCGCCACGTTCTTGAAGTTCACGAAGATGCCCTGCGCGGTCTCGGGACGCAGATAGACCTCGTTCTGGCTGTCCTCGGTGACGCCCTGGTAGGTCTTGAACATCATGTTGAACTTGCGGATGGGGGTAAAGTCGCTCTTGCCGCACATGGGGCAGGCGATCTTATGCTCGGCGATGTAGCTGTCCAGCTGCTCGTTGGTCCAGCCGTCGGCGGAGATGCCCGTCACCTGCTCGATCAGCTGGTCCGCGCGGTAGCGGGACTTGCAGGCCTTGCAGTCGATCAGCGGGTCGTTGAAGCTGCCCACGTGGCCCGAGGCCACCCAGACCTCGCGGTTCATGAGGATGGCGCAGTCCACGCCCACGTTGTAGGGGCTTTCGGTGACGAACTTCTGCCACCAGGCGCGCTTGACGTTGTTCTTGAACTCCACGCCCAGGGGGCCGTAGTCCCAGGTGTTGGCAAGGCCGCCGTAGATCTCCGAACCCGCGAAGATGAAGCCGCGGTTCTTGCACAATGCGACGATCTTGTCCATGGAATCCACTGCCATAGATGCAACACAACCTTTCTCTGGTTTGTTTTTCGGGGGTAAAGAAAAGTCCTTCCGTCCCCTTGTTCTCCAAGGGACGAAAGGCCTGTTTTTTTAAGCCTTACGCGGTTCCACCCTCGTTGACGCGCTGCGCACGCGCCCGCTTCATTTCCGCAGAAGAAGCGCTCCGGGACCGCCTTCCTCCGCCGCCGCCCGCCGTTTCGCACCCGCCAACGGCTCTCTGAAAAGGGCACTGCGCCGGTCTACTTGTTTCCCATCGCCGCGCTCATCCGCGTTCAAGGACAGGATAGCCGCAAAACAGGGAAAAGTCAAGTGAAGATTTGAAAAAAGCCCTACATCCAGTCGGGACGCATGCGGATGTGCATCTCGAAGGGCTGGCCGGACAGGGACAGGGAGGAGGCCGCCTCCAGAACGGGGCGCGTGCCGCAGTGGTAGGCCACGGGCAGCTTCGTGCGCGCGGACACCTCCCGCAGCAGCTCCTCGCCGCGCGCAAGGTTCTGCGCGCCGCTTTCCCAGGCGACGTTGGCATTGTTGATGAGGTAAGAGGCCTTCATGCTGCCCTTCTGCTCTACGCGGTAGAGCAGGTCGCAGACGGAGTCCGCGTCGCCGGAGAGGGGACGGAAGGCGTTGACGACGAAGTACATCGCCGCCGAATCGACCTCGAAATAGCGGCGGTAGCGGCCCAGCGCCGCCGCGCCCGTGTCGTCGCCGCCCACATCGAAGACCACGCGGCGCTCCTTCTCCACGAAGACGCGCTGGATCTCGGCGGGCAGGGCGGGGATGTCCACGGTGCTCATGGCGAAGGTCGGGGCCAGCACGTCCACGCCGCCCTCGTTCAAAAGGGCCGTGGCCTCGGCGGAGCGGAAGTAGGGGTTCACGATGTCCAGGTCCACCAGCGTGGTGGGCTGCTGCTGCGCCAGCTCCAGGGCCAGCTGCAGGCAGAACTCGGTCTTGCCGCTGCCGTAATTGCCGCAGACCACGACGATGCGCTCCTTGGGCAGCGTATGGAAAAACTCAGTCATGTTCGGTTCCTTCGGGCCTTTCTGCATGGTGTTCCCGCGCCGGGGAGCGAAGGGTCACGGGCTCCTCCTGGGGAGCGGGGGAAGCGGGCTTTGCAGCGGGCCTTGCGGGCCGCTGCGCCTGCGGGGCGTACGACGCCTGCGAGGCGCGCGACGCCTGCGGGGTGTACGACACCTGCGGGGTGCGCGGCACCTGCGGGGACTGCTGCGCGTTTTGAACGGGACGGGGCCTTGCCTGCGCGGGCCGCTGCCCGGAAGCAGAAGCGGGGGAACGGGGCTTTGCCTGGGCAGGCTGCGCGCCGCTCGTTGCGGGCCTGGGACGGGCCGCCTGTGCGGGCCGGGCCTGCGTGGCCCCCTCACCAGAAGAAGCCGAAGCAGGACGGGGCTGGGCTGGACGCGCCTGCGCAGGCCGCTCACCCGAAACAGAAGCAGGGCGGGCCTTTTCTCCCGAAGCGGGAGCGGGACGCGGTCCAGCCTGCGCGAGCCGGTCACCAGAAGCCGAAGCCGGAGCGGAAACGGAGCGGGGCCGGGCTTTTGTGGGCTGCTCGCCTGAAGAAGAAGCGGCAGCGGGGCGGGGCTTCGCCTGCGTGGGCTGCTCGTCGGAGGCGGGCCGGGGCCGCGCCGTCTGCACGGGCCGCTTCTGCTCGCCCTGCGCCTGCGGCCTCTGCACGGGCCGCGCCTGTATGGGCATTTCGACCGCGGCGGCCTCGGCGGCGGGACGGCGGACGGGCGCGCGCACGATGCGCGGCGCGTCGGGATCGTCCGGCAGCTCGCCGGCCTCAAACTCCTGCAGGGGCCGGGGCTTCACGTCCGGCGGCCAGGGGAGCTCGATATGGAAGGTGCGTTCCAGAAAACGGCGGAATGTGCGCGCGTTGTGCATCCAGCGCCGCCAGGGGCGGTAGCGCAGAAGGTAGAAGGTCTGATCCAGCAGGAAGCCCACGACCACCAGCAGCACGGCCAGCGCCACCCAGTGGTCTAGCAGGAAGCCGAAGGGCCCGCTGTGCAGGCCGTCCGCTTCGCCCAGGGCCAGAAGCTTCTCGATCATGTGCGCTCCTCCTTGTCTCGGGCGTTGGGAAGGGGACTATCGATCCGCGGGCAGGGAGCCGGACGCGGGCTTCTTCATCTTGATGGAGGCGGCGTAGGCGCTGTTAATGAGCCCCAGCACCGCAGAGACGATGAACAGCGTCTCGATCCCTAAGGTCTGCCAGATCCAGCCGCCGAACAGGGCGATGAAGATGGTGATCACGTGGTTCACCGACACGCCCGTGGAGATGGTGGCCTTGACCTCCTCCTGGCTGTCGGACAGGTCCTGCACATACACGTTGGAGGCCATGGACGCCAGCGAGATCACCGCATCCAAAACGTAGTTGACGCAGCAGACCAAAAAGGCGATGCGCATGGGGAACAGGTAATGGGCAAAGCCGTAGAAGAAGCAGACGATGACCAAGATCAGCGTATCGGAGACCATGACCACCTTGTAGCCCAGCGTGTCGATGATGCGGCCCACCAGCGGCGCCGCGAAGAAGCAGACGATGGCCGAGACCGCGAACAGCAGGGAGATGGTGGCCGCGTTGGCGCCGTAGAACAGCACCAAGACGTAGGGGCCGAATGTCATGAACACCTGCTTGCGGGCCCCGTAGAAGATCTCCAGCATGTAATATTTGCTGTACTTCCTGTTGAAGTAGAAGCGGCGCTTGGTCTCGTCCGGGCGGCTGTTGCCGGTGATGCGCATGGAGAAGGCGGCGCTCACGGCGGTCAGGCCCGTGGCCAGCCAGAAGAATAGGTTGTAGGGCTGGTCCTTGGGCAGCAGGGAGAAGACCGCCACCACCACCAGATACCCGGCCACGGTGCCGATCTGGTTGGCGGAGTTCTGCATGCCCTGGGCCGCGCCGCCCCGGCCGGGACGGGAATATTCCAGGGAAAGGGTGCTCTTCATGCCCAGCTGGATGTGCTCGCCGGTGGAGAAGATGCAGATGGCAAGGACCGTCAGCACCTTTACCGGGGGCAGTATGGCGTGCATGCCCATGCCCACCAGCATCACCACCGCGCCGACCTTGTAGAGGGACTCGGCGGAGAGCATGTAGAACAGGGCCAAAATGAAGATCAGCAGAACGCCCGGTATCTCGCGGAAGAACTCGGTGATGCCGCGGTCCATCTCGCCCATGCCCACGACCTCGGCCAGGTAGTTGTCCAATATGCCCTTGTACAGCCCGTAGGCCAGGCCGGTGACGACGATGGAGGTGAGGAACAGCTTGAAGGGTGAATTTTCCTTGAAAATGTCCTTGAGTTTGCCCATGGGGTCGGAACCACTCCCGATACTTTTTTATTTGTCTATATTTGATCCCGCGGCGGTCTTAACTGCCGTCACTGGGAGATCACGAACGTGATGCGGTCCAGATCCAGCGTGCAGCTGTACTCCGTCAGCCCTTCGACCTCGACCTGCACGTTGTCCACGAATTGGCCAGGCCCGTAGCTGGCAAGGTCCAGATAAGCGCTGATCTGGCCGCGGGTCAGGGCCTCCATCTGGCTGCGGGGGCCGGTGATGGTCACGTCCACCCGCGCGTCGAACGTATCGACGGCATAGCCCTCCGCCAGGTTGCGGGCCTGCACGGGCACGTTGGCGAAGGTGCGGCTCTCGGTCTGCTCGGCGACCTGCAGGGCCAGCTCCACCTGGGAAAGCTCCATCCATTTGACGTCCGTCAGCTGCCTAAGGTTCACGGTGATGACCGCGTCCTCGCGCAGATCGTCCACGCGGAAGGCGGAGACGGGGATGGAGGTGAGGCTGTCCAGGACCGAGCGGTCCGCGGCCACGCGCACCGTGGCGGGGTAGGGGGTGACGGAGAGCAGTTCATAGCCCTCGGGCAGCTCGCCGGAGACGGAGGACTCGAAGCTGATGGGCACCTCCTTGACCGGGTAAACGGGCAGGCTCACCGAAACGGAGTTGCCGCCCGGGATGGTGAAGCCGTCGAAGTCGATGGCCTTGCCGTCCTCGTCGAAGAGGGTAAACACCAGCGACTGGGAGAAGCTGTCGCTGAGCTCTCCCAAGTCCACGTCCACCTGGGCGTAGCTGACGCGGTTGACCTCCGTCACGGGGCCGGAGATGGTGACCTCCGCGGGCTTTACGGACACCGTGCCGGAGTGCAGGGACTCATCCAGCGCGCCTATGTAGTTGACGCGCACGGGCACGGCGGATTCCTCCCTGGATTCCACCTCCACGGTGAAGCTCTCCTGCGTGGCGCTCACCGCGCTGCCGTAGCGGCTGGAGAGGTTCAGGTTCAGCGTATATTCGCCCGTGGTGGTGATGCGGGACAGGTCCACCGTGGCGGTGACGTTGTCCGCGTTGGCGTTGCCAAGGTCGTTGAGCGGCACCTCGAGCATCACGTCCACCGTGCCTTCCATCTCCTCGGGGATGGACTTGAGCGCCAGGGAGCGGCTCACGAGGGACTGCATGCCCGTGATCTCGATGGGCACGTCGTAGACCAGCTTGCTGCGCGGCGGGTTGGTCTGGGACATGACCACGGACCAGATGATGATGGCGAACAAAAGGGCCAGCAGCTTCAGGGAAAGGTTGTGGAACAGCCTGCCCAGGACGGGCACGCGGCGGGCCTTTTCCACCCAGGGACGGCTCTGCACAGAGGGCTTCTTCTTATTCTGCGTCATTTTTTCGCCCTCCATTTCTTGAGCAGGGGGTTCTTGAGCAGGGCGCTCTCCTTATCCGGCTCGTAGATGGAGCGCAGCACCTTCGCCAGGCCTTCGGCGTCCAGGTTGCGGGTCAGCCTGCCGCCCTGGGCCACGGAGATGGTGCCCGTCTCCTCGGAGACGACCAGGGAGACGCAGTCGGCGTTCTCGGTCACGCCCAGCGCAGCCCGGTGCCGGGTGCCCAGCTGCTTGGAGATGGAGTTTTCCTCCGTCAGGGGCAGGAAGCAGCCCGCGGCCACGATGCGCGTGCCGCGCACCACCACCGCGCCGTCGTGCAAGGGGGTGTTGGGCTCGAAGATGTTCTCGATGAGGGCGGAGGAGATGCGGCTGTCCAGAATGGTGCCGGTCTCGATCACGTCGGCCAGGCCGGTCTTGTGCTCCACCACGATCAGCACGCCCACCTTGCGGTGGGACAGGTTGACCATGCCGCGCACGATCTCGCCGATCATCTGGTCGATCTCGGTCTGCGTCTGCGGGTCGGGCGCGCGGTCGATCTTGGTGCGGCGGCCGATCTGCTCAAGCGCGCGCCTGAGCTCCGGCTGGAAGAGGATCACCAGCACCACCGCGCCGGATTCCATCACGTAGGCAAGGATCCACTTGAGGGTGGTAAAGTTCAGCTGGTCCGCCACCCAGTAGGCCACGAAGGCGATGCCGATGCCCTTGAGCACCTGGTTGGCGCGGGTCTGCCGGGTCAGCTTCATGAGCTGGTAGATCAGGAAGGCGACGATCAGTATGTCGATGAGGTCGAATATGGTCAGCCGCTCCACCACGTTGGACCAGAACACGGATAGCTCCGAGAGATAACGGTTCATACGCTTTTTCCCTTTCCCCCTTCTGCTTGTGGCGTTCGCCTTTGCTTCTTCTATTATAAACCAAGAAGGCGCAAACATAAAGGCCCAAAGGCCATAAACATAACGCTTTATTTTGCGTAAGTGTTGCAGAACGGCACAAAATAAGGTATCCTAGTATCCGAAAAGGCCGTTCCGCTTGAGGCGCGGAACGGGAAAGGGCAACCTGATTCGGGAGGGAAGACCTATGGAAAAAGAAAAGATCCTGCTGGATACGGACATCGGCTCCGACATCGACGACTCGGTGTGCCTGGCCTACCTGCTCATGCAGCCCAGGTGCGAGCTGCTGGGCGTGACCACCGTCTCCGGCCAGCCGGAGAAGCGCGCGCAGATGGTCAGCGCCATGCTGCGCGTGGCCGGCAGGCGGGACATCCCCGTGTTCCCCGGCGCGCCGGCGCCCCTGCTCACGCCCGTGCGCCAGCCGGAAGCGCCCCAGGCCAGCCGCCTGTGCGATTGGCCCCACGACAGCGTGTTCCCGCAGGGGAAGGCCGTCTCCTTCATGCGGGAGACCATCGAGAAGAACCCCGGCGAGGTGACGCTGCTGGCCATCGGCCCCATGACCAACGCGGCCCTGCTCTTAGGCCAGGACCCCGCCATCGCGCGCAAGCTCAAGCGCATCGTGCTGATGAACGGCAGCTTCCTGCACACAACGCCCGGCGCGGGCTACAACGAGTGGAACTCGCTCAACGACCCCTATGCCACCGCCGTGGTGTACGCCGCTAAAGCGCCCGTGCACCGCTCCGTGGGCCTGGACGTGACCATGCAGGTGCAGATGAACGCCAAAGAGGTGCAGGAGCGCTTCCGCCACCCGCTGCTGGAGATCGTGCGGGACTTCGCGGGCGTGTGGTTCCAGGGACGTGACCTCATGACCTTCCACGACCCGCTGGCCTGCGTGAGCATCTTCGACGACGAGATACTGGAATACCGGCGCGGCAGGGTGACCGTGGAGCTGGATTCCAGGCCCCTGATGGGCGTCACCCACTTTACGGCCGAGGAAAACGGCCCCCACGAGATCGCCGCGCGCGTGGACAAGCAGCGCTTCTTCAACAGCTTCTTCCGCGTGTTCGAGGCATAAAACACATATATTTTACGGGAGGGAAAACACATGCAGAAACAGCAAGTCTACATCGGCACCTACACGTTCAAGGGCGGGGAGGGCATCTACCGCTTCAACGTGAGCGAGGACGGCTTTGAGTACCTGGGCGGCGAAATGGCCGAGAACCCGTCGTACCTGGCCGTTTCCCCCTGCGGGAAGTACCTGTACGCCGCCTGCGAGGTGGGGCAGGTGGACGGCGTCCGCGGCGGCGGCGTGCGCGCCTACGCCATCAACGAGGACGGCAGCCTGCGCTTTATCAACCAGCAGTCCACCGTGGGCGTGGGCAGCTGCCACGTCTCGGTGAGCCCCAAGGGAAAGTGGCTGTTCGTGGCCAACTACGGCGAGGGTTCCGCCTCCGTCCTGCCCCTCAACGAGGACGGCTCCATCGGGCCCATCGCCCGGCACATCGTCCACGTGGGCACCGGCCCCGACCCCAAGCGGCAGGAAAAGCCCCACGTCCACTTCTGCAAGGTGACCCCCGACGGGGAGCACCTGGCCATCTGCGACTTAGGCCTGGACGGCGTCTACATCTATCCCTTCAGCGAGGAGAAGGGCGTGCTCGATCCCTGCCAGCGCCTGAGCGTCCCCGACGGCGACGGCCCCCGTCACCTGGTATTCTCCAAGGACGGCAGCTTCCTCTACCTGATCACCGAGATGGGCGCCAACGTCGTGGTGTACCACAAGGGCGAAAAGGGCTACAAGTCCGTGCAGGTCGCCTACACCCTGCCCGAGGAGTATGAGGGCCTTAAGTGGGGCTCCGCCATACGCTTGAGCCCCGACGGCCGCTTCCTGGTCACCTCCAACCGCGCCCACGACAGCCTGACCGTGTTCGCCGTGCGGCAGGATGGCACGCTGGAGAAGAAGAGCATCGTGCCCTCCGGCGGCAAGACCCCCCGCGACTTCGACTTCTCGCCCGACGGCTCCCTCATCGTGGTGGCCCATCAGGACGGCGGCGGGCTGCGCCTGTTCAAGTTCTGCCAGGAGTGCGGCAAGCTGACCGACACCGGCCTGACCGCGGAGGCCGCGATCCCCGTGGGCGTCTGCTTTGGATAAGCGGCAGGTCTGGATCCTCGACCGCGTGGAGGACGGCACGGCCTATCTGGAAACGGAAACGGGCATGCAGGCCGTTCCCGCCCGCGAATTGCCCGCGGGCGCAAGGGAAGGCGACTGCCTGCAAAAAGGGCCGGACGGGCTGAAACTCGACGCGGAGGAAACGCAAAAAAGAAAGCAGCGCATCCAAAACAAGCTGGACAGGCTCCTAAAGAGGAGCAAATCGTAAAGGACCTAAAAAAGAAGGACGGGCGCGAAAAGCGTCCGTCCTTTTGGAACTGCTGGATCCTTTTGAGACTACAAAGAGCAGCCAACTCGACAAAAAGCCGCGTTCGTGTCGTTCCGCCTCCGTTTTTCGCCTGCTATACTGAGGGTACAACATCAAACGGAGGTGCTTGAAACATGAACACGGACAAGATCTATGCGGAGGCCATCGTCAACGAGTATTCCAAGAAGAACACGTCCAAAGTGGTCGCGCTCCACAAGCTGGATCGGGCGGCCAAACTGCCCGCGCAGGTGTTTGCCTACGCCTTTGGCATCGCATGCGCCCTGATCGCCGGGACGGGAATGTGCCTGGCCATGGGCGAGATCGGGGCGGGGACGGCGGCCTTCACGGCGCTGGGCATCGTCGTGGGCGTCGTCGGCTTTGTCGGCGTGGCCGTGAATTACCCGATCTACCAACGCATCTTAAAGAAGGGAAAGGACAAGTACGCCGGCGACATCATCCGCCTTGCGACACAGATCGCGGGCGAGGAGGAGTAAGACCACACAAAGCGGATACAAAAGGAGGGGGAACGGTTGAAAAAGGCGGAAAGCAGGTATTTCAGCACGGCCGCGCGCATGGACGAGGCGCTGATCGAGTGCCTTGCCAAAAAGGACTTTGCGTACATCACCGTGAAGGAGATCTGCGAAAAGGCCGGGGTCAACCGTTCCACCTTCTATCTGCACTACGAAACGGTCGCGGACCTGCTGAGAGAATGCGTGGAGTACACGAACAACAAGTGCTTTGAGAGGTATTCCTCGCAGCTTGCGGACGTGCAGCGGCGGCTGAAGTCAGGACGCCTGGAGGACCTCATCTTCATTTCCCCCGAGTACCTAAGGCCCTATTTTGAATTTGTCAAGGAAAATCGGCGCCTGTTCAAGGTCGCGCTTTCCCGCTCCGCTTCCCTCGATACGGAGGGCACGTTTCGGCGGCTGTTTGCGAGCGTCTTTTCGCCGGTATTGGATAGGTTCCGCTTTGCGGAGCGGGACAAGCCCTACACCATCCTGTTTTATATCGGCGGCCTTATCGCCATCGTGAAGGAGTGGATCGACAGGGACTGCGCCGACCCCATCGAGGGGATCGTGGACGTCTGCATGCGCCTGATCCTTCCCGGCGGCATGAAACAGGAGCCGCCACACGGAGAGATTGCAGAAAAATAAACAAAATAAAAAGCTGCGGTGCACCGGATGAAAGAAGCGCGCCGCAGCTTTGGTTTTTAGAAAAAGGCAGGGCCTGCCGTGGGGAGGCAGGCCCTTACCGGATGCGCGAAGCTCGTCTGTGGGATAAGCGGATCGGACGGGCTGCCCGTGCCCGAGATTGATGAGGCCTACTGGTTTTTCTTGGCGATGGACTCCAGGACCGCGGGGGTCACGGTGCCGTCGTCCAACAGAGACTGGATCATGGATTCCACACTGCCGCCATGGTATTTCTCGATCAGGATGTGGTTCTGCATCTGGCAATACTCGCTCTGGCTGATCGCGGCGGAAAAGAGGCTGTGCGCACGGCGGCCGGCCGTGGGAACCTTGGTGGCGCCGACAGCGCCCTTGCGCTGCAGGCGGCTGAGGAACGTGAGCAGCGTTTCAACCTTCCAACTCTTCTCAGGCATGCGCTCCAGGATCTGGTGGGCGGTCAGGGGAACACCCTCCTTCCAGAGCAGGTGCATGATCTCCAACTCGGCATTGCTTAGCGGCTTGACCATAACCATTGGTCTTCCCTCCTTTCGTGAATTTACATATATTTTATACGAGTCCGTGAAAGATGTCAATGCGCGATAAGAAAATAGCAATGCGGAACAGAAACAAAATGTGTTTTGATAAAACAATATTAACATACTGCACGAGTAAGTAGAATCAGAGGGCTGTGAATTAAATTTGATACGGGAGCATAAAATTATTGAATCGTGGAATAGATTATGTGTGTCAAATAGATAAATTGCGTGCAAGAAGTGCAGATTCACTTTTTTTGAAGAAAATGGGTGGGAGAGAAAAAACAGAGGAGAGGCGCCCCAATAGAGATGAAAATTTGTGGACGCAAACACTTTATCATGTTAATCAAATGCAACAAAATATCAACCTGCTGCGGCTTGCGTTAGACCTGTTCGGCGCGTATACTTAAAATGGAGGGACTTGAGGGTCCTTCCCTTGGAAAGGAGAAGACGCTTATATGTGCGGCATCGTAGGCTATATAGGCCCCGAAGGGGCGGCCCCGATCCTGATGGACGAACTCTCCAGATTGGAATACAGAGGCTATGATTCGGCGGGCATCGTCACGCTGGACGGGGACGGCTTGCACCTTGTCAAGACACGCGGCAAGCTGCAGGTGCTGCGGGACCGCCTGGCAAGGGACGGCGAGCCCAAGGGGAACCTCGGCATCGGCCACACCCGCTGGGCCACCCACGGCGCGCCTTCGGACGTGAACGCCCACCCGCATCTGGACGACCAGGGGCGCGTGGCCGTGGTCCACAACGGCATCATCGAGAATTACCAGTCCCTGCGCCGGGAGCTGGAAAAGGAGGGCTGCGTATTCCGCAGCCAGACCGACAGCGAGGTGGTCTCCCAGCTGCTGGCCCGCCGCCTGGAGAAGTGCGGCGACCTTTTGGAGGCGCTGACCTCCACCATGGGCCGTCTGCGCGGGGCCTACGCCCTGGGCGTCGTGGCCAAGGCCTGCCCGGGCACGCTCGCCGCGGCCCGCAAGGGCAGCCCGCTGGTGGTGGGCCTGTCCGACCACGGCAACTACATCGCCAGCGACATCCCGGCCCTGCTGCCCTACACCCGCAAGGTCTACCTGCTGGACGAGGGCGAGATCGCCCTGGTCTACGCCGACCACGTGGAGGTCTACTCCGAGTGGGGCGAGCCGGTGGAGAAGAAGGTGTACGAGGTCACCTGGTCCGTGGACGCTGCGGAGCGCGGCGGCTACAAGCACTTCATGCTCAAGGAGATCTTCGAGCAGCCCCGCGCCATCCGCGACACGCTGAACCCGCGCCTGCGCGACGGCCGCATCCACCTGGAGGAGGCGGGCCTGACCGACGAGTACCTGGCGCAGGTCAAGCGCGTGGTGCTCATCGCCTGCGGCACGGCCTCCCACGCCAGCCTGGTGGGCCGGGCAGCCATCGAACAGCTGGCACGCGTGCCCGTGGAATGGGACGTGGCCTCGGAGTTCCGCTATCGTGACCCCATCTTGAGCCCCGACGACCTGCTGGTGGTGGTGAGCCAGTCCGGCGAAACGGCGGACACGCTGGCGGCCCTGCGCCTGGCCAAGGAGAACGGCTGCAAGGTGCTGGCTATCACCAACGTGGTGGGCTCCACCATCGCCCGGGAAGCGGACCGCGTGCTCTATACCTGGGCGGGCCCGGAGATCGCCGTGGCATCCACCAAGGCGTACCTGACCCAGCTGCTCTGCCTGTACCTGGTGGCCATCGAGATGGCCAGCGCCAAGGGCAGGCTGGACGCGGCCACCTACGACCGCTACATCCGCGAGCTGCAGACGCTTTCCGACAAGGCGCAGACGGTGCTCACCTCCACGACGGCGGAGCAGGAGCTGGCCAAGCGCTTCTGCCACAGCCGCGACATCTTCTTCATCGGCCGCGGGCTGGACTACGCGGCGGCCATGGAGGCGTCCCTGAAGCTCAAGGAGATCAGCTACATCCACTCCGAGGCCATGGCCTCCGGCGAGCTCAAGCACGGCACCATCGCCCTGATCGAGGACGGCGTGCCCGTGGTGGCGCTCTCCACCCAGGGCGCCGTGGCGGAGAAACTGCACTCGAACATCCGCGCGGTCAAGGCCAGGGGCGCGGTGGTGGTCTGCATCGCCTACGGCGACTCCTCCGTGGAGGACGGCGTGGCCGACTACGTGCTCTACATCCCAAGGACCGACGACCTGTTCGCGCCGCTGCTGTCGATCATCCCGGCGCAGCTGTTCGCCTATTACTGCGCCATCGAGCGCGGCTACGACCCGGATAAGCCCAGGAACCTGGCCAAGTCCGTCACCGTGGAGTAAAATTTTCGGTGGAATAGAATTTTTGGAAGAAAAGACCGCCGCCGCCCGGAGGGAGCTTCGGGGACGGCGGCCTTTTGTCGATGAAAGAAACGCCGCGCGGGATATGGGCTTTCATTCGGGTGAAGCCGCCGCAGCCCGGCAGTTAATCGGGAAAGTTGGATTTTTTTAATATGGAGCAACTTTGATGAGAAAGTAGGGAGAGGAGAGCACCGATTTCCCATAATGGAAAGGCCATTGTTCGGAGGAAAGTTCCGCTAGTGGCTTTTTTTCATTGGAAAGGCAGGATATATACAAAAAGGCTGCGTTCCAGCCGAAAAACAAGGGAAGCGAGCGGCGATTTCCTCATATAGCAAGGTCACTGTCCAAAATGAGACACGACACCGAAAGGCGGCTGCCGTTTTTTCCTCCAAAGCCGCTTTTATAAGAAGCGGGCCGAAAAGCGGGGGAGAGGCGCGGCGCGTTTTCCACTAAAAATGGGGTGTTAATAAAGAAGGCCGCTGGCCGGCGGGTGGTCCCGGGTCAGCGGTCCTTGCGCGTTTGGATTTAAGTTTCCTCCGGCCGCCAGGTCGCGGGGTCGATGGTCCGCACCCACTGGATCAGCGCGAAGGGAACGTGGCAGTAGCCGCCGGGGTTCTTGTCCAGATAGTTCTGGTGGTATTCCTCCGCCGGGTAGAAGTTCGCAAGGGGCAGGGCCTCGACGGCCAGCGGCCCGCCGACCCGCTGTTCCAATTCCCGCAGGGAGGCGCGCACGGCGGGCTCGTCCGCGGGGTCGTCGTAATACACGCCCGTGCGGTACTGGTGCCCGACGTCCTCGCCCTGCCTGTCCACGGAATGGGGGTCGATGATGCGGTAGAACAGGCGCAGAAGCGCCTCCAGCGGCAGAACTTCCGGGTCGTAGACCACGCGCACGGTCTCGGCATGGCCGGTGTTCTCGTAGCGCACCTGGTGATAGCTGGGGTTTTCGGTGTTGCCGTTGGCAAAGCCCACGCAGGTCTCCTTGACGCCGCGGATGGCGCTCAAATACTTCTGCGCGCCCCAGTAGCAGCCGCCTGCCAGGTAGATGACCTTCTGTTCCATGGCTTTTGAGCCTCCAATGCCGATTTTGTCAGGAGGGGCGCGTTTCGCTCAAGACCTCGAGCATCCGCTCTAGGTCCACGGGCTTGGGCAGGAAGCCGTCCATCCCGCTGGCCAAGGCGCGCTCGCGGTCGCCGGGCTGCGTGTTGGCGCTGCAGGCGATGATGCGCACCTTTTCCGCGTCGGGCCTATCCAGACTGCGGATGGCCGCGGCGGCCTGGCAGCCGTCCATCTCGGGCATCAGCAGGTCCATCAGGGCTACGCCGAAGCTGCCCGGCGGGGAGCTTTCAAAGATGCGCAGCGCCTCCAGCCCGTCGTGGGCCAGAACCGCGTCGTAGCCCGCGCTGCCCAGCATCTCCAGCATGATCTCGCCGTTGAGCTCGTTGTCCTCGGCCACCAGCACGCGCTCCTTGCCGCCCGCCTTCGCGGCGTCGGCCTTGGGCGCGTCCGCGGGCAGGGAAGCGGGGGCGGCGGAGAAGGTGAAGAAGAAGCGGCTGCCCACGCCCTTGCGGCTGGTGAAGCTCACGTCGCCGCCCATCAGGCGGGCCAGGCGGCGGCTGATGGACAGGCCCAGCCCGGTGCCCTGTGTGCCCGTGGAGACGGTCAGGCGCTCCTGGGAGAAGGAGCGGAACACGTTCCGCTGGAATTCCTCGCTCATGCCGCGGCCGGTGTCGGCGACCTCGGCCTCTATGACGACGTCGCCGTTTTCGCCCGCCTTCTGCCGCACGATCAGGTCGACTTTGCCGCCCTCGTCGGTGAACTTGCGGGCGTTGTCCAGCAGGTTCAGAAGCACCTGCTGTATGCGCACCTCGTCGCCCAGGACGCAGGGGGTATCAAGCTGCACGTCGGAGTTAAAATGCAGGCCCTTTTCCTCCATGCCGCCGCGCACGATGGAGGCGACGGTGGAGAAGAGGAGCTCCAAATCGACCGGCTCGCGGCTCAAGACGATGCGGTGCTCCTCGAGCATGGACATATCCAACACGTCGTTCACCAGCGAAAGCAGGTATTTGGCCGTGGTGGTGGACTGGCGCAGGTACTCGCCCAGGCGCTCCGGGCTGTCCAGGCGCTGGGACATGAGGTAGTTAAGGCCGATGAGGCCGTTCAGGGGCGTGCGGATCTCGTGGCTCATGGTGGAGAGGAACTCCCCCTTGGCCTTGGCGTCGGCGCGGCTCTCCATGGAGCGCAGGCGCAGGCGGACCAGCACCACGGACAGGCAGCTGACCACGAGCAGGGAGGAGACGAAGATGCCCGCCGCGAAGCGGTAGCGGTACAGGAAGTCCCAGAAGGAATATACGTACTGGTTGTCCATCACGGCCTGGATGGTGTAGCTGCTCACCTCGTCCTCGGTCAGGCGCTCGATGGCCTTGTTGAGTATGCTCACCAGCAGGTTTCCGTCCTCCTCGGAGGGGCCTTCGCCGCCGCCGAAGGCGACCACGGCGGAGAAACAGAGCTGATCCTCCAGCCCCTGCACGGGGATCACCCGCAGCTTCTCGTAGATGGGCTTGGAGATCCAGTATTCCACCACGTACTGGTTCTGGATGAGCAGGTCCGCCTCGCCCGAGCGCACGGCGTCGAAGCAGGCGGTGATGGTGTCATAATCCTCCAAAACGAAGTTGGGGTACATGCGGGTCATGGCCTTGCGCAGCGTCTGGGAGCCCGTGGAGATGGCGACCTTCAGGGATGCGTCGGGATCAAAGGCCAGCCGGTCGCGGGCCACGACCACCTTGCGCATGGAAAGGTAGGGCTGGGTGATGAGGATGCCCCGCGCGCCGAGGTTCTCCGGGTTGTACTCGACGCTGGTGATGAGGTCCAGATCGGCGTCCAGCAGGTAATCGTAGGTGATGGAGCCGCTGGGCAGGGGAACGTACTCAAATTGTAGGCCGCTAATGGCCGCCACGCGGTCGAACACCGAGCGGGAGATGCCGGCCAGCTCGCCGTTTTTATCCATGAAGGAAACGGGGATGCGGTCGACCACATAGCCCACGCGCAGCGTGCCGCATGTATCCAGATAAGCCTGCTCTTGCTCGCTCAAGGCCAGCGGCTCCGGCGCGGCCAGGGAAACGGGAAGCAGCAGGGCTAAGACCAATGCGGCCGCCAGGGCCAGGGCACAGAACCGTGCCAGCGCTCTCATCATCAAAAACGCTCCTTTTTGCTTCATGCAAAAGGGTTTCTCGCAGGCGGAAAAGAAACCGGACCGCCCCGCCTGCGGGCGATCCTTGACGCCCCTAGTTATAGCATAAGAAAAGGTAAAAGTCAATACGATGTGTAACTTTTACGGCCTGCAAAGGGCCGAATCGTCCTTTTTGCCCAGCTTTTTGGGAAAATGGATTTTTACATGCAAAACGGAAAACGCTATTGTTAGACAATATATCTATGTTGCATACTTAAACGGGGAAAACTTTGCCTTTCCCAAAACGGGAAGGGCCGCAAAAAGCCGGGGTTTCCCCGTGACTGGATCGAAAATGGAACGTGGATGAAAAACGAGGCGCGAACATGCAGAAAAAGCAGAAAAAACAGAAGATACTGATCGTTGACGATTCGGAGATGAACCGTTCCATCCTGGCGGACATGCTCATGGACGATTACGAGGTCCTGGAGGCCGAGGACGGCGTGCAGGGCCTTGCGGTGCTGCGCAGCCACATCGGCGAGCTGTCGCTGGTGCTGCTGGACATCGTGATGCCCCGCATGGACGGCTTCGGCGTTCTGGAGGCCATGAACAACAACGGCTGGATCGAGGAGCTGCCCACCATCATCATCTCCGCGGAGAACGGCTCCACCCAGGTGGAGCGGGCCTACGAGCTGGGCGCCACGGACTTCATCGCCCGCCCCTTCGACGCGCTGATCGTCCGCCGCCGCGTGGTCAACACGCTGCTTCTGTACGCCAAGCAGAAGCGCCTGATCGGCATGGTGGAGGAGCAGCTGTACGAAAAGGAACGCCACAGCGACTTGATGATCGACATCTTGAGCCACATCATGGAGTTCCGCAACGGCGAGAGCGGCCTGCACATACTGCACGTGCGCATGCTGACGGACTTCCTGCTCAGCCACCTGATGCGCAAGACGGACAAGTACGGCCTGACCATGAGCGAGGTCTCCATCATCAGCACCGCCTCCGCCCTGCACGACATCGGCAAGCTGGCCATCGACGAAAAGATACTCAACAAGCCCGGCAGGCTCACCAACGAGGAGTTCGAGATCATGAAGGGCCACTCCATGCTGGGGGCCAATATGCTCAGCGACCTGCCTGTGCACCAGCAGGAGAAGCTGGTGAAGGTGGCCTACGAGATCTGCCGCTGGCACCACGAGCGCTACGACGGCCGCGGCTATCCAGACGGGCTCAAAGGTGACGAGATCCCCATCTCCGCCCAGGTGGTGGCGCTGGCGGACGTCTACGATGCCCTGACCAGCGAGCGGGTCTACAAGCCGCCCTACACCCATGAAGAAGCCCTGCGCATGATCGTGGCGGGCGAGTGCGGCGCGTTCAACCCGCTGCTGATGGAATGCTTGCAGGAGAACGCGACCAAGCTGCTTAGGGCCCTGGAAAAGGACGTGAACGAGGACCTGCGCCGGCGCAAGCTCAACAGCATCTCCGAGGAGATGCTAAAGGGCGACGGCGGCGTGTCCCAGCGCACGCTGCGCCTGCTGGACAGGGAGAGGATGCGCAACAACTTCTTTGCCTCCATGACAGACACCATCCAGTTCGAGTATTCGGTCAAGCCGCCCATGGTGACGCTCTCCGCCTACGGCGCCAAGAAGCTGGGGCTGGACGAGATCATCATGAACCCCGCCCAGGACGAGAAGCTCATGTCCGTGATCGGGGAGGACACCTGGAACCAGCTCGCCCTGAAGCTGCGCACGTCCAGCCCCGAGCGGCCCGAGGTGCGGCTCGATTGCCCCCTGCAGTACGGCGGGGCCGTGCGCTGGCACCGCGTGACCAGCCGCTCCCTGTGGTCGGACGACATGGTGCCCGAGTTTGAAGGGGCTTTGGGCTCCGTGATGGACATCCACGACGCCCACCTGCAGATGGAGGAGCTTGTGCAGAAGGCGGCCCGCGACCCCTTGACGGGCCTTATGAACCGCGCCAGCGCCCGGGAGCAGATCGAGATCCGCATGCAGGACAGGCCGGAGAGCCATTACGCCCTGATGGAGATCGACATCGACGACTTCAAGAAGATCAACGACGTGTACGGCCACATGTTCGGCGACAAGGTGCTCCAGCAGCTGGGCCGCAACATGCGCAACAGCGTCCGCAGCTCGGATATGTGCATCCGCGCCGGCGGCGAGGAGTTTTTCATCCTGCTGGAATACAACTACGACATCGAGCGGACCGTGGAGCGTATCTTCAGCAAGCTCTGCTTCGACTGCGACGGCTGCTCCATCACCGTTTCGGTGGGCGTGGCGCTCAGCGAGACCGTGGGGCGCTCCTACGAAAGCATGTACCGCGCGGCGGACGCCGCCCTGTACGCATCCAAGCGTTCGGGCAAGAAGCAGATCCACTTCTACGACCCCAGCATGAAGAACATACTGGACGCGGACCCGGCATCCAAGCCGAAGTCCGCCGGAAAAGGAGGAGCCTGAAAAATGACCCTGCAGGCATGTTACGAGGCCATGGGAGCCGACTACAACGATGTCATCGGCCGCCTTCGCAGCGAGAGGCTGGTGCAGAAGTTCGTCCTGAAGTTCCTGGACGACGGCAGCTATAAGCTGCTGCTGGACTCCCTTGCAAGCGGAAACCACGAGGAAGCCTTCCGCGCGGCGCACACCATCAAGGGCATGTGCCAGAATTTGAGCTTTTCCACGCTGGCAGCCTCCAGCAGCGAGCTTACGGAGGCCCTGCGCGGCGGTGCCACGGAGGTGGACGATCTGCTGGCCAAGGTGAAAGAGGATTACCAGAGGACGGCGGACGCCATCAACGCCTTCAAGGCCGAAAACGGGCTGTAAGAGCCATTTGAACCAAGACTCAACGGAGAGTTTTAAAGCGCGGGACCAAACGCTCAAAAGTCCTACGCTTATGTTCGCGTTCGCAAAAAAGGGAAGCGGGGAAACCCCGCTGAAGTTGTAAGGAGAGGACAGAAATTGAAGAAGTCTCTCATGCGGGAAGGAAGCATCACGGCTACCGTCGTGCTCATTCTGGTGGTCGCTACCCTGTTCCTGACGGCCTATGTGCAGATCAGCCAGAACCTGCGCCAGCGCGCCCTGAGCCGCCTGGAGGAGGGCGTCAACACCGTCATGGAGGAGGTCCAGTCCAAGCTGGAGCGGGACAGCGCCATCCTGAACGCCACGGCGGAGATCATCGCCGCCAACAACTTCACCGCCGCGGACGACGCGCCGGATACCGAAGCGCTGCTGGAGACCATGAAGAGCGCCGAGCCGCTCTTTGAGACCATGAACCTGCGCATCCTGCTGCCGGACGAAACGGTGCTGACCGCGGACGGCCGCATCACGGACGTTTCCAACGTGGACGAGATCTCCTATGCCGAGGAAGCGCCCCTGGGCGAGCACGTCTCCAACCGCGTGGCGAGCGTGGGCGGCGGCAGCTACATACTGTGGCACTTCGTGCCCGTGGAGCAGGACGGCAAGACGGTGGCGCTCGTGTACGGCGTGACCCAGCTGGGCGAGCTGCCGGACGCGCTGAACATCGACAACATCTACAACGGTTCCGCCAACGTCTACATCGTGGACACCCGCAACGGCGACTTCATACTGGACACCTGGCACGAGGAATTGGGCAACGTGGACGCCTACAGCCAGGGCGAGGACCCCGACCGCAAGACCAAGGGCGACAAGGATTGGAGCGAGTACACCGACGACATCATGGCCCTGAACACCGGCTACGTGGTGTACCGCACGGACGAGACCGACGGCTGGGAGTACATGTATTACGGCCCGGCGGGCATCAACCAGTGGGCCATCGCCGTCTCCGTGCCGGAGCGGGAGGCCTTTGAGTCCCTGCTCGTCACCCAGCGCAGCTTCCTCATCATCGGCGCTCTGATGGTGCTGGCCGTGGGCGCCTATTACGTGATCATCCACCTGCAGGCCAAGAACGCCATGGAGCGCGCGGTGGAGCGCGCCGTGCTGGAGGAGAAGCTCAAGAAGGCCGAGGCCGCCGAGCGCGCCAAGACCACCTTCCTCTCCAACATGAGCCACGACATCCGCACGCCCATGAACGCCATCATCGGCTTTACCACGCTGGCCGAGGCCAATCTGGACAACCGCGGCCGCGTGCAGGAGTATCTGACTAAAATTCTATCCTCCAGCAACCACCTGCTCAGCCTCATCAACGACATCCTGGATATGAGCCGCATCGAGTCCGGCAAGCTCAACATCGAGGAGAAGCCCTGCTCCATCTCGGACATCTTCCACGATATGCGCAACATCATCCAGACGCAGATGCAGTCCAAGCAGCTCAACTTCTTCATGGACACCGTGGACGTGGAGGACGAGGACATCTACTGCGACAAGCTGCACGTCAACCAGGTGCTGCTCAACCTGCTTTCCAACGCCATCAAGTTCACCCCGGCGGGCGGCTCCGTCTCCATGACCATCCGCCAGAAACCCGGCGCGCCGAAGGGATACGGCAACTACGAGATCCGCGTCAAGGACACCGGCATTGGCATGAGCAAGGAGTTCGCCCAGCACATCTTCGAGCCCTTCGAGCGGGAGCGCACCAGCACCGTCAGCGGCATTCAGGGCACGGGCCTGGGCATGGCCATCACCAAGAGCATCGTGGACACCATGGGCGGCACCATCCAGGTGGAGACGGAACAGGGCAAGGGCAGCGAGTTCATCATCAACTTCAGCTTCCGCCTGCAGTCCGCGCCCAAGCAGCCCACCATGATCCGCGAGCTGAGCGGCGTGCGCGGCCTGGTGGTCGACGACAGCTTCGCCACCTGCGACAGTGTGGCCAAGATGCTCACACAGATCGGCATGCGCGCCGAGTGGACCATGCACGGCAAGGAGGCCGTGCTGCGCGCCAAGCAGGCCGTGGAGATGGGCGACGAGTTCTACGCCTACATCATCGACTGGCTGCTGCCCGACTTGAGCGGCCTGGAAGTGGTCCGGCAGGTGCGCGCCATCTCCGGCGACAGCGTGCCCATCATCATACTGACCGCCTACGACTGGACCGCCATCGAGGAGGAGGCCAAGAAGGCCGGCGTCACCGCCTTCTGCAACAAGCCCATCTTCCTGTCCGAGCTGCGCGATACGCTCCTGTCAACGCTCGGCAAGAGCGAGGCAAAGCCGGAGCCCGAAGAAAAGACGATCACCGGCGAGGACGTCAAGAACGCCCGCCTGCTGCTGGTGGAGGACAACGAGCTCAACCGCGAGATCGCCCAGGAACTGCTGGAGGAGAGCGGCTTCACCGTGGACACCGCCGAGGACGGCACCGTCGCCGTGGAGAAGGTGCGCGCCTCCAAGCCCGGCGACTACGCTTTGGTGCTCATGGACGTGCAGATGCCCATCATGAACGGCTACGACGCCGCGCGGGCCATCCGCTCCCTGGAGGACCCGTCCCTGCGCTCCATCCCCATCGTTGCCATGACGGCCAACGCCTTCGACGAGGACAGGCGCAGGGCCCTGGAAAGCGGCATGAACGACCACCTCGCCAAGCCCATCGAGGTGCCCAAGCTCATGGCCATCCTCAAAAAGTGGCTGCAATAGGCAAAAAAAGACAAAACAGGAACGGGACCGGGATGTTTCATCTCTGCCCCGTTTTTGTGCGGGTGAATGTTGCTAAAGTTTTTTTGAAACGGATCGATATGTATCGGGTCATATAATAGAAGGTGATGGAATGGGAACGCCGGAGATCGAGAAAATTTATGTGGAGTATTTTTCGGATGTATATAGGTATGTGCTATCTCTTTGCCGCGAGGAAGATATGGCCAAGGAGATCACACAGGAGACTTTTTTTAAAGCCCTGCGCCATATAGACAAGTTCAATGGGAGCTGCAAATTCTATGTGTGGCTTTGCCAGATCGCAAAAAACACGTATTTTAAAGCCAAAGCCAAGCAAAAGCGTGCGGCGGCCCGGCTCGAAGCGGATGCGCCGGACCCAGCGATAGACGTAGAAAAAGCCTACCTGGACGGCGAAGATGCGAGGAAGATACACATCCTGCTTCATGATCTCTGTGAACCATACAAAGAGGTATTTATGCTGAGGGTTTTTGGCGAACTCCCATTTTCCCAGATCGGAGAATTGTTTGGGAAAACAGACAACTGGGCAAGGCTCATCTTTTACAGGGCAAAGAAACGGATACAGGAGGGCATGAAATGAATATATCGTGTGAGATAGTAAAAGACCTGCTGCCTCTATACCATGACGGCGTGTGCAGCGAGGAAAGCAGGCGGATGGTCGAAGAACACCTTTCCGCGTGTGAAAAATGCAGAGCGGAACTGAAATCGATCGAGGACGCGTTGACCCTTGCGAATACAGATAAGAATCTGGAAGACGCTAAGGCGGTCAAAGAGCTTTCCAAAGAATGGAAACTGGGCTTGACAAAAGCGATGATGTATGGCGCTCTGGCGGCTTTTTGGGTCAACAACGCCGCGTGGGTATATCTCTGGTTCGTTCATAACACGGGCAAAAACATAGCGCCCTCTGCGCTTTGGTGTACCGTGAATGTCCTGTGGCTGACCGCGGAGATCGTTTGCGCCAGGAAAGCAGAGGGACCCATTTATAAAAACTGGAGGTTTTGGGTGTGCAGCCTGTGCTTGCTGCTCTCCATTTTCACGCTGCTGGTCTACCTGTTTACAGCGTCCATGCCATGACAGAAAAAAGAACGGAGCAGAAGGAAACCGCTCTGTTCTTTTTCTGTGTGGAAGTGGGGTCAGAAACGCAGCGTCAGGTCGCAGCGCTCGCGGATGGAGAAGGCGGAAAAGTAGGCGTTTTCAAGGGGGATCCAGCGGACGCGGAAGTTTTCCAGCATTTGAGGCCCGTTGCGGCGCAGTATGCGAGCTTCTTCCTCCTCATCGTCGATATCGAAGAAGGCGGTGAGGTCGTAAGGGCTACCGAAGCGCGGGTGCGTGCTGTACGCCCCTTCCACCACGGTCAGGGGAGAGGGCTGCACCTTCGTCTCGCCGGCAAAGTCCAGCGTTCCGCAGTCGAACACGCGGTAGCGGAAGGGCTCGCCGCGCCCCAGATGCGGCAGGACCTCCTCGATGAAGCGCTCGTAATGCACGTTGCCGCCGGGCTCGGCGTAGCGGGCCTCCGTGCGCAGGGCAGGCGGCAGGAAGAAGTCGTCCATGTGCACGATGCCGCCGCCGTAGAGCTCATGCAGCAGCTGCGCCGCCGTGGTCTTGCCCGAGGCGGAGCGCCCCTCCAGCGCGACCATCAGACGGGGCTGGACGGCGAATCCCTGCTCGATGCGGGACAACAGGGGCAAGAGGCGGGCATAACGGCCGTCGATCACCCGGTAGGCGGGCGCGTAGGCGGCGCGGTACTGCTCGCTGTGGCTCACCGCGGGCATGCCCGCCCGGCGGTACTGTGCAAGGTACTCCGCAAGCTCGGCGGCGGAGAAGGGCAGCTTCCCCGCCTGCGCAAGCTCCGTCAGCGTTTGCAGGCCTTCGGAAAAGAGGGCGTCGTTCCGTTTGGCGCGGTTGGCGGAGAGGACGAACAGGCGGTTGACCAGCTCCGGGCGCAAATGCAGCGCCCCAAGGGCGGAGAGATCCAGCCGCGCCCAGCCGCCGCCGATCTCCTCCACGGCGGCCCCGTCCGTTTGGGAGACGGTTTTCAGCTCGTCCTTCAGGCGTGAGAGTGAGACCTCCGCGTTCGGGATCATGTGCCCGCCGCCGAAGGCTGACTGGTACAGCCACTTGACCGCGTCCGTAGGCCTAAGCAGGGGATGGGCCTGTATGTGGCGCAGCAGCAGGGAGGCCAGCTCACGCATTGGGCATGAGCCGCGCTTTTTTGAGCAGCAGCACGACCAGCGGCACCAGGATGATGTGGATGATGATGCCGGGCACGGCGGTCAGGAAGGCGCCGCTCATGAACATGGCCCAGCCGAATTCCGCGCCGCTCAGGCCCGCGATCAGCAGGCGCACGACGCCCCAGACCACGCGGCCGCCCAGCATGGCCAGGACCAGGGAGAGGTACAGATAGGGGATCTTCTTAGGCAAGAGCTTGTAGAAGACACCGGTCAGCGCGCCGTAGGCGGCCAGCTCAAAGGCCATGGCCACGCCGGTGGGAAAGAGGGGCGGCATGCCGAAGATGGCGAAGCGCAGCAGCGGGGCGATGAAGCCCACCGCCAGCCCGTAGGGCCAGCCGCAGACGAAGCCGCAGATGAGGACGGGGATGTGCATGGGGGAAATGGCGTTGCCGATGACGGGGATGCCGCCGGTCAGGAAGGGCAGCACCATGCAGAGCGCCAGGAACAGCGCGGCGAGCACCAGCCTGCGCACGCTGTCGCCGCGGCGGCCGTTTTTGGCGGGGGTGTTGTTGCTCATGGGTGAGGGGCCTCCTTGTGTGTTTTTATAGGGTCGGGGCAAAAATAAAGACAAGGCCCTCTGCGTTCATACGCGAAGGGGACTTGCCTTCATGACAAAATATAGGATGAAAATGGGAAACGTAAGCGCGGCTTCTGCCGCGGGCGGCGGGCCTTCTGGCTCGACCGCAGTTTAGGATACCACAAAAAAGGCGGCCTGTCAACTACCGTCGCTCATAAAACAGTATCAAAAAGGCCGATGACTTTTTACCGGGAAACCGGTGTATCAACGGCCTTTTTTCAGTATTCAATTTTCAGACTTGCTGAACAGGCAAAAAGGCAAGCGGGTTTATCTGTTCGGCAAGTACACAGGGGATAGCCGCTTTTGCGGCGCAAGGGGGTGTAGCCCCCTTGACGGAGCGAAGCGACGAAACCTCTCGGACGGCGGCTTTCTGCTGTCAGAGAGGAAGCCTCGCAGAGCGCACGGTGCATGGTCGCCAGACTATGTATAGAAGTGCGCCCTTTAGTTCCTAAAGGGTTTTACGACATCTCGACAAACGGGAATTTATCGTTCCGATTCACTTCCCGAACAGCAGGAATATCTATCACACTATATCATTACTTTTTC
>CANQPP010000037.1 GCA_947625765.1 uncultured Clostridia bacterium
CACGCTGCAATAGATACAAACATCCCTGCAGTGATCGGTTCCGTAAAATCCGCGCCGCTTAATTTTGCAAAATACTCACGAATCTTCCCGACAGTGATCACGCTTCCAAAGGGAATCCTTTTCATTATCTTGTCATAGTCGACCGGCGGTGCAAAATACATTCTGCTCCCGCCATATTTCTCTATAGTCTTTTCATCTGTGATCATCTGGAACTTTGGCATGTCCTTACTGTCATTCAGCATAGCGTTAAAATCTTTTTTGTCTTCATTAGCCATAACCATACCTCCTGCCCTCAAGCATAGCTTGTTATTTTAAGGAATGCAATGAGACAGTTTTGAACTTTTTCTGCTCCAATCCAATTCCCTACAAATCCCGATCTGTCAAACGTTTTCCTGTCCAATGTCCAACCATTGTACCACCCGCCCGAACGCCTTGGCAACCGGGGAAGCGTCGCCATTTTTCCCTATCCCACAGAAGCGCACATCCTTTGATCTCCGGCAAACGCAGGCGGCCTTTCTCTTTCCTTACAACTTCCCGGCCAGGCTTTCCAGCAGGGCCTTGCGCTCCTTCCAGTCCGGCTGCACCTGCGTGAGCAGGCGGTAGAAGGCGGGCGAATGGTCCGGCCGCAGCAGGTGGCAAAGCTCGTGGGCCAGCACGAACTCGATGCAGCATGACGGCGCGCCGCCCAGCCACTTGTTGAGCGTGATCGCGGCCCTGGGCGCGATGCAGGATCCCCAGCGGCTGCGCATCCAGCGGTAGCGCAGGGTCGGCTCCCTTGCGCCCAGGGCCGAAAACACCGGCCAGAGGCGCTCCATCGCCTCGCCGCAGGCCCGGCGGCAGGTCCTATCCAGATAGTCCTTCACCAGCCTCTCCCGGCAGGCGGCGTCCAGCGGGTCGCGCAGCTCTAAGCAAAGCGCGCCGTCCCGCAGCTCGGCCCGGTCGCGTTCGCTTTTCCGCACGCGGATGGGCGTTTCCTTTCCCAGCACGAGCAGCGTTTCCCCGTCCGCATAGCGTCTCTCGGGCTGCGCTTTCAGGGCGCTCTCCCGCATCCTCTTTTGGGCGGCCAGGATGAACGCGCCCTTGCGCCGGACGAAGGCGTCCGCCATGGCCGTGGGCACGCGCTCGTTTGCCGAAACGTAGACCGATCCGTCCCTGCGCACGCGCAGGTTGAGGTTCCGCACGCGCTTGCGCTCAAAGACGAAGTCGATCCTCTGGCCGTCGTACAGCACCGAGCGCAGGCTGACCTTGCCCAAGCCGCTCCCTCCATTTTCTTATCCGTTCGCCTTTTTCACAACAGCAGCCGCATTTGTGCGCGGTCGAGCAGGCCCTTCTTTTCCTCGCGGAAGCCCTTCTTTAAGTACAGGCGCATGGCCCGCAGGTTGCCCAGCCGCACCTCCAGCGTGAGGGCCGTGCAGCCCGCCGCGCGAGAGAGGCGGCAGGCCTCGTCCACCAGCGTGCCGCCGATGCCACGGCCCTGCTTATCCTCCCGCACGACAAGGAAGGAGAGACGCATCTCCCCTTTCCCCATTTTCTGCAGGCTCATGCCGCCCAGCGGCTCGTTATTCTCCTGCCAGACGTACATCTTCCTTTTGCCGCTCCGCATCTCCCTCTCCAAGCGGGCGCGCAGGGCCGTGTCGTGCCCCACGCCGTAGAGGGCGTCCAGCTGCGGCAGCTCCTCCGGCGCGATCTCCCGTATGCGGCCGCTCACAGGCCGCGCAGGGCCGCCTTCATCCGGGCGACGTACTCGCGCACCGGCCCCTCGGCGTCCCGGCCGTGCTTCTCCAGCAGCTTCACGATGGCGCTGCCCACGATGGCCCCGTCGGATACGCTCGCCATTTGCGCGGCCTGTTCGGGCGTGGAGATGCCGAAGCCCACCGCGCAGGGGATGGCCGGGTTGGCCTCCTTGACCAGACGCACCAGTGAGGCCACGTCCGTGGTGATCTCGCTGCGCACGCCGGTCACGCCCAGGGAGGAAACGCAGTAGACGAAGCCCTCGGCTTCCCGGGCGATCATGGCGATGCGGTTTTCGGACGTGGGCGCGATCAGGGAGATGAAGTCCAGGCCGCAGGCCCGGCAGGCGGGCGCGAACTCCTCCTTTTCCTCGAAGGGCACGTCCGGCAGGATGAGGCCGTCCATGCCGACCTCTTTGGCCTTTTCAAGGAAGCGCTCCGTGCCGTAGGAAAAGACCACGTTGGCGTAGGTCATGAACACCAGCGGCACCTTCAGCCCGTCGGCGCGCAGCCGTTTCACCATGTCGAATATCTTGTCCGTGGTGACGCCGTTTTTCAGCGCCCGGGCGTTGGCCGCCTGGATCACGGGGCCCTCCGCCGTGGGGTCGGAAAAGGGGATGCCCAGCTCGATCAGGTCCGCCCCGGCCTGCTCCATGGCGCGCACGACCTTATAGGTGGTCTCTAAGTCCGGGTCGCCGCAGGTGATGAAGGCGACGAACGCCTTGCCGCCGCTGAAAGCCTGTTGTACCCTGCTCATTCCGCGATGTCCTCCCCTCTGTACCGGGCGATGGAGGCGCAGTCCTTATCGCCCCGGCCGGAAATGTTGACGACGATGATCTGGTCCCTGCCCATCGTGGGGGCCAGCTTGCGGGCGTGCGCCACCGCGTGGGCCGACTCGATGGCGGGGATGATCCCCTCCAGGCGGCTCATGTACTCGAAGGCCTCCACGGCCTCCTCGTCGGTGACGGCCACGTACTCGGCCCGGCCGATGTCGTGCAGGTAGGCGTGCTCGGGGCCTATGCCCGGATAGTCCAGCCCGGCGGAGATGGAATACACCGGGGCGATCTGGCCGTACTCGTCCTGGCAGAAGTAGCTCTTCATGCCGTGGAAGATGCCCAGCCTTCCCGTGGCGATGGTGGCCGCCGTTTCCGGCGTGTCCACGCCGCGCCCGGCCGCCTCGCAGCCGATGAGGCGCACGCCCTTGTCCCCGATGAAGTGATAGAACGCGCCGATGGCGTTGGAGCCGCCGCCCACGCAGGCGAGCACCGCGTCGGGCAGCCGTCCTTCCTTCTCCTGCAGCTGCTGTTTGATCTCCTTGGAGATCACCGACTGGAAGTCCCGCACGATGGTCGGGAACGGGTGCGGGCCCATGACGGAGCCTAAGCAGTAGTGGGTGTCGCTGATGCGGCTGGTCCACTCGCGCATGGCCTCGGACACCGCGTCCTTGAGCGTGGCCGTGCCGGTGGTGACGGGCACCACCTTCGCCCCCAGCAGGCGCATGCGGTAGACGTTCAGCGCCTGGCGGCGGGTGTCCTCCTCGCCCATGAACACCACGCACTCCATGTCCATCAGCGCCGCGGCCGTGGCGGTGGCCACGCCGTGCTGGCCCGCGCCGGTCTCGGCGATGAGGCGCGTCTTGCCCATCTTCTTGGCCAGCAGCGCCTGGCCCAGCACGTTGTTGATCTTGTGAGCGCCGGTGTGGTTGAGGTCCTCGCGCTTTAGATAAATTTTCGCGCCGCTCAGGTCCTGCGTCATGCGGCGGGCGTAATACAGCCGCGAGGGGCGGCCCGCGTACTCGTTCAGCAGCTCGGTGAGCTCGGCGTTGAAGCCCTCGTCATTCTTATAGAAGTTGTAGGCCTCTTCCAGCTCGATGACCGCGTTCATCAGCGTTTCGGGCATGTACTGCCCGCCATGGATGCCGAATCTTCCCTTGGACATATCGGTCTTATCCCTCTTTTCCTCTCACGGCCCTGACGGCCGCCAGTATCTTTTGCCTGTCCTTGTGCCCGTCCGTTTCCACGCCGCCGGAGATGTCAACACCCAGCGGGTGCAGGCTCCGGACGGCCTCCGGCAGGTTTTCCGGCGTGAGCCCGCCGGCCAGCAGGTAGGGGCGCGCAAAGCCCTTCAGCAGCGACCAGTCGAAGCGGGCGCCCGTGCCCTGGCCGTTGTCCAGCAGCACCTTGTCCGCGGAGCAGTCCCGCGCCGCCCGCAGGTCCTGCGAGGAGCGCACCTTGAAGGCCTTCCAGATCTCACACCCGGGGACGAGCAGGCGCAGGCGGCGCATGTAGTCCTCGTCCTCGCCGCCGTGCAGCTGGGCAACTTCGATGGTCTTACCTTTAAGCAGCGCCGCGACCGTCTCCACGGGCGCGTCCACGAACACGCCCACCGGCCGTATCCCCGCCCGCAGGCCTTCCCGCAGCGCCCGCGCCCGGTCCGGCTCCACGTTCCTGTGGCTCTTGGGGAAGCCGATCACGAAGCCCGCGTAGTCCGGCCCGGCCTCGTTGACAAACTCCACATCCTCCGCCCTAAACAGCCCGCAGATCTTGATCTTCGTCATCGGGCGGCCTCCCGCAGGCTTATAAGCGCCTCGCCGGGGTCAGGAGCGCGCATCAGCGTCTCGCCCACCAGCACAGCGTCCGCGCCGATCCTGCGCAAAAGTCGGGCATCCTCCGTGCCCTTCACGCCGCTTTCCGCCACGTAGATACATTCGGGCGGGATGCGGTCCCGCAGCCGGGCGGCGTTGGAAAAGTCCACGGAGAAGTCCTTGAGGTTGCGGTTGTTGACGCCGATGATCCGCGCGCCTGCCGCGACCGCCTGCTCGATCTCCTTCTCGTCGTGCGTTTCCACCAGCGCCGCCAGGCCCAGCTCCTCGCAGAGCTTAAGATAGCCTTCCAGCGTTTGTACATCCATCAGCGCGCAGATGAGCAGCGCCGCGTCCGCGCCCAGGGCCTTGGCCTGCAACAGCTGGTAGCCGTCCACGGTAAAGTCCTTGCGCAGCATGGGTGTCGAGATCGCCCCGCGGACGTCGGTAAAGATGCGGTCGGAGCCTAAGAACCACTTGGGTTCCGTCAGGCAGGAAACGGCGTCCGCGCCCGCCCGCTCGTAGGCCCGCGCGATATCGAGATAGGGAAAATCCTCCGAGATGACGCCCTTGGACGGGGACGCCTTCTTGATCTCGCAGATGAAGGAGAGCCCTTCTTTTTTGAGGGCCGCGTGGAAGCGCTCGCCGCTCCCCTTCCCTTCTTTCGCCAGCGCCCGCATTTCCTCGGGGCTTACCCTTTCCTTGTCGCGCCGCACCCGCTCGCGGGCGTATTCGGCGATGGTGTCCAGGATGTTCGCCATCTTCACTCACCCTTGGAGGCGCGCAGCACGGCCTGCATCTTCGCGTTCGCCGCGCCGGAGTCGATCAGCTGCTCCGCCAGGCGCACGCCCTTTTCCAGCGTCTCCGCCTTGCCGGCCACGTACAGCGCCGCGCCCGCGTTCATGCAGACGGCGTTTCGCTTGCCGCCCTTTTCCTCGCCGGAGAGGACCGCGCGCGTGATGGCGGCGTTCTCCTTTGGGGTGCCGCCCAGAAGCTCCGCCTTGGTGCAGGCGGTGAAGCCGAAGTCCTCCGGCTTGATCTCATAGCTGCACAGGCCGTTTTCGTCGAATTCACAGACCTGCGTGGGCGCGGAGGCGGAGATCTCGTCCAGCTTGTCGGTGCCGTAGACCACCATGCCCTTCTTCACGCCCAGCTTGCGCAGCACGTTGGCCATGGGCTCCACCAGCGCCTGCTCGTACACGCCCATCACCTGCATCTCGGCAAAGGCGGGGTTGGCCAGAGGCCCTAGGATGTTGAACACGGTGCGGATGCCCAGCTCCTTGCGCACGGGGGCCACGTACTTCATGGCCGTGTGGTACTTCTGGGCGAACAGGAAGCAGAAGCCCTGCTCTTCCAGCAGCTTACGGCTCTGCTCCACCTCCAAAGAGATGTTCATGCCCAGCGCCTCCAGGCAGTCGGCCGCGCCGCTGCGGGAAGAAGCCGCCCGGTTGCCGTGCTTGGCCACGGGCACGCCGCCCGCGGCGATGACGAAGGCGGCGGTGGTGGAGATGTTGAAGGAGTTGGAGCCGTCCCCGCCGGTGCCCACGATCTCCAGCACCTCGCAGTCGTGGGGAAGTCTGGTCGCGTGGGCGCGCATGCCCGCGGCGCTGGCGGAGATCTCGTCGATGGTCTCGCCCTTCATGGCCAGCGCGGTCAGGTAGGCGGCGGTCTGCACGGGGCTGGTCTCGCCGCTCATGATCTCGTTCATCACGGCCTTGGCTTCTTCATACTGCAAATTTTCCTTGCGGCTCAGCTTCAAAATGGCTTCCCTGATCATTGTTCCTTTACCTCCAAAAAGTTCTTCAGGATCGCCCGTCCGTCGGGCGTCAGTATGGATTCGGGATGGAACTGCAGGCCGAACACGGGGTACTGTGTGTGCCGCACGGCCATGATCTCGTCGTCGTCGCTGCGGGCGGTGACCTTTAAACACTTAGGCAACGTCCCCTCCTGCGCGGCCAGCGAATGGTAGCGGGCCGCGGGGATCGTCTCCGGCAGGCCGCGGAATAGCGGGTCGCCCATGTCCAGCCGCACCTGGGACTGCTTGCCGTGCATGAGCCGCTTGGCGTAGCCCACCACGCCGCCGAAGGCCTCGCAGATGGCCTGGTGCCCCAGGCACACGCCTAAAATGGGCATCTGCCCCGCCAGCTCCCGGGCTGCCCGCTCGCACACGCCCGCGTCGGCGGGCCTTCCCGGGCCGGGCGAGAGGATCAGGTGGCTGGGTCTTAGGGCCCGGATGGCGTCCACGTCCATCTCGTCGTTGCGGATCACGCGGATGTCCGGCTGCAGGCTGCCCACCAGCTGGTAGAGGTTGTAGGAAAAGCTGTCGTAATTGTCGATGAGCAGGATCACAGGTCCTCCACCTCCCCGGCCATTTCCAGGGCGCGCACCACAGCGCGGCCCTTGTTCAGACACTCCTCGAACTCCTTCTCCGGCACGGAGTCGGCCACGATGCCCGCGCCCGCGCGGATAAACACCTTGCCGTTCTTCTTGAACGCAAGCCGGATGGCGATGCAGGTATCCAGGTTGCCGGTGAAGTCCAGATAGCCGATCGCGCCACCGTACACGCCCCGCTTGTTGTTCTCCAGCTCGTTGATGATCTGGCAGGCGCGCAGCTTGGGCGCGCCGGAGAGCGTGCCCGCGGGCAGGATCGCGTCCACCGCGTCCACCGCGTCCTTGCCCTCCTTGAGCTCGCCGCGCACGGTGGAGCCTAAGTGCATCACGTGGGAGAAGCGCTCCACGGACAGGTACTTCTCCACCTGCACCGTGCCAAAGCGGCTGATCTTGCCGATGTCGTTTCTCCCTAAGTCCACCAGCATGTTGTGCTCGGCCAGCTCCTTTTCGTCGCGCTTGAGCTCCTCCTCCAGCGCCCTGTCCTCCTCGGGCATTGAGCCCCGGGGCCGCGTCCCGGCCAGGGGGAATGTGTGCAGCACGCCGTTTTCCAGCTTGACCAGCGTCTCGGGCGAGGCGCCCGCAAGCTCGATGTCGTCGCTGGTAAAGTAGAACATGTACGGCGAGGGGTTCGTGGTGCGCAGCACGCGGTACACGTCCAGCAGCGACCCCTGCAGGCCCGCCTCCAGGCGGTTGGACAGGACCACCTGGAAGATGTCGCCCTCGCGGATGTAGCGCTTGCCCTTCTCCACCATGGCGCAGTAGGCGTCCTTCTCGAACAGCGGCGTGATGGGCGTGGTGAGGCGCGCCGGGTCCGGCGGCAGCGGCTCGCCGTGGCGGATGAGCTCCACCAGCCGGTCCAGCTCGCGGCAGGCCGCCGGGTAGGAGTTCTCCAGGTCGTCCGCGTCGGCGCTCACGATCACGATGAGCTGCTGGCGGAAGTTGTCGAAGGCGATCACCTTGTCAAAGAGCATGAGGTCCATATCCTGGAAGCCCTCTTCGTCCTTCGCGTCCAGCACCAGGGAAGGCTCGGCGTACTTGATGTAATCGTAGGAAAAGTAGCCCACCAGGCCGCCGGTGAAGGGCGGCAGGCCTTCCACGCGGGGGCTGCGGTTCTCTCTTAAGATCTTTCGCAGCGCCTCGCCGGGGTGCTTGACCTGTTCCGTCGTCTCGCCCTTTCCACGCAGGCGGAGGCGGCCGTTTAAGCACGTGACCTCCAGCGTGGGCTCAAAGCCCAAAAACGTGTAGCGGCCCCACTGCTCGCTGTCCTCGGCGGACTCCAACAGGAAACAGTGTCCGCTGTGGTTGCGCAGCACGCGCAGCGTCTGGATGGGCGTGGTGAAATCCGAGAGCACCCGGCGGCTCACCGGGATCTTGCGGTAGCTCTTGTCCTGGGCGATGCTTTTCGCCTGCTCATAGCTTGGAAAGTACATAGGCGTCTTTCTCCCTGCCTCCTTGTGTGGTCTTTCGGGGAAAAGCGGCTCTTTGCATAACAAAAGCGCCCTTCCCTGACGAGTTGCTTTTCGTCAAGGACGGGCGCGTCTTTTTCGCGCTCGCGGTGCCACCTTGATTCGCGGCTGATTTGTGCCGCGCCCTTTGCGGGATACCCGAAATATCCCCGGCAACTGACGTATGCCCGCACGTCGTGAAATACTGGGGCCCTTCGGCCTGTTCCTCACGCCCTCCGTGATCCATTTGCCCGCCCGCTTTCTGCCCGGTTCCCAGCATCCCGGACTCTCTGCGAGGGCCGCGACGGACTTTATCTTCACATCATCGGTTTAAAGGTCTGCAATATGCGGTTTTGTATATTATAGCGCTCCCGTCCCATCCTGTCAAGGGGTTTGCGTGAAAGGGGCTTCTTCCCCTTCTTTTTCGTCTTGTCTTGCGTGTGTTGCAAAAACGTGGTATTCTTGTAGATCATAGGCAGGAAAGGGGGCACGAACATGCGCGTTCGGCGTTTGCTCGCGGTTTTGGGCATTCTTCTGCTCCTTAACGCGGCCCTGCTCTGCGCCTGCACAGGGAAAGAGCTCGTCGATATGGAGTCGGAAAGCAGGGACGGCCTGCGGCTCGTCCTGTGGGAAGGCCGCGTTTACGTTCCCTTCTGCGTGGTCAGCCTGCGGGACCGCGGGGAGCAGCTCGGCTATGTGGACGGCGACACGGCCGACAGGATCAGCGAATACGACGGCTTCCCGCCGGAGGAATGGCTGGTGAGCTGGGTCGAGCACGACGGCGGCGCGATGCTCCTAAAGGAAGAAACCGTGACGGACATCCCGGAGGGGCTCACGCAGGAGTACGACCTTCCTTAAGACCTTATGCAACGCAGAGCGGCAGCGCTTCTTTTTTTCGGAACGCTGCCGCTTCATTTTTAATAAGTTGCGCTTCTCATTCGCCTTTCAGGCACAGCTCGATCAGGTCCTCCTCCCGGGCGGTGGCCAGCGCCACGACGGTATCCGCCGCGCCGTAGTAGATGCGGATGGCGCCGTCGCTCATGCGCAGCATCGCCGTGGGGAAGGCGACCTGCGTGCGGAAACCCTGCTCCGCCTCGTAGGGCGCTTCGGGCACGAGCAGGGGCACGCGGCCGTGCCCGATCATCTTCCATGGCTCATCCAGGTCAAGCAGCACGATGGTTGCGCAGTATCGCTTGGTCCACTTCTCCTCCCAGCCGTTCTTCCCGCGGCTGTCGTCCCTGTCCACCGCGTGGCAGGCGGCCAGCCAGCCGGCGCGGGTGCGCACGGGCGGCGCGCCGGGGCCGATCTTGTCGTTGGCGAAGGGGAAATCCTCCACGGCCGCGACCAGGTGGGAATTGCCCCAGTGGATAAGGTCCGGGCTCTCGCTCTGCCAGATGTCGAAGCGGTCCCGTCCCCGGCTGTAAACGGGCATGGGCCGCTCCAGCCGCATGTACATCCCGCCGATCTTCTCGGGGAACAGCACCATGTTGCGGTTGTCCGGCACGCTTAAGGAAAGCACCTCAAAATGCCGCAGGTCATATGTGCGGGCGATGCCGCCGCGCAGGCCGTGCTTCGTATCCGCCGCAAAGCACATATAAATGTCGTCGTCGATCACCGTGAGCCGGGGATCGTAGAAGCGCAACACTTCCTCGTCCCGCGCCTCCAGCACGGGTTCCGGCTCCACGTGCCAGTGCAGCCCGTCGGGGCTGAATGCCAGGCCGATGTTGGTGCCCTTGAAGCCCCGGCCGTCGTAGCCGTAGTCGTTGCGGAAGACCATCGCGTAGCCGCCCTGCCAGGGGATCACGCCCGCGTTGAACGTAAGGTCGCTGGGATAGGGCAGGTCCTCCCTGCTCAAGATCGGGTTGCCAGGATAGCGCGCGATGCAGGGATGCGTGCGCAGGGTCTCCATGGTTTTCTCTCCCTTTATCTCTATGTTTAGAACAGCTCGGCCAGCTCCGGCAGGTATTCCACGGTCTTGTTGGCGTATTCGATGTCGCCGTTGTACTTGTTGTAGACCCGGTGCCACTGCTGCTCGGTGAGGCCGTAGAACTCCACGTTCTCCTCCTCGCCGTTTTTGCCGATCTTGACCATCACATAATTATCGGGCACGGAGTTTTCCAGCGCGCTGCCGAAGCCCGAGCTCACCTCGTACATACTCGTGCCGTCCCGGGAGGTATATTCGCTGGCGCCGTAGCCGAACTGCTCGGCCTCGTAGCCCAGCACGCAGGCGGTGGCAAACACGGCCTCCGTCTCATCCTCCATAAACAGGCGCAAAATATCCTGGTCGCTGCCAGGCAGGCGGCGGGAAAGCCCGTAATATCCATAGGCCTTCTTGGCGGTCTTGGCGGTCACAGCGCCTAAGCCCGTGGAGCCCCGGCCGCCGCGCAGGGGCGCGAAGGCCACCACCAGGAAGTCCGGCGCGGAGCGGGTGAACTGCTCCTTGAGCAGCACCGCCGCGATCACCTCCGGCGGTATGCCGAATTGCTCGCCCGCGTCCTCGATGGCGTCCATGTTGCGGTAGATGGCGTCCATGGCCCGCTCGAAGCGCACCTGCGCCAGGTCCTTGCCGATGCCGAAGAACGTGAAGCCGTACTGCTCCCGCAGGGTGTGGAACAGCTCCGTATACAGGCTGTGGCCGCGCAGCTGGCCGCAGGGGAAAAGCAGGCACTGCAGGAGGAACAGGAGCGCGCAGAAAAGAGCCAGCAGGCTCCTGCCCGACGGCGCGCGCTTCTGGTATTCGGCGCTGCAAAGGCTCATCGCGTCTCCCTCCTCTCCGGCTCGCCCTGCTTACACTATCTAAGACGAATCCTTCGTGCAAAAAGTACCACTTTCTTTTGACAATTCCTTATCCTGTCTGTTTCATTTTTGTATACCCTCTGCTAAAAATTGATTACGCTCCAAATTGGCGTCGTGTGTGCAGTCGAAAGAGCCGAAAAGGGCCCGCTCCGTATGTTCGGAGCGGGCCCTTGAAGGGATCGGGAAGTGATTTACAGCTTCCAAATCTCCTCCGCGTACTGGCGGATGGTCCTGTCGGAGGAGAACTTGCCTGCGTTGGCCACGTTCATCAGGCACTTGCGGGCGAAGGCGCGCTTGTCGTTGGTGTCCGCGATGGCCTCCAGCTTTTTGCTCACATAGGCTTCAAAGTCGTAGAGCAGGTAGTAGTGGTCGGCCTTGTGCCAGGAAGCGCCCTTGAGCAGCGCGTCGTGCAGCTCCTTGAAGTCGCCGGTGCCGCCGTCGGAGAACGTGCCGTCCACCAGGGAATCCACGATGGCGGCAAGGCGCGGGGAAGCGTTGTAGAGCTTCACCGGGTCGTAGCTCTCCTTGACCTTCTCGAAATGGTCGATGGTGTCGCCGAAGAGGTAGTTGTTCTCCGCCCCCGCGGCCTCCACGATCTCGATGTTGGCCCCGTCGTGGGTGCCCAGCGTCACCGCGCCGTTGAGCATCAGCTTCATGTTGCCGGTGCCGGAGGCCTCGGTGCCCACGGTGGAGATCTGCTCGGAGATGTCCGCGGCGGGGATCAGCTTCTCGGCGTAGGAGCAGTTGTAGTTGTGCACGAACACGACCTTCATCAGGCCGTCCATCTCCGGGTCCTCGTTGATGGTGCGGGCCAGCTCGTTGCAGTACTTGATGATGGCCTTGGCGCGGGCGTAGCCGGGCGCGGCCTTGGCGCCGAACAGGAACACCGTGGGGGTGAAGTCCTTGATCTCGCCGCTCTTTATGCGCCTGTAAATGTCCAGGATGGAGAAGGCGTTGAGCAGCTGGCGCTTGTACTCGTGCAGGCGCTTGATCTGCACGTCGAACACGAAGGTGGGATCGAGCCTGATGCCCTCCTGCTTCTCGATGGTCTCACAGAGCTGGCGCTTCTTCTCCTTCTTGATGTCGATGAAGCGGTCGATCAGCCGGTCGGTGATGCAATCCTCCAGCTCCTTGAGGGCGTCCAGGTCTGTGATCCAGGCGTCGCCCAGCTGCTGGGTGATGAGTTCCGACAGCTCCGGATCACACAGGGCCAGCCAGCGGCGCTGGGTGATGCCGTTGGTCTTGTTCTGGAACTTCTCGGGGTACAGTTCGTACCAATCCTTGAACGTTTCGTCCTTGAGGATCTGGGTGTGGATCTCGGCCACGCCGTTCACGTAGCGGCCCGCGTAGATGCCCAGGTTCGCCATCTTGACGCTGTCGCCGTCCACGATGCGCATCTCGTCCAGCTTCGTGCGCGGGCGCTTGTGCGTCTTGGCGGCCTTGGCTTCCTTGACGGCCTCGCAGTCCGTGCAGGGCTCCTCGTCGCAGTCCTCGCAGGCGCAGCCCTTGCAGTCCTGCTCCTCGCAGCTCTCGCAGGGCTTTTCCGTGCAGTCGGCGCACTCACAGCCCTCGCAGGGCTCCTCTTCTTCGGTCTCTTCTTCCACTTCCTGACCGGGCAGGGGCTCGTCGTAGCCGCCCTTTTCCTCGAGTTCGGCGACCAGCTTCGCGTCGATCTGCTCGACGATCTTAAAGATCTCCGGCAGCAGGCCGCGGAACAGCTCCACGTTCCAGCGCTCCAGCGCCTCGCCCATGATGGTGTGGTTGGTGAAGGAGAACACCTCGCGGGCCACATCGAAGGCGCTATCGAAGTCCATGCCCTCGTTCATGAGGATGCGGATGAGCTCCGGGATGGCGACGATGGGGTGGGTGTCGTTGAGCTGCACGGCGTTGTTCTTAGCCAGGCCGCACAGCGAGCCGCCGTGGGCGGCCTTATAGCGGGCCACCATGTCCTGCATGGAGGCGGAGCAGAAGAAGTACTGCTGCCGCAGGCGCAGCCGCTTGCCCTCGTCGCCGTTGTCGTTGGGGTACAAGACCGCCGAGATGGTCTCGGCCAGCGTGCGCTCGCGCACGGCGGCCTCGTAGTCCAGGCGGTTGAAGGCGTCCAGATCGAAGTCGTTCACGGGCTCCGCCTGCCAGAGGCGCAGCGTGTTGATGGAGCCGCCCTTGGCGCCGATCACGGGCATGTCGTAGGGCACGGCCCAGACCTTGGCGTCGGCAAAGCGCACCAGGCGCTTTTCGTCCTCGCGGCGCACGCTCCACGGGTCGCCGAAGCGCTGCCAGTCGTCCGGCAGCTCCTTCTGGAAGCCGTCCTCGAACACCTGCTTGAACAGGCCGTACTTATAGCGCAGGCCGTAGCCGTCCAGGGGCAGGCGCAGCGTGGCCGCGGAATCCAGGAAGCAGGCGGCCAGGCGGCCAAGGCCGCCGTTGCCCAAGGCATCGTCCTCGATGTCCTCAAGGCACGAGATGTCAACGCCCTTTTCGCCCAGAAGCGCGCGCATCTTCTCAAGCAGGTCCGCAGCGTAGAGGTTGTTGAACACCATGCGGCCCATCAGGTACTCGGCGGAGAGGTACCAGGCCCTGCGGCCCTGCGCCTTCTTCGCCTCGTCGGCCTGCCAGCGCGCGTTGAGCGCGCCCAGCACCGTCTTGCCCAGCACGTTGTGCAGCTCCTGGGCGCTCAAAGTCTCCAGGGGCTTTGCGTACTCGGTCTGGGCGATCTGCTCCATCTGGATAAGCAGCGGGTCCTCCGCGGCGCTGTCCGCGGGGAGCCTGGAATAAATTTTGCCCAAGCGCCGCAGGCGGCGGGCCAGCTCGGGGGCGGCGGCGCCGCGCTTCATGCGCCACTGCCAGTTGCCGCCCAGAGTGGAAGGCGTGTTCATGCGCGCCTCGGAGCCCAAGCCCAACACGTCCTGCATGGGGGCCACGAACAGGTCCGCCACGGAGGCGTAGCCGGTGCGGATCAGGCCCCAATGGTAGCCCTCCTCCTCGCTCAGGCGGCAGTAATCGATGGCGAACTGCTTCTCGCCCGGCGCGGCGGCGTTGAACCAGCCCACGGTGGTGTCGTTGTCATGGGTGCCGGTGTAGACCACGTAGTTGTGGGTGTGCATGTGGGGCAGGTACACGCTCTCGCCCCGGTCGTCGAAGGCGAACTGCAGCACCTTCATGCCGGGATAGCCGCTGTCCTTGAGCAGCTGAGCCACGCCCGGGGTGATGAGGCCTAGGTCCTCGGCGATGATGGGCAGGTCGCCCAGCTCGCGCTTGAGCACGTTGAACAGGTCCATGCCGGGGCCCTTGAGCCAGTCGCCCACCACGGCGTCCTTGGCGCCGTAGGGGATGGAATAATACTCGTCGAAGCCGCGGAAGTGGTCGATGCGGGTCACGTCGAACAGCTTGGCGGCGGCGGCCACGCGGCGCACCCACCAGGCGTAGTCGGTCTCCTTCAGGTACTTCCAGTTATACAGCGGGTTGCCCCAGAGCTGGCCGGTGGCGGAGAAATAGTCGGGCGGGCAGCCGGCCACGCGCACGGGCAGGCGCTCCTCGTCCAGCCAGAACACCTCCGGGTTGGCCCAGGTGTCGGCGGAGTCCATGGCCACGTAGATGGGCATATCGCCAAAGAGCTTGATGCCGATGGAGTTCACGTACCCCCGGAACTTCTCCCACTGGCGGAAGAACAGGAACTGCATGAACTCGTAGAACGTCACGTCGTCCTGCAGCTTCGCCTTGTAGGCCTCCACGGCCTCGGGCTTGCGCAGGCGGATGTCGGGGTCGGGCCACTGGGTCCAGGCGACCATGCCGAAGCTCTTCTTGACCGCCATGTAGAGGGCGTAGTTCTCCAGCCAGTGCCCGTTTTCGCTCACGAACTTGCGGAAGGCCGTCTGATCCAGCTTCTTGTGGTTCTCATAGGCGATGCGCAGCACCTGGAAGCGGTTCTCGTAGATCTTGCCGTAATCCACCTTTTCGGGGTCGCTGCCCCAGTCCAGGGAGCGGTAGTCGCTCTTCTTGAGCAGCCCCTCCTCCGCCAGCATATCCAGGTCGATCAGATATGGATTGCCCGCGTAGGTGGAAAAGGACTGGTAGGGCGAATCGCCGTAGCTGATGGGGCCCACGGGCAGGATCTGCCAGTAGGTCTGCCCCGCGGCTTTCAGAAAATCGGCGAACTTATAGGCCTCTTTGCCTATGGTGCCGATGCCGTGATCCGACGGCAGCGAGGTAATGGCCATCAGGATACCGGACGCACGTTCCATCCATCGTCACTCCGTTTCTTTTATTTTTGTCTTCCCTCCCGTTCGAGCGCCGGGAAGGATTTACCCCTATTTTACAGGAACACAACAAAAAACACAAGGGAAACGCGAAAATCCCCGGGCAAAATTCCTCCGGGCCGTTTCTCCCCTGCGAAAGGCCCGCGGGCGTCCGGCTCGTTTTCCGGGCGTCCCGCGGGCTTTTTTCTCCCTTTATTTCTCGTAGAACTTGATCAGCGCCTGGGTGCCCAGGTCGCCCATGCCCTCCTCCTCGATCCGCTTGTACATCCTGCGGACCTCCTGCAGGATGGGCAGCTCCACGTCGCGGTCGGCCGCCTCCTCGCAGGCGATGTTCATGTCCTTGATGTAGTGCTTGACGAAGAAGCCGGGGGCGTAGTCGCCGCGCAGCATGCGCGGGGCCATGTTGCTCATCTGCCAGGAGCCGGCCGCGCCGGTGGAGATGGTGTCCAGCATGGTCTGCACGTCCAGGCCCGCGCCGCGCGCGTAGCTGATGGCCTCGCACACGCCCGCCATGGCTCCCGCCAGCGCGATCTGGTTGGCCATCTTGGTGTGCTGGCCGCAGCCCGCCTTGCCCTCGTAGCGGATGTTCTGGCCCATCGCCTCGAAGATGGGCATGGCCGCGTCGAAGTCGGCCTTCTCGCCGCCCACCATGATGGCCAGCGTCCCCTTCTGCGCGCCCACGTCTCCGCCGGAAACGGGCGCATCCAGCGCGCGCAGGCCGCGCTTCTTGGCCTCCTGCCAGATTTTCTCTGCGAGCTTGGGACTGGTGGTGGTCATGTCGATGACCAAAGCGCCGCTCTCGGCGTTCTCCAGGATGCCCTCCGGCCCAAAGTAGACCTCCTCCACGTCCTTGGGGTAGCCCACGATGGTGATGACGGCCTGCGCACCGGCCACGCAGTCCTTCACGCCGTCATGCCAGACGGCGCCCTCCGCGATGACTTCCTCCGCCTTTTTCTTCGTGCGGGAATAGATGTGCAGCTCGTTGCCCTTCTTCATCAGGTTGCGCACCATGGACTTGCCCATGACGCCCACGCCGATAAACGCGATCTTCATGGCCGTATTTCCTCCCTGTATCCAGATTTGTATCGTTTTGGGGACCGGATTTATTGTACTCCCTTTTCCCGCCCCTGTAAAGGGCGGGCATCTCTTACATCTCGTCCAGCAGGCATCCGTCGCGGATCAGCAGGCGGCGCTGGGCCTGGGCGGCGACCTCCTGGTCGTGGG
This sequence comes from uncultured Clostridia bacterium, assembly GCA_947625765.1. GTDB lineage: Bacteria > Bacillota > Clostridia > Christensenellales > UBA1750 > CALWRM01. The sequence goes on from CANQPP010000037.1 coordinate 16,424, forward strand.
TGATGAGCACGATGGTGCCGCCGTCCTCGTGCATCCTGTGGAACAGCTCCATCACCTCGCGCCCGGCGGCGCGGTCCAGGTTGCCGGTGGGCTCGTCGGCCAGCAGGAGCGGCGGGCGCGCGATCAGCGCCCGGGCGATGGCCACCCGCTGCTGCTGACCGCCGGACAGCTCGTGGGGACGGTGGCGCAGCCGGCCGCCCAGGCCCACGCTCTCCAGCGCCCGCGCGGCCCGCTCCAGCCGCTCCGCTTTTGGCACGCCCAAATACAGGAGCGGCAGCGCGGCGTTCTCCACGGCGCTCAAGGAAGGCAGCAGGCGGAAGCTCTGGAACACGAAGCCGATCTTCTCCCCGCGCACGCGGGCCAGCTCGTCCGGCGGAAGGGCCGTCACGTCCCTGCCCTCCAGCCTGTATTCCCCGGCGCTGGGCCTGTCCAGGCAGCCCAGCAGGTGCATCAGCGTGCTCTTGCCGCTGCCCGACGGCCCGATCACCGCCACGAACTCGCCCCTTTTCACGGAAAGGTCGGCCTGCCGCAGGGCGTGCACGCGCCTTGCGCCGCCGTCATACCACTTGCTCAATCCCCTCGTTTCGATCACGAACAGCCCCCCTTTGAAACTCGCCCGCCTAGTATGCCCAAAACGGGCGCGTCCCCGCGGCCGTCCGATGAAAAGACGTCGAAGAAGGCACCAAAAAGCGACCTTCCCTTTATATCTAAAACCCTCACTTTTTCCATCACTCAATAGAAAATCCGCCGCTTCAATCAAAAGAAGCTCTGGCCTCCTCTTTCTGGAAATCCCGACTTTTCACTATCACACAATGTAAAATCGCCTTTGGAAGCAAAAAAAGCGCTGGCTTCCCTTTTCTGGAAGTCCCGCGCTTTCCGCCTTCACTCGATAGGAAAACCGCCGCTGAACTTAACGCCTTTCCATAAAAAAAGAACGCGGGCCATCCCTTATTATGAGGAATTTACCCGCGTTCTATGGTTCGTTCTCCCGGCACAGCTCCCGCAGCGCCGTCTCAAAGTCCTCGATGTGCAGGGCCGTGTTGAGCCGCACCCGCATCTGCGCGCTGCCGCGCAGCCCCTTCGTGTACCAGGCCATGTGCTTGCGCATCTCCCGCACGGCCAGCGTCTCGCCCTTCTGCTCGGCCAGCGCCTGGGCCTGGGCCAGCGCCGTAGCCAGCCGCCTGCGCACGGGCACGGGCTCGCAGGGCTTCCCCTGCAGATGGGCCCGCAGGCGCATGAACACGAAGGGGTCGCCCATGGCGGCGCGGCCCACCATCACGCCCCGGCAGCCGGTCTCGCGCAGCATCTTCTCCGCGTCCTCCCCGCTCTTCACGTCGCCGTTGCCGATCACGGGGATACGCACCGCCTGCGCCAGCTCCCCGATGGCGTCCCAGTCCGAATGGCCCGCGTACATCTGCTCCCGCGTCCGGGCGTGGAGCGTCAGCATCTGCACGCCCGCCGCCTCCAGCGCCTGTCCCAGCTGCAGGAAGCGCCTTTCGTCCCCCTTCCAGCCCAGACGCATCTTGACGCTCACGGGCAGGCGGCTCTGCCGCACCACGCTTTCCGCCACGCGCACGGCCAGCTCGGGGGTGCGCATCAGGGCGCAGCCGTCGCCGCCGGAGACGATCTTGGGCGCGGGGCAGCCCATGTTGATGTCGATGCCCACGTAAGGCCCGTCGCTGCACCGGGCCGCCATTTCCCCCATGAAGGCCGGGTCGGAGCCGAAGATCTGCAAAAAGGCCCTCTCGCCTTCCGAGACGGCCTTGAGCCAGGTGACTTCCTCCCGCTCGCGGGGACAGAGCAGCACGCCCTTGGCGGAGATCATCTCCGTCACGGTAAAGTCCGCGCCCTGGCCTGCACACAGGGCGCGGAAGGGGCTGTCCGTGACCCCCGCCATGGGGGCTAGGAACAGGGAATCCTGGGAAACGAGCGCAGACAAAGTGTTCCCGCTCACTCCTGGGCCTCCTGGGGCGTTTCGATGGGCTGCATGTCCACGATCTTCCACTGGTCGTCCGTCTTTTCCAGCGTCAGCTCGAAGCTGGCCGTCTGCCAGCCCGGCGCGGGGATGCGGTTGGGGTCGGCCAGCTGCTCGGGCGTCTGCTTGGAGATGGGCAGGTAGCCCACCACCGCGTTCACCTCCTGGGTGAGGGAAACGGTGGCCGTATCCTCCCAGGGCAGCGTGTGCATGGAGATAAGATCGACCTCGCTCTCGAAGCTCTCCATGTCGTAGTCGAGATAGGTCATGTCGTTGTAGATATCGTCGGAGAGTATGCAGTCGTCGGAAAAGAACTTGGGCAGCTCCTCCGCGTCGCTCAGGCCCATCACCACGGAGGTGCGCATCGACATGCCGTCGGAGACCAGGATGTAGATGTTACTGGCGTTCATGGCCATCAAAAAGCCGCCCATGCACAGAAGGAGCACCACGGCCACGATCAGCGCGGCCTTGAACAGGCAGTATAAGAAGCGGATCACGTAATCCATCCCGGCGCCTCCTTCTTGGTTTCTTGGAAACGGGGCCTTATCTCCCCTTTTTAGTATATCCGAAAGTACCAACGCGCGCAAGGGCGCTTTCGTTCCCGGGCGGCGTTTTTTAAGGGTCGGCTGCTGAAAGCACATACAAACGCGCCGCCGAGGTCCATCTCGGCGGCGCGTCGCTTGGCGGTCTGTATTCGGCTTACAGGACGAAGTCGGGGTTGGGCTCGGGCATGGCGTCCAGCTCCACCTTCTTGTTCTCGTAGCCCTTGCGGCCGAACAGGGCGTAGGTGGCGTTCTTGCCCTCCTCCACGCCGGGCTGGTTGAAGGCATCGATGTCGAGCAGCTCGCCGGCGTAGGCGGTCATCATCTCGAAGAAGTACATCACCTGGCCCAACGTGTACTCGTTGACCTCGGGAAGGGTGATCGTCCAGGTGGGCTTGGCGGCCTTTAGGAGCGCGTACTGGGTGGCGCGCATCTCGGCGTCCATCAGCTCGTTGAGCGTGTGGCCGCAGAGGAAGGAGACGTCGGAGAACTCCTCGCAGCCCACGGGGATGGTGATCTTGCTGCGGAAGTTCTTCACGCGCAGGAAGGTGATCACCTTATCGTCCGGGCCCTCGGTGTACAGCTGCACCTGGCTGTGCTGGTCGGTGACGCCCAAGGACTTGACGGGGGTCTGACCGGCCACGCAGGGGCTGCCGTCGCGGTGCACGTTCTTGCCCAGGCTCTCGGCCCACAGCTGCGCGTACCAGTCGGCCAGGTACTTGAGGGAATCGGCGTAGGGCATCATCACGTGGATGTTCTGGCCCTTTTCGGCGGCGGCCAGCATGAGGCCAGCGCCCATCAGGGCGGGGTTCTTGGCGTAATCGGGGTTCTTGCACCTCTCGTCCATGTCGGCGGCGCCCTTGAGCATGCGGTCGATGTCGAAGCCCAGGACGGCGGCGGCCAGCAGGCCCACGGGGCACAGCTCGGAGAAGCGCCCGCCCACGCCGTCGGGCACCACGAACATGGTCAGCCCGTCGGAGACGCCGATCTTATGCAGGTTGCCCTTGGCGGCGTCGGTGGTCAGGACGATGTGCTCTGCGTACTTCTTGCCGAACTTCTGCTTGAGCAGGTCGGAGACGATCAGGTACTGACTCATGGTCTCGGAGGTATTGCCGGACTTGGAGATGACGTTGAAGCAGGTCTTTTCCAGGTCGAGCACGTTGATCAGGCTCACCATGCGCTCGGGGTCCACGTTGTCCTCGACGTAGAACTTGGGCGCGCCGCCGCGCTGCTCCTTGGACAGCTCGTTGTGGCGCAGATCGGAGAGCGCCTGGTGCACCATGGCCGGGCCCAGGGCGCTGCCGCCGATGCCCAGCACCACGAAGTTGTCGAACTTCTCGCGGATGGAGGCGGCGCATTCCTTGATGCGCTCCACCACCTCGCCCTGGTTGTAGGGCAGCTCGGTCCACATGGTCATCTTCTCCACGCTGCCGCGGTTGGCCTGCACGGCCTTGAAGGCGCGCTCCAGCACGGGAGAGCGGCGCTTGACCTCGCTCTGCTCCACGAAGGTGCGGCGCAGGAGCCTTCCCGGAGGGTTGGAAAGCACGGCGATGGCCTCGTGGACCTTCTCCAGTTCCTTGCCTTCCAGTTCATGGGCGGCCTTGCGCAGGTCGCTGCGGACGGCCGCGCGGGCGGCGCCCGCATACTCGGCCAGCATGAGGTTGAAATCGATCTGGATCCCGTCGGGGTTGAGCGTTTGGTCAGCTGCGGTGGTCACGGTGGTCTTTTTCGTCATTGAAAACACCTCATCCGTTGGATTTCTTATGCCTATTATAGTAAAATACTTGTCGATATGCCATAGAAAACACCGAAATATAACATAAACTTCTCTATTTGCCCGAGCGTCCTTCCTTCTTGCCAAAATTGCGGCTTTGGCACTTCCCATTTTCAGGGAAACTGTTTATAATAGAAGCAAGCAAGGAGGGCGCATGAAAAAGCTGTTACAAAGGGAAAAGAAGTTCCTGATCTTCCGCCTGTGCGTGCTGGCGCTGGCGCCTCTGGGCTACGGCCTCTGCGCGCTGGCCCGCCGCTTCCCCGAGGCGACGGAGAGGATCTACTCGGAAGGTATATACCCCATCTTCGCCGCGCCCCTGTCGAGGCTCACGGGCCTGCTCCCCGTCTCCGTCTCGGAGCTGGCGCTCATCATCTTTCCTATCCTTCTGGTGGTGCAGCTCGTCCGCCTTATTCGCCGGCGCACAAACTGGCTAAGGTGCCTGAGCGGCCTGCTTGCCGCCGCCAGCGGGCTTTACGCCCTCTTCTCCTTCGGCTGGGCCGTCAACTACGGCCGCCTGCCGTACGCGCAAATCGCCTCCCTGCCCGTGGAGGCCTCCTCCGTGGGGGAGCTGGAGCGGCTCTGCCTGCGGCTCTCGGCCGACGCTTCTTCTCTGCGCGCGCAGTTGACCGACAGTGAGGAGGCCTACACGCCGCCCGAGACCGTCCGGCAGACGCTCTCCCAGGTGCCGCAGGCCTACCTGACCGCCTCGTACAGCTACCCCTGGCTTTCCGGCGGGTACGCGGCCCCGAAGGCGGCGCTGTCCTCCCTGCCGCTGGCGTATTTGAACATCGCGGGCATCTATTCGCCCTTCACCTTCGAGGCCCACGTCAACTCGCGGGAATCGCCCCTGCTGCTTCCCGCCACCGCCTGCCACGAGGCCGCCCACCTGCGCGGCTTCGCCCGGGAGGACGAGGCCAACTTCATCTCCTACGCCGTCTGCGTGTCCTCGGGCAATACGCGCTTCGCCTACTCGGGCACGCTGCTGGCGCTGATCCACGCGGGCAATGCCCTGTACAGCGCGGATATGGGGGCCTATTCCCGGCTCTATGACAGCTACACCGAAGGGCTGCTCAACGACCTTAAGGCCTACAACGCCAACTGGGAGCCCTACAAGGGCAAGGCCGCCGAGGTGCAGGAGCAGGTGAACGACCGCTACTTAAAATTCAACGGCCAGAGCGAGGGCGTGCGCTCCTACGGGCGCATGGTGGACCTGCTTTTGGCCGAGCAAAGAGCAATGGAGAGGAGTTAAGACGAAATGAGCGAAGGACCCGTCGTTACGACGGCAAAACAGGCGGAGGCAGCCAGCGCGGAGAAAACCCAAGTCTCGGAACTGACCGCGTTCGCGCAGCGGCAGGAGGCGCTTCTGCGCAAGCAGCTGCGCCACCAGCGCATCCGCACCATCCTGGCCTTGCTCGTGGCCGCCGCGGTGCTGTTCCTCGTCTGGCGCGTGCTGCCCCTGACCGTGGAGGCGCAGGAGCTGCTCTCCCTGGCCCAGCAGGCCGTGGGCGACATGAACGAGGTGATAAACTCCCTGGACCTCTCCACCACGCTGCGGGGCATCGACGACCTGATTAAGCAGAGTTCCGACATGGTCGCGCAAAGCTCCGACGTAGTCGCGCAAAGCTCCGGCCAGATCACCTCCGTCATGCAGACCGCCCAGTCGGCCATGAACGACCTGGCCTCCGTGGACTTCGCAGGGCTGCAGGAGAGCCTGGACCGCCTGAGCCGCGTCATCGCGGTGCTGGCACAGTTCTTCGGCGTCAAGTGACGCTTAAGGTAACGCTCAAACCAAAAAAAACAACGGGAGGGATCGACCATGAAGGTCGCCATCATCGGCTGCGGCTCCATCGCCAACTCCGCGCATGGGCCGAGCTACCACAGGAACCCAAACGCACAGATCGCCTACTGTGTGGACATCATCCCCGAGCGCGCACAGGCGCTCAAGGAACGCTTCGGCACGCCGGAGACCATCGCCTGCACCGACTACCACGACGCCCTGCGCGACCCGGAAGTCAAGGCCGTCTCCGTCTGCGTGCCCAACTACCTGCACGCGCCCATCGCCATCGACTGCCTGCGGGCCGGAAAGCAGGTGCTCTGCGAAAAGCCCGCCTCTGTCAGCTACGACCTGGCCAAGGAAATGTGCGACGAGGCCGAGCGGCTGGGCAGGGTCCTCAACATCGGCGTGGTCAACCGCTTCAACGGCGCCGTCAACCGCGTCAAGGACCTGATCGAGAGCGGCGAGCTGGGCGAGATCTACCACGTGTACTGCTCCTTCCGCTCCTCCCGCGCCATCCCCGGCCTGGGCGGCCCCTTCACCACACAGGCAATGGCAGGCGGCGGCGTGCTGATCGACTGGGGCGTGCACTACCTGGACCTCATCAACTACTGCCTGAACACCGAAAAGGTGTGCTCCGTCAGCGGCCAGACCTATTCCAAGCTGGGCACGCCCATGCGCGACTACGTGTTTGAGTACATGTGGGCCGGCCCGCCGGACTACGACGGCGTCTACGACGTGGAGGAGTTCGTCACCGGCCTCATCCGCACGGACAAGGCCACCATCTCCCTGAACGGCGCCTGGGCGCAGAACGTGCCCGACGACGACACCCGCTTCATCGAGTTCCTGGGCACCAAGGGCGGCGTCAAGCTGACCTACGGCGGCGGCTACACGGTCTACGGCGCCAAGGACGGCAAGCTCTACCGCGAGACGCCGGACTATCCCCACAACGACATGTTCTACGACGAGCTGGACGCCTTCCTGCGCTGCGCCGAGACGGGCGAGCACATCCGCTCCAACGCCGCCAACGTGCTGGTGACCGCGCAGATGATGCAGGCGCTGTACGATTCCGCCAAGGAAGGCCGCGAGATCGTCCTGTGAGCTTCCGGGACGGACTGTAAGAAGGAATGAGGCTGCCATGCGCATCGCCGTGGGCGGCGACCACGCCGGCTTTGCCCTGAAGATGCAGGTCCTGGACGGCCTGCGCGCCCTTGGGCACGAGATCGAGGACTTCGGCTGCTATACGCCCGAGCCCGTGGACTTCCCCGACATCGCCAAGCGGATCTGCGAGGCGATACTCTCCGGCCGGGCCGAGCGGGGCGTCATGTTCTGCGGCACGGGCGTGGGCGCGGCCATCGCCTGCAACAAGGTGCCCGGCATCCGCGCCTGCGTCTGCCACGACCTGTACACCGCGCACCAGTGCGTGGAGCACGACGACGTGCAGGTGATCGCCCTGGGCGGGCAGATCGTGGGGCACACCGTGGCGCTGGAGCTGATCGAGCGCTTCCTGAATGCCCGCTTCGACGGCTCGGAGGAGTTCCGCCGCCGGGTGGACAAGCTCAGCCAAATGGACGGCAGCGCCCGCTGAACGCCTCCCCCCTTACCCCCTTAAACACCTACGACTCCACGACCACGAAGGAGGGTCAACGATGAAATTCCCGATCGGCATCATGGCGGATGGGCTCCGCCTTCCCCTTCAAGCGGGCCTGGAAAAGGCCGCGGAGCTGGGCGCGCAGGGCGTGCAGCTTTACGCCACCAAGGGCGAGATGGCCCCGGAGAATCTGGACTGCTTCGCCCGCAGGGAGCTGCGGGAGCGCATACAGGGCTTAGGGCTTTGCGTCAGCGCCCTGTGCGCGGACTTCGGCGGGCACGGCTTCGCCCTGGAGTCCGACAACGTCTGGAAGGTGGAAAAGTCCAAGGAGATCATGAAGCTGGCCCTGGCGCTGGACTGCCACGTGGTGACCACCCACATCGGCGTGGTGCCCGAGGACCGCTCCGACCCCCGCTACGACATCATGGCCCGCGCCTGCCGCGAGCTGGGCCTGTTCGGCCAGGAGCTGGGCTGCAAGTTCGCCATCGAGACCGGCCCGGAGAAGGCCACGACGCTGCGCGCCTTCTTGGACGACCTGGGCGTGAGGGGCATGTGCGTGAACCTGGACCCCGCGAACCTGGTCATGGTGACCGGCGACGACCCGGTGCAGGCGGTCTACACGCTCGCTCCCTACATCGTCCACACCCACGCCAAGGACGGCCGCTCCACCAAGTTCCACGACCCCAACAAGGTGTACGGCTACTTCGCCGACGGCGGCATCGAGGACCTGCGCCTGGAGGATTACTTCGTCGAAACGCCTCTGGGCGAGGGCTATGTGGACTGGGACAACTACCTAAAGGCCCTGGAGGAGATCGACTACTGCGGCTTCCTCACCATCGAGCGCGAGGTGGGCGACGACCCCATCGGCGACATCGCCAAGGCGGTGGCCTTCCTGAAATCCAAGTTCAACTGATCGGAGCGTCAAAGACGCCGGAGCGGAAAGCCGCTTGAAGTGATAAAAAGATGGTAGACACGAAAAGTGCCTACCATTTTTTGTGCTAGAATGAGGGAAAGGGGTGAGAAAC
>CANQPP010000038.1 GCA_947625765.1 uncultured Clostridia bacterium
AGCGTCCGGGCGGCGAGCCGGAGAAGATACTGCTGGCCGACCTGGAGAAGGAATACTACCGCCTGAGCTTCCTGGTGGATACCGGCAGCGACCACCTCAAGCGGGAGATGGAGGTCTCCTTTGCGGCGGGCAAGATCGTGGGCAAGCTGTACGACGCGTTCCTAAAGCAGTACAGGGACCCGGAAAACGAGAGGACGCTGCGCAGCCTGAACGTGCTGTGCGTGCGGCTGGTGTTCTGCCTGTACGCGGAGGACGCGGGCATTTTCGGCCGCCGGGGCATGTTCCACGACTACCTGGCCGAGTACGACACCCGCCACATCCGCAAGGCGCTGATCGAGCTGTTCCGCGTGCTGGACACGGGCGAGGACGAGCGCGACCAGTACCTGGAGCCGGAGCTTGCGGCCTTCCCGTATGTGAACGGCGGCCTGTTCCAGGATGAGGACATCGAGATCCCTCCGTTCACGGAGGAGATCCGGGACCTGCTGCTCAACCAGGCCAGCGACGAGTTCGACTGGGCGGAGATCAGCCCCACGATCTTCGGGGCGGTGTTCGAGAGCACGCTGAACCCGGAGACCCGCCGCTCGGGCGGCATGCACTACACCTCCATAGAGAACATACACAAGCTGATCGACCCGCTGTTTTTGGACGGGCTGACCAGGGAGCTTGACGAGATCAAGGCCATCCCCGTGAATCGGACGCGCGGCGCGCGGCTGCAGGCCTACCAGAAGAAGCTGGCGAGCCTTGACTTTCTGGACCCCGCGTGCGGCTCGGGCAACTTCCTGACGGAGACGTATATCTGCCTGCGCAGGCTGGAAAACGAGGCGCTGTCCCTTTTGCACCAGGGGCAGATCGTGATGGACGTGGGCGACCCGATCCAGGTCTCCATCGGGCAGTTTTACGGCATAGAGATCAACGACTTCGCCGTGACGGTGGCCAAGACCGCCCTGTGGATCGCGGAAAGCCAGATGATGAAGGAGACGGAGGCAGTCGTGCACATGTCTCTGGACTTCCTGCCGCTCAAGACCAACGCGAACATCGTGGAGGCCAACGCCCTCAAGACCGACTGGGAAAGCGTGGTGCCGAAGGACAGGCTGAACTATATTATCAGCAATCCACCTTTTATAGGTGCGCGACTCATGAGTGGTAAGCAAAAACGGGATTTAGAAGTGGTTTTCGACGGCATGAAAAACTACGGCAATCTTGACTATGTTTCAGGATGGTACGAGAAAGCCTCCGCATATATGCTCGGGACAAAAATACAAGCGGCACTTGTTTCTACAAATTCAATTACGCAAGGCGAGCAAGTCCCTATACTTTGGAATAGGCTATATAGCAAAGGCGTTGTCATAAATTTCGCATATAGAACTTTCCGCTGGGACAGTGAAGCGTCAATCAAAGCGCATGTTCATTGCGTTATTATCGGATTTTCCTATCAGAGAGCAGAGACTCGCAAACTGTTTATCTCTGATAATTATCAAATCGTAGATAATATCAATGCCTATTTAGTCAATGGACCAGATATTTTGATTGATAGCAGAAAAAAGCCCATTTGTAATGTTGCAAATGTCGTTTTTGGCAGCATGCCCAATGATGGGGGGGGGGTATTTGTCTGACTATTCCGATGAGAAAATGCAGGAAATCGTTCAAGCATATCCAATTGCAGCCAAAATGTTTCGGCCATTTCTTGGAGCAACTGAATTTCTTCACAACAAGAAACGTTGGTGTCTTTGGTTGAAAGGGATCAGTCCTGCGGATATAAAAAAAGTAAAACCTGTAATGGAAGCCATTGAAAAAGTAAAAAGGACACGTGAAGAAAGCAATCGTGAAAGCACGAGAAAACTTGCGGCAACAGCATACTTGTTTGGGGAAATTAGACAGCCCGAACAAGATTATATAATCATTCCTCGCCATTCTTCCGAGAAACGAAGATATATTCCTATGGGATTTGTATCTCCAGAGGTAGTATGTGGTGATTCAAATCTTCTTTTACCAAATGCAAGTTTATATCATTTCGGAGTTCTAATGTCGAATGTACATAATGCCTGGATACGAACTGTGTGTGGTCGCCTTGAAATGCGTTATCGTTACTCCGTAAATGTTGTCTACAACAACTTCCCCTGGCCCACGCCCAGCGACGCGCAGAAGGCGCGCATCGAGCAGACCGCCCAGGCCATTTTGGACGCCCGCGCCCTCTACCCGGACGCCAGCCTTGCCGACCTCTACGACGAGATCGCCATGCCGCCCGAGCTGCGCAGGGCCCATCAGGAGAACGACCGCGCCGTCATGCAGGCCTACGGCTTCTCCGTCCGCGACATGACCGAAAGCCAGTGCGTCGCCGAGCTCATGAAGATGTACAAGGCCCTGACCAACTAAAACCCGCTCAAATTTCCCCCTTTTTCGCCCGGTCGCCCGCCGCATTTCTCCCTTTTTCGCATAATTTCTATAAAAAACGGCCCCTCTTTCGACAAATTCTTAAGAGGGGCCGTTTGCTGCGTGCGGGTCCGGCCACCGGGGCCGTTATGGAAAGGAGCGGACGGTCAACCTGGCCCTGGGCCACGTGTGGCCCTACTACACCGGACACGGCCTCATGGAAAACACGCTGGAAAGCCTTGCGCCTAAGCAGATCCAGCAGATGTTCGTCTGTGCCTGCGAATGGGCCGCCACCGGCAGGGTGGAGAGGACCCTGAACTTTGAAGGAACGGCGCTTCTGGAAACGCCTTGAGCATCAAGAACACCCCCGCTTTGCGGGGGTGTTCTTGCTATATCGCTCGTGGGAAGAGCCGAAAGGCTTTAGTGTTCGACCTTCACGTCCTCGGCGGGGGCTTCCTCGCACTCATCCAGCAAGGCCAGCAGGGCGTGGTCGTGGTTGTGGCGCAGCTCACAGACCTGGTCGAAGATCATGCAGGCCTCGTCGCCGGGCTTGCAGGCGGGCCAGGCGGGCAGGGCCGCGCAGGAGGGATCGCCGCTGCGGGCGAAGGCCAGCCAGGCGTCGCACATGGCCGTTTCCAGCGCCTCGCCGCCGGGCACGTTGCAGTAGGGCGTCATGGCGGCGTTGTGGAACACGAAGGGGATCTCCGCGCAGTGCCAGGGGCCGCTGCCGCTCTGGGCCTCAAAGTCAAAGGTCAGCAGGTAGGAGTAGGTCGGCGCGGCGCACTGCCGGGCGCGCTTTTCGATAAAGTCCACCGTGGGCTCGCGGAACAGCGTGTCGATGTCGGCCAGGTCGCGCAGGCCCTTGCCGGGGTAGGTCTTTTGGTACAGGGCGATCAGCTCGTCCGCGTGTGTTTCGCCGAACTTGCGGGCGATGACGCCGCGGCCGTCCTTCTCGATCTCCTCGTCGGGCGTGGGGGAGAAGGCGGCGAACTCATCCAGCACCGTGCCCACCAAGACGGGGATGGTCTGCGCGTGCGCCGTGAAGCCGCAGACGCGCGGGTCGCCCACGTAATAGGCGTTGGGCATCGGGCCGGAGACGTACTGCCCCGCCTCGCGCAGCGCCGGGGCCACCTTGTTGTAGGCCTTGGTCAGCTCGTCGTAGGGGACGGCTTCCAGCTGCTTGGCGTTATCAAGGCCCAGCTCCTTGAGCAGGGCTTCCACCAGGGGCCGGCCGTCCATGGGCTCGTCATAGGCGCCCGCGTCCAGCTTGGGCCGGCCGTTCTTGTTGGCGCCGCCCACCACGCCGGACTGCACAACGGCCTTGTGGAACAGGCCGTCCGCCTCGGGCATCTGCATCAGCATCCAGATCTTCGCGCCGCCGCCGGACTGGCCGAACAGCGTCACGTTCTCCGGGTCGCCGCCGAAGGCCGCGATGTTGTCATGGATCCAGCGCAGGGCGGCGATGATGTCGTCGTTGCCCGCGTTGGCCGAGTTGGCGTACTCCTCGCCGTAGGCCGAAAGGTCCAGATAGCCCAGTATGTTCAGGCGGTGGTTTAACGAGACCACCACCGCGTCGCCGTATTTGCACAGGTTCGCGCCGTCGTAGGCGATCTGCTCGATGGAGGAGCCCGCCACGAAGCCGCCGCCGTGGATCCAGACCAGGACCGGGCGCTTTTTGCCGCTCTCCAGCGAGGGGGTCCAGATGTTTAAGTACTGGCAGTTCTCGTCCATGGGCCAATAGCGGTGCGGCACGCGCAGCTCGCCCGCGCCGGGCACGTCCTGGCCGAGCATGGGGCTCACGTAGCCGTAGCCCAGGGCGTCGCGCACGCCTTCCCAGGGCTGCACCGGCAGCGGGCGCTGGAAGCGGCGGGCGTCGGCGTACTTGACGCCGTAGAAGCGGAAGCAGTCCTCGAACCAGAAGCCGCGCAAAAGGCCCGCGGTCGAACGCACGGTGGTCTCACTGCCGCAGAGGTACTTGCGATCCATTTCAAAAACACTCCTTTATCCGTCTTTGTCTGTGCCTTTGCCCGTGAGGGGCATGATTTCATAAAGAAGTATAGACTCATTTTCCCGTTTCGGCAAGAGCGGGTTTTGTTTTGCAACAGAGAAGCGGGAGCCTGCGCGGCTCCCGCTTGTGCGTGTTTATCTTGCCTTAACCGTTGGCCAGCCAGCGGTCCACCACCTGCTGGCGGTACTCGGGCGAGAGGGACTTGAAGAAGGCGCTGTACCCGGTCACGCGCACCACCAGGTCGGGGTAGAGGTCGGGGTTCTTGTGGGCCTCCAGTATCTTCTCCTTGGAGACCACGTTGATGTTCACCAGCGTGCCGCCCATCCTGTCGTGGGTGCGGATGTAGGCCTTGATGTTCTCCACGCCGCCCATCTCCTTGGCCAGGTGGGCGTCGATGTCCACCTGCAGGGGGGTGGAGTTGCCCCAGCCGCTCTGCACGCCGGCCACGGCGTTGGCCTTGGCCGTGGGCGCGGTGCCGCCGCCGGGCAGGAAGCCGGGGTCGGGATCGGCGCTGTGGGAGATGGCCTCGCCCGCCTTGCGGCCGTTGGGCGTAGCGCCCAGGTTCTTCCCGTGGATGTACACATCCCCGTGGGAGAAGATGCCGGGCAGCACGATGAAGCCGTCGTGGGTGGGGGTGTCGCGCATCATGTGGGTGTACAGGTCGGCCAGGTACTTGGCGTAGCGGTCCGCGATGGTGCCGCCCGCGCCGTACTGGGGAACGGACTTGAGCATGAGGCGGATGTCCTCGGCGCCCTCGTAGTTGTTCTTGAGCACCGTGGCCAGCTTTTCCCAGGTCAGGCGGCCTTCCTTCACCACGCGCTGCTCGATGGCGGCCAGGGAGTTGGCGGTGGTGGCCAGGGCGGTGGCGTCGCAGGCGAAGTTGACGATGTCCACGCCGCCGTGGGACATATCCATGCCGCGCTCGATGGGGCCGTGGCAGACCAGGTTCAGCACCACCTCGGGCTTGTTGAGCCACTTATACTTGACATGCCAGTCTATGCCGTCCTTGATGAGCTGCACCGCCTTGGCCAGCCGCTCCTCGTAGTGATGCAGCAGGTTGGCCATGGAGTTTTCCTCCGGGGAAGCGAGCATATCGTCCAGCGCCAGCAGCAGCGGCTTGGCCAGGCAGACGCGAGTCACGTCCTGCAGGCAGTATTCGATGCCGGGCAGGGCCGTCCAGTTGCAGCCCACCTTGGAGCGCATGCGGGCGATGTAGATGGGCCGGCCGTTGCGGGCGTAGCCGTTGTCCAGGCCCGTGCCGCAGGAATAGCACACGCCGGTGCCGTCCTCGAACAGGTAGCGCACCGCGCGGGTGAACAGCTCCTCGTTGACGTTCTCGTGAACGCGCAGGGCCAGGTTGTTGGGGATGTTCAGCCTGTGCTGGCCTTCCAGTATGAGGAAGGAGATGCGGCTGGTCACGTCCTTGCCGGTCAGGGGGTCCTGGCCGCCGATCATGGAGTAATGGGGGTCGTTGAAGAACAGGGAGGCGAAATACCAGACCACCTCGTCGTCGTCCGTGATGAGGCCGTTTTGCACGTCGCGCTCGTAGTAGGGCTGCAAAAGGGTGTCCAGCTCCTGGCCCGCGCCGCCGTTAAAGTACATGCGGTCCACGTCCTGCCAGAACACGATCCACTGGATGGCCTGGCGCAGAGTCTTAGGCGCGCCGTCCACCAGGTAGGCGCAGTCCTCGGCGATGCGGGTGAAGTGCTGCCGCTTTTCCTCCGTCTCGGCCTGCGCGGCCAGCTCGAAGGCGCGGTCGGCATGGCGCTTGACAAAGCGCTGGATGGCCAGCACCAACCGCTTTTCGCCCTCGTAGAAGTCGCGGTAGTCCTCGGAGTGCATGCCCTCGTAGCGCTCGATCTTGCGAAGCAGGCCGCCCCAGCCCAGCTCCAGGCCGATGTTCAGGTCCGGCGCGCAGTGGTTCATCGCGTACAGGCCGCGGGTGGTGATGTTGTACAGGGGCAGCTGCGCCTCGTTCTCGAAGAAGCGCTCCTCATCGCGCCAGGGGTCGGACATGCCGGTGACGTTGCCGATCCAGCAGCCCGCGAAGGCGGAGTCCTCGTGCATGAACACAGGGTGCGCGTCCAGGTACTTGACGAAGGTGCGCGTGACCGCGTCCATGCCCGTGACCAGGCCGCTCTTCTCGTCGCGCACGGGCTCCACGGGCTCGGTCAGATCCAGCGGGATCCAGCCGTGGTCGTCCGAATCCCAGGAGCCGCCCATGCGGCGGAGTTTTTCGTCGTTGTGCTGCAGCTTGAGCCGGTGCAGTCCTTCAATCATGTCGTAATGTCTTTGAGCCATCAGGGATCCTCCTTTATCACAGGGCCGGGGAAGCGGCCTGTTTTACTGTTCTTCCTGCGTGTGCAGGTAGCCGCGCGTGTAGTTGAACACCCGCACGTGCCGCGCGGCCAGGTCTTCCAGAAGCGTCATCTTTTCGGTAGAGGGGGTGTAGAAGCTCTCCTCGAAGTGTTCGTCCAGCGCGTCGTACTTGGCCTTGCCCAGCGCGTGGTAGGGCATGAGCTGGTAGTAGGAAAGGTGCTTGAACCCTTCCAGCATCTCCGCGATGGCGCCGATCTCCTCTTCCGTGTCGTTGACAGGGCCCACGACGGGCGTGCGCACCGCCAGCGTTCCTTCAAACTCCTCGTCCAGCAGGCGCAGGTTGGTGAAGATGCGCTCCCTGTCGCCCCGCACGTACCACTTGTAGACGGAGGGCGCGAAGCCCTTCATGTCGTACATCACCATATCCAGATAGGGGAGAAGGCTTTGCAGAACGGGGAAGGGCACGTTGCCCGCGGTCTGGATGGCGGTGTGCAGCCCCTCCGCCTTGCAACGCTTGAGCAGCTCCAAGGCGAACTCCGGCTGCAGGGCCGGTTCCCCGCCGGAGAGCGTCACCCCGCCGCCGGAGGACTCGTAGTAGGGCTTGTCGGCCAGGATCGTCTCCATCACCTCGTCCACGGTGGCGGTGTAGCCCTTCTTCGTCAGCGCCGTGGCGTAGCAGGTGTCCGCGCAGAGGCCGCAGCCCGTGCACCTGGCCCGGTCGATGACGTGCTCGCCGTCCTTCAGGACGTGCGCGCCGTTGGGGCAGGCGGTAAAGCACTTGCCGCAGCCGATGCAGCGGGTGGGGTAGAACTCGATCTGCGGCCGAACGATCAGCGATTCCGGGTTGTGGCACCAGGCGCAGCGGTTGTTGCAGCCCTTGAAGAACACCGTGGTGCGGATCCCCGGGCCGTCGTGCACCGCGAAGCGCTGGATGTCGAAAAGCGTGCCGGTCATGGACATGCCGGACCCCTCCTTAACTTATATCTGTATTGCCCGCCGCGGGCCCGTTCCGCAGGGACTTGACGGACTTGTAGAGCGACAGGGAAACGGGAAACATCTCGGAGACGATCTCCTCCGACGCGCCCGTCAAATAGTCGTACAACAGCTCCACGGCGCGGGAGCCCATCTCGTGGTTGGGTGTGAGCACCGAGGTGAGCGGGATCGCCTGCGCCTCGAAATATGGCGCGTTGCCGTAGGTAACGACGGAAACGTCCTGCGGCACCTGCCAGCCCAGCCGGTGCAGCTGCCCCAACATGGAGAGGATCGGCAGGGAGGAATAGCCGCACAGGGCGGTAAAGGGCTTCTCGCGGCGAAGAAATGGCTCGGCCTCCGCGGGCAGGGAGCGCAGTTCGGCGTGGATGGGGAGCAGCGGGTCGCCGGGGTCTGCAAAGGAGAGAAAGTAATCCTCCCGCACGGGCAGATCGTTGTCCATCAGCGCCTGGCGGAAACCGTCTGTCCGTTTGCGCACGGAGGTGACCGGCCGGTCGCTGGTGATGAACAGAATGTCCCGGTGTCCGCAGCGGATCAGGTATTCGCCCATGATATATCCGCCGTTGAAGCTGTCCGCGCAGATGCTCGGGTCGGGACCGTCGTTTTCGTTGACCTGGATGAAGGGCAGGCGCGAGCGGCGGATCAGATCCAGCATCCGATCGTCCTCGGGCGATTCATAGAAGCAGACCACCGCGCCGTCGTAGAGGGAAAGATCCTCCTGCGTCAGGCGGTCAAGGCGCTCCTGCGGGTCGGTATAGGAAAGGACCCTGTAATCCAGCCCAAGCTCGTTGGCCCGGTCGATGCAGCCCATGGTGACCTGAAAGAAGTCGGAATCGTATGCAACATAAGGAAGGGAAAGGAGCAGGCGCAGGGAGGGACGGCGCGGCCGGTCGCGGTCCGAGACCACCAGCCCCTTGCCGGGTATGCGCCGCACCAGGCCGGCCCGGACCAGATCGTCCACGGCCTTGCGCACGGTCAGCCGACTCACGTCCAACATGCGGGAGTAGGACATCTCCGAGGAGAGAAATTCGCCCGGCGTCAGGCTGAGCGCGTCCTGCTCGATCTTATCCCTGATCTGCTCATAAACTCTTTTAATCTTCACCATTCATGCCTCCGAATCCTTTTTTGATTTTATGTTTTTTCGCCCGGTCGTGAAATCTTTTTTTGCGATCGAACATGTACTAGATATATACATGCTGTGCAAGAGCGTCTCGCGTGGAACGCCCTGTTTTTCGAGGCCATTTCGCCCGTCACAGAGACGGCGGCGACGGACCTGTATGAATATTATATAGGTTTGTGGAAAAACTTTTCTTGCGTTCGTAGAAGCTTGCCCGCATACTCAAATCGTGTCAAGGCCCTAGGAAAAGGGCCAAAATATTCCAATAGGAGGAGAAGAAAATGAAACGGATCAGAAAATGGACCGCAGTGCTCATGATCATTTGCGTCTGCACCGCGATCGGACTGTCTGCCTGCTCGTCCGCGCCTTCGGGGCCGCAATCGGGAGGGGCAAACGAAGGAGCCGGTCAGACGGCGACTTCCGCCCCGCAGGAACAGCAGCCCGAGGGCGAAACGGGGGAGAAGCTGTCCCTTTCCATCGTTTACATGGGCTACAACGATACCCAGATCGAGGCCGCCAACGCGAAGGAAGGCGGCGCGGTGAGCCAGGATCATTACTACATGACCAACCGTGAGAAGGCCGAGGCAGCTTACCCCAACATCGATTTCGAGTGGAACGACTGGGGCTGGGCCGAAACGCTGGACCAGAGGCAGCGCGCGGCCATCTCCGCCAACAACCCGCCCAGCAACATCGTGGGCGAGAGCTTCATCCCCGCTTATGCCAACTCCGGTATCCTGCAAGAAGTTCCCGCTTCCGTGCTGGAAGGCATCGATCCGTCCTTCGTGTACTATGCTGCGGACGGCAAGCCGTATGCGGTGGCGTTCAAGACCTCTATCTTCATGCTGTTCTATAACAAGGAGCTTCTGAGGAAGGCCGAACTGGATCCCGAGGTCCCGCCCAAGACCTGGTCCGAGTTCCAGACCATGTCGGAAGCGATCACCGCTGCGGGCAACGGCGAGTTTTGGGGCGGCGGCATCCCGTCCTTCCCCAACAACGGCGGCGCGCTGCGCGCGACCCCGTTCTTCCGCCAGCTCGGCACGGATTTCGGCGGCAACGACACCATCAATTTGAACGATGAGAAGGTGCAGCAGGCGCTTGCCTATATCCGCCAGATGGACAAGAACTTCCCCGCGGGCCTGGGCAACAACAACGACGAGGGCCCGATGTGGAACGCCTTTGAACAGCCCGACGAGCAGGACCTGGCCTTCGTGATCAACGGCACCTGGGAAGAAGCCAGCGCCATGCGCTACGGCGTAGACCTGGGCGTGGCGCCTCTGCCAGTTCCCGATGAGGACGGCAAGGTTGGCAACTGCCTGGTCGGCACCGTATACGTGGGCGTGCCCGTCGGCGTCAGCGAGGAGGAGACCAACGCCTTCTGGGATTTCTACCGCAACATCTGCCTGAGCGAGGAGCAGCTGCAGTATTGGATCGAGGAAAGCTACGCCGTGCCTCTGACCAGCATGCTGGAGAACGACGCTCTGTACGAGGGCGAGGACAAGGCCGCCCTGCGCGTGGCGGTGGAGACACTGCGCAGCGGCACCGTGACCGGGCAGGCAGCGTTCCTCAAGAACGATGCCCAGATCTGGGAGATCATCAACCAGCAGGTCCTGGCCCGCGTCACGATGACGGACGATCCCATCGACCAGATCTGCGCGCAGGCGCAGGCGCAGATCGAGCCGCTGCTCAACTAAAGACACAGAAGGGACCTTATGACATCCGAAAGGGGACGGCCATGGGGCCGTCCCCGTAAGGTCCCTAAGTAAAAGAGATCCATGCGCTGATCAAGAAGGGAATGCTGCACATGACTGCGACTGTCAACAAAGTCCGGGGCGAAAGGCGACGCCCCTCCGCGCGCAGGCGCAGGGAAGTACGCACGGCCTATTTGGTCCTGCTGCCGTTCTTTTTGTATATCGCTATTTGGAACCTGGTGCCCCTGCTGTTCGGGCTGTATCTGGGGTTCACCGAGTACAACGCCTTGAGCTCGACCCCAAAATGGATCGGGCTTGCCAACTTTAAAACGTTCTTTTCCGTCCCCGAATACGGGGCGCTGATGTGGCGCCAGATCTGGATGGGTCTGCTGGCCCTGGCGATGAATACGGTCATCTCCTTTGCCCTGGCGCTGGCGCTCAACGTATCCTCCAAGGTCAAGGGGCTCTTTCGGACCGCGATCTACGTGCCCAACGTGTCCGCGGTCTCCGCGACGACGGCCGTCTTCGTGGCGCTGCTGAACCCGCTGGCGGACCAGGGGCTCAATCGGATCCTGACCAGCTTGGGCGGAGCCGCGGTCACGTGGAACTATTCTGCGTTCTGGATGACCTTCTGGATCGTTACCTATTTTGTCTGGCAGAGGGTCGGCCCTGCGGCGATCATCTGGTTGGGCGGCCTGCAGGCCATCGACCCCAGCCTTTACGAGGCGGCCCGGGTGGACGGCGCGAACTTTTGGCAGCAGGTGCGTTACATCACGCTGCCCGGGCTTAAGTTCATCGCCATGTACATCCTGCTGACGGGCATCATAGGAGCCATGCAGATGTTCGACGTCGTGATGTTCATCTCCAAGGGCAACCCGTTCGGACAGACGGATGTGCTGATGTATAGAATTTACAGGGATGGCTTTATCAACTTTAACCTTGGCATGGCGGGCGCGGAGTCCCTGGCCCTGGGCCTGGTGACGGTCGTGTTTGCCCTTGGGTACCTGTGGCTGCAGAGGAGGAACGAGGACGAATGAAAAGATACGCAAAATATCTGCTGAAGGGTTCCTGGCTGCTCGTCATGAGCGTGGTCTCGTTTCTGTTCGCGTATCCGTTCGTATACAGCGTTTTGGGCTCGCTCATGCTCAAGAGCGAGTTCGGGAACATGGGAACGCTCTTTCCCATCCCGGAACACGCGACGCTCCAGAACTATGCCTTCGTATTCTCGATAGACGGCGGCTTTGCCCCGCTCCTCAACTCCCTCCAGCGGGCGGCGTGGTACACGCTCGTTACGGTGGCCATGGCTGTTTTGTGCGGCTATGTGCTGGCCAGATACGATTTTAGGGGGAAGAAGTTCTTCCTTATCGCCATCGTCGCCGCACAGGTGGTCCCGAGCGTCTTGACCATCATCCCATCCTACATTCTGGTCTCCCGCATCCCCTTCATGGGCGGGAACGACTGGCTGGGCCGGGGCGGGCATGGGCTCATCAACAACAAGCTCATGCTGTTCCTTCCCTTGGGCTGGGGGAGCCTGCTGTGGGTCTTTTTGTTCTCGCAGTCCATGAAGTCCTTCCCCAAGGCGATCGAGGAAGCCGCGGAGATCGACGGCTGCGGCTTTTGGCGTATCGTCACCTGGGTGGTGCTGCGCCTCCAGGGCCCCATCGTCGCCGTCATCGCCATCAACACCGCGCTGAGCAACTGGAACGACTGGCTGACACCGTTTTTGTACATCAACAACGTAGCGGATTCCACGCTCACCGCCTGGCTGGCCACGCTGACCAGCAATCTGCAGCAGTTTGGCGACAAGGATTATCCGAAGGTGTTCGCCCTGGCGACCGTGGCGGTCATACCGCCCTTCCTGATCTTCCTGTTCTTCCAAAAGTACATCATCCAAGGCATCGCCTCCGCAGGCGTGAAGGGATGAGCTCTTGCTCCAACGAAGCCCGGAACGGTCCTTTTGAGATCCGTCCCGGGCTTTGCTTTATTTGGCGCCGATTTCACGGAAGCGGCCTTGCTTTTTTGCTCTGGCTTTAGTATAGTAATATAGGATACATCCGGGTGGGCAGGCGGCTGCTGCCGGGAGGAACAAGGAGTTAAAGAGCCCATGGCTGTTTTGCTGGTGCCGGCGTACAAGCCGGACGAGAATATGCTTGCGTTCGTGGCCGAGGCCATTCAGACGGGGCGCTTCAGCGCCGTGGTCTGCGTGGACGACGGCGGCGGCGAGCCCTACGCGCCCCTGTTCGAGCAGGTGCGTAAGATGGGCGCGGAGGTGCTGACCCACGCGGTGAACCTGGGCAAGGGCCAGGCCATGAAGACGGGGTTCAACCACATCCTTCTGCACCACCCCGGTGAAGGCGTGGTGACGGCGGACTGCGACGGCCAGCACACCGTGCGGGACGTGGTGCGCGTGGCGGACGAGCTGGAGAAGATGCAGGAAGTGGATTCCCTGGTCCTGGGCAGCCGGAAGATGAACAAGAAAGCCCCCTGGAAGAGCCGCTTTGGCAACGGCATCACCCGCTTTGCCTTCTTCCTGGCCACGGGCTTCCGCGTCTACGACACACAGACGGGCCTGCGCGGCTTCCCGGCGGGCCTGCTTCCCCGGCTGATGGAGATCCCCGGCGCGCGCTACGAGTACGAGATGAACATGCTCTTGAGCTTTGCGCGCGAGGGCTTCCAGATCGTGGAGATCCCCATCGAAACGGTCTACATCCAGAACAACGCGGGCACGCACTTTAACCCCGTGGTGGACGCGCTCAAGGTGTTCTCCCGCCTGTTCGTGTTCACGGCCTCGTCCCTGTTCTGCTACGGCGCGGATTACCTGCTCTACGCGCTCCTGCTGGCCACGCACGCGCTGCCCCTGTGGCTGAGCTACGGCGGGGCGCGGCTCGTTTCCTCCACCCTTAACTTCTACATCAACCGCAAGCTGGTCTTTAAGGCCCAGGACGGCTCCATCGCTGGCCAGCTGCTGCGCTATTACCTGCTGGTGGCCTTCGTGCTGCTGCTGGGCATGATCGGCGTGGACCTGTTCTGCAGATTGGGCATGAGCGGCTACGTCGCCAAGCTCCTGGTGGACATCCTTCTGTACATGCTCTCCTTCGTGGGGCAGAGGCTGCTGGTGTTCCGCCCGGGCGTCGTCAAGAGGAAGAACCCATGAGCGTAGACCTGTTTTCCTTCTCCGGCAACGAGGACAGCCACCGCCCGCTGGCCGACCGCATGCGCCCGCGCACGCTCGAGGAGTTCATCGGCCAGACCCACATCGTGGGCAAGGGCACGCTCCTGCGCCGCGCCATCGAGGCGGACAGGCTCACCTCCAGCATCTTCTTCGGCCCGCCGGGCGTGGGAAAGACGACGCTGGCCTCCATCATCGCCAACACCACGTCCTCGGCCTTCGTCAAGCTCAACGCCGTCACCTCCGGCGTGGGCGAGGTGCGCGACGTGATCGCCCAGGCCCGCGACCGCATCCGTTTATACGGCCAGAGCACCTACCTCCTTCTGGACG
The DNA here is from genome assembly GCA_947625765.1 of uncultured Clostridia bacterium. Taxonomy (GTDB): domain Bacteria; phylum Bacillota; class Clostridia; order Christensenellales; family UBA1750; genus CALWRM01. The sequence goes on from CANQPP010000038.1 coordinate 13,992, forward strand.
AGTGCCACCGCTGGTCCAAGGCCCAGTCGGACTCCATCCTTCCGGCCATCGAGCAGGGCTCCATCCGCTTCATCGGCTCCACCACCGAGAACCCGGTCATCGCCATGACCCCGGCTATCGTGAGCCGCTGCCGCCTGTTCCAGTTCCGCTCCTTAAGCCAGGAGGACGTAAAGCGCGCCGTTCTGCAGGCCCTGTCCGACAAGGAGCGGGGCTTTGGATCCCTGCCCGTGGACATGGACGAGGCGGCGCTTGACCACATTTCCTCCATCGCCAACGGGGACGCGCGCAACGCGCTCAACGCCCTGGAATTGGCCGTGCTCACCACGCCAAAGGACGAGAACGGCCGCATCCACATCGACCTTTCCGTGGCGGAGCAGTCCATCCAGCAGCAGGTGCTGGCGCTGGACGAGAGCTACTATTACGACATGCTCTCCGCCTTCTGCAAGTCCCTGCGCGGCTCGGACTCCGACGCGGCCCTGGCCTGGTTCGCCCGCATGGTGCACGGCGGCGTGGACCCGCGCATCATTGTGCGCCGCGTCATCGCCCACGCCAGCGAGGACGTGGGCCTGGCCAATCCCCAGGCCATGCTCACCGCCGTGGCCGCCTGGCAGGCGCTGGACGCCATCGGCATGCCGGAGGCTTCCCTGTCCATCACGCAGGCCATCATCATGGTCTGCGAAAGCCCCAAGTCCAACTCGGTGGTGCTGGCCAGGGACGCCGCCTTCGCCTACGCGGAGCGGGCCCGCAACATACAGGTGCCCGTGCACCTGCGGGATACCTCCTACAAGGGAGCTGGCTCCCGCCTCGGCGCGGGCAAGGGATACAAATACGCCCATGATTACCCGGGACATTGGGTCAAACAGCAGTACCTGCCCGACGACGCGCTGGACGAGCGCTTCTACGAGCCCACGGAGATGGGCTTCGAGGCCCGCATCCGCCGCACGCGTCAGGAGCGGCAGGGCGGCGCGCCCGGGAACGACGATACGCAGACGGAACAAAAGAAGGAGTGAACAAAACCCACATGCTGAACAACACTTTGGCTGCGGAGGTCCTAGGAAAGGCGCTGTCCACCGGCGGCGATTTCGCGGAGATCTTCGCGGAGGATACCACCAGCCAGGGCATCGTGGTCCTGAGCTCCCAGGTGGAGAACGCCAGCACCGGCAGGCAGCGCGGCGTCGGCATCCGCATCTATAAGGGACTAAACAGCGTTTACGCCTACACCAACGACCTGGGCCGCGAGGGCCTGCTGCGCTGCGCCGCGGACGCGGCTGCGGCCATAGGCGAAAAGGGCGAAAGCCGCGACATCCGCCTGACCCGCTCCATCGCGCCCAACATCCACCCGGTGCGCCTGCTCCCCGGCGACGTGGACGGCAAGCGCAAGGCCGCGGCACTCTTGCAGATGGACAAGGCCGCCCGCGACTACTCCCCGGAGGTCGTGCAGGTCTCCTCGAGCTTCAGCGGCAAGTGGCAGAGGGTGCAGATCATCAACTCCGAGGGGCTGAACGTGCAGGACGAGCGCGTGTATGTGCGCGTGCGCGTGCAGGCCATCGCCGCCAGCGGCGCGGAGAACCAGACCGGCTCCCGCTCTCCCGGCGCCCTGCAGGGCTATGAGTTCGTGGAGGGGCTGGATCTGGACGCCCTGGGCCGCGGCGCGGCCCAAAGCGCCGTCACCATGCTGCACGCCGAGAACTGCCCCGCCGGGCAGATGCCCGTGGTCATCGACGACGGCTTCGGCGGCGTGATCTTCCACGAGGCCTGCGGCCATTCTTTGGAGGCCACCTCCGTGGCCAAGGGCAACTCCGTGTTCTGCGGCAAGCTGGGCAAGCCCATCGCCGCGCCCTGCGTCAGCGCCGTGGACGACGGCACCATGCCGGGCGAATGGGGCTCCCTCAACATCGACGACGAGGGCAACCCCACCCAGCGCAAGCAGCTCATCAAGGACGGCGTGCTGACCAGCTACATGATCGATAGGCTCAACGGCCGGCGCATGGGCATGCCTTCCACCGGCAGCGGCCGCAGGCAGGATTACAGCTACGCGCCCACCTCCCGCATGAACAACACCTTCATCTGCGAGGGCAGCGACGACGAGGAGGAGATGATCCGCACCATGGGCGACGGCCTGTACGCCTGCCGCATGGGCGGCGGCTCCGTGAACCCCGTGACCGGCGAGTTCAACTTCGGCGTGGACGAGGCCTATCTGGTCCGCGACGGCAGGATCGACAGGCCCGTGCGCGGCGCCAGCCTCATCGGCAAGGGCCACGAGATCCTCTGGAACATCGACCGCGTGGGCCGCAGGATGACCATGGCCCAGGGCATGTGCGGTTCCATGTCCGGCTCCGTGCCCACCAACGTCGGCCAGCCCCGCATCCGCGTGAGCCAGATCACCGTGGGCGGCCGCTGAGAAATGAGGGAGAGATGAAGATGAACGAGCGCATGATCGACCGCCTGCTGGAAATGGCCAAGCGGGCCGGTTTTGAACAGGCGGAAGCCTACTATACCCGCGGCGAGAGCTTCCAGGCCTCCGTGCAGGAGGGCGCCGTGGAGGATTACCGCGTGGAGAGCCAGCAGGGCCTGTCCCTGCGCGGGCTGTACGGCGGCAAGATGGGCTACGCCTCCACCGAGGCCGTGGACGAGGACGGCCTGGAGGAGCTGGTGCGGGCGGCCAAGGAGAACGCGGCCCTCATCCAGAACGAGGACGAAACGCCCCTGCATGACGGCAGCGACACGATCGAGCAAAAGCCTTATGAGGATAAGATCTCCGCGCTTTCGGCAAAGGAGAAGATCGACCTTGCCATCGCCATGGAAAAATACGCCAAAGAGGCCGATGAGCGCGTACTGCGCGTGCACGGCTGCATGATCGGCACGGAGACGAGCTATCGCCGCATCCGCAACACGTTGGGTCTGGACCGCGAGTCCTCCGGCTCCCTGGGATTTGCGGGCGTGAGTCCCATCATCCGCAACGGGGACAACATGCTCAGCGGCCGCCACTTCCTGGCTTTCGACGACTTTGCCAAGCTGGACGTGAAGGATGTGGCCGAGCAGGCCGTTTCCGACGGCATTTCCTACATAGGCGCAAGCTCCATGCCCTCCGGGGCCGTGCCGGTGGTCATCCGCAACGACACCATGGCCGTGTTCCTGGGCGTGTTCGCGGGCATCTTTTCCGCCGCCAGCGCCGACAGGGGCCTTTCCCTGCTCAAGGGGAAGGAGGGGACGGCCGTCGCCGCGCCCTGCGTGACGCTGCTGGACGACCCCTTCTGCAAGGACGCCTACTCCGGAGCCGCCTTCGACGGCGAGGGCGTGGCCGCCCGATGCAAGGCCGTGATCGAGGACGGCGTGTTCCGCACCCTGCTCTATGACCTGAAATACGCCCACAAGGCCGGCGTCGCCTCCACGGGCAACGCGAGCCGCCCTTCCTACGCCTCCACCGTGGGCATCGCGCCTTCCAACTTCTACATCCGGCCCGGCGAAAACAGCCGCGAGGAGCTGTTCCGCATGGCGGGGAACGGCGTGATGATCACCGACGTGATGGGCACCCACGCGGGCGCCAACCCCGTCTCCGGCGACTTCTCCCTGGCGTCCAAGGGCTTCCTCATCCAGAACGGGAAGGTCGTGCGCCCGGTGGAGCAGATCACCGTGGCCGGGAACTTCTACAAGCTGCTCGAGGGCGTCCGCGCCGTGGGCAGCGACCTGTACTTCGGCCTGCCCGGCGCGTGCAGCTTCGGCGCGCCCTCCGTGCTGGTGGACGGACTGAGCATCGCGGGCAAGTGATCCGATCAACACCCATCCCGGAAGGACGGCGGGGCCGCAGCAGCCCGAGCCGCCCTTCTTTATTTATAGGATGGTGCAGAATGGGGCCGTGCGCTTCTTGGCGTTCACGGGAAAAGGGAAGCCCTGCCGTCGCTGTGAAGGCAGGGCTTCCGATGATTTTGGGAAATGGAAAAGAAGGGAATTTCGTCGATTGGGCGAGGCTCCTTAGCAGAGAGAAAAGAAAGGGCCGCGGCCTGCGGGGATTTGCAGGCGCGGCCCTTTGCATGTTGGCGGGAGGTGGGGAAGGCGTTCTTCTACACAATGCCTCGAATTTCCAGTATGTTCTGAAGCCCCTGCTCCTCGCAGTATTTTTCGAGCCCCTCGATGGCCCGCGGCATGGCGAGGGGGTCGGCAAAGCCGGCGGTTCCCATCTGCACGGCGGTCGCCCCGGCCATGAGGAAGCACAGCGCATCGCGCCAGGTGGCGATGCCGCCCAAGCCCACCACGGGGATCGTGACGGCCTTGCACACCTGGTGCACCATGCGCAGCGCCAGCGGCAGGATCGCCGGGCCGGACAGCCCCGCGTAGACGTTGTCGAACACGGCGCGCCGCCTGTCCACGTCGATGGCCATGCCCAAGAACGTGTTGGTGAGGGAGAGGCCGTCCGCGCCCGCTTCCTCCACGGCGCGGGCCACGGCGATCAGGTCCGGCGCGTTGGGCGAGAGCTTGACCAGCAGAGGGTGATGGCACAGGGCGCGCACGCGCCTGACCACGTCGGCGGCGGTGGCGGGCTCCATGCCGAAGGCCATGCCGCCCGCCTTTACGTTGGGGCAGGAGATGTTGAGCTCCAGTATGTCGATGTCGGCCTTATCCAGCATGGCCGCGCCCTGCTCGTAATCCTCCAGGCTGTGCCCGCCCATATTGCACAGCAGGGCGGAGGGGATGCGCCGCATGAGGGGCAGCTCCCGCTCGATGAAGTGGGCGACGCCGGGGTTCTCCAGACCGATGGAGTTGAGCATGCCGGCGGGCGTTTCCCAGACGCGCACGCCGCCGTTTCCCTTGGAGCCGTGCAGCGTCAGCCCCTTGGAGCTGATGCCGCCCAGCAGGCCGGGGTCGAAGAAGGCCCTGTATTCCTCGCCGAAGCCGAAGGTGCCCGAGGCCGCGATCACCGGGTTCTTCATGGAGACGCCCAGCAGGTTTACTTGCAGTCTGCTCATAACAGCACCTCCTCGGCGGGGAAGACGGGCCCGTCCTTGCAGACGCGGCGGTTGCCGGAGATGGTGGCACAGCTGCAGCCCAGACACGCGCCCACGCCGCAGGCCATGCGCGCCTCCAGCGACAGCAGCAGGGCCGCGCCCGCCGCCTCGGCGCGCTTCTTTGCCGCGCGCAGCATGGGCGTGGGGCCGCAGGCACAGTAGAGCGCGGGAACGGAGAAGTCCACGTCGTCGGTCACGAAGCCGCCGATGTTGACCTTTGAAACGTCGCACAGGGCGGAGAATTCCTCCGTCAGGAAGCTGTCGCCGGAGAAGCCCAGGTACGCGCTGCGCTTCCGGCCGGGGAAGCGGGCGCGGTGCGCTTTTAGCAGGTAGTAAAGGGGCGCGATGCCGATGCCGCCGCCCACGACGGTCAGGTCCCTGTCCTCAAGGGGAAAGCCGTTGCCTAAGGGGCCGACGGCGTCCACGGAATCGCTCGCGCGCCTTTGCGAAAGCAGCTCGGTGCCCTTCCCCACGACCCTGTACAGGAAGGAGCTTTCGCATCCCTCGCAGTCGAACACGCTGATGGGGCGGCCCAGCAGCGGCTCCAGGCTCCCGGGCAGCGGGCGCAGCATGTAAAACTGGCCGGGCTTTGCGGGGGTATCCGTCAGGCGCATCAAGTACACGTCCGGGGCCACGCGTTTGTTTTCCAGCACTACAGCCATTGTTCGATGTCCTTTCGCATGGAGAGCACGGCCTCGTGGGTGCAGGCGTCGAAGTCCATGCCCTCGGTCTTGCCCTTGTGGGCGCAGAGCAGCCCGCGGGAGGAGTTCACCACGCCGCAGACCCCGCCGGAGAACACCTCCGCGATGTCCTTGCCCGTGCCGCCCTGGGCGCCGTAGCCGGGGATGAGGAAGAAGGTGTGCGGCATGAGGGCGCGCACCAGCTTGAACTCCTTGGGGTAGGTGAGCCCGACCACCGCGCCGATGGAGGAAAAGCCGCTTTCCCCCACGAAGCGCTCGCCCCAGGCGGAGACGGTCGCGGCCACGCGCTGGTAGAGCTGGGAGCCGTCCGTAAGCTTTAGGTCCTGAAAGTCTCCGGAGCCGGGGTTGGAGGTCTTGACCAGAAGGAACAGACCCTTTCCCTTTTCCTCCAGATAAGGATAGAAGGGGGAGACGGCGTCCACGCCCATGTAGGCGTTGACGGTCATGAAGTCCGTCTCGAAGTCGCCGGTAAAGTGGCCCGCGGCGTACTGGGCGGCGGTGGAGGAGATGTCCCCGCGCTTCACGTCCGAGATGACGGGCACGCCCTTCTTATGCACATAGGCCAGCGTGTCCGCGAAGCAGCGCATCCCCTCCAGGCCCAGCGCCTCGTAGCAGGCGATCTGGACCTTGAAGCAGGCGGCGTTCTCGTAGGAAGCATCCACGACCTTCTTATTAAACAGCAGGATCTTTTCGCCCAGGCTCATGTCCATATCCTGTATGGCCTTGGGCAGGAAGCCGGGCTGGGTGTCCAGACCCACGCAGACGGGGCCGTATTTCCGGGCCCGCTGGGCCAGCTTGTCCATGTTATGCATAGCGGATCTCTCCTTCCACGATGGTGTATTGGATGCGCCCCAGCAGCTTTTCGCCGCCGAAGGGCGTGTTGTGCGAGCGGGAGATCATGGCGTCCGGGTCCAGATAGGAGACGGCGTTTATGTCCACGGCCACAAGGTCCGCGTCGTACCCCGCCCTGAGCAGCCCGGCTTTGCGGCCCAGGATGCGGGCGGGCGTGCAGGAGGCCATCTCGGACAGGCGGCAGAGGGAAATGCCGTTCTCGCGGAACAGACGCAGGAAGATGCCGAAGGCGTACTCGATGTTGGAGATGCCGGCCATGCCCTTTTGCTTGTCCTCCGGGGAATGGGGCGCGTGGTCGGTGGAGAGGCAGTCGATGCTGCCGTCCCGGCAGCCCTCGAGCAGGGCGGCGTTGTCGGCGGCGGAGCGGATGGGCGGGTTCACCTTGTAGTCCAGATCGTGGCCCAGCAGGTGGTGGGGCATGACCTCGCAGCTGAAGCGCAGGCCGCGCGCCTTGGCCTCCCGGATCTGGCGCAGCGTGTCCCGGTGGCTGATGTGGCCGATGTGCAGCCGGCCGTGGGTCTCAGGAAGCAGGGCAAGGTCGCGGGCGACGGTCATACGTTCCGGCTGGCAGTGGGTGGAGATGAGGAAGCCATACTTTGCCGAATCCAGCAGGAGAGCACGCATGAACTCGTCCGAGAAGATGGTCTGCCCGTCGTTGGAGAGCATGGGCGTCACGCGCGAAAGGGCCTGCCGGTCGGTGGGCGTTTCGTCCTTTAGGCCCAGCCCGGCCGCGGCGGCCTGCGTCAGGCGGCAGAGGCGAAGCCCGCGCGCCCTTTGCAGGTTGGCCTCCACCAAAGCGGGCGTTTCGATCACGGGCTTTGTGTTGGCCATGGCGCACACGTGGGCATAGCCGCCCTTGAGCGCGGCGCGCATGCCGGACTCCATATCCTCCTTGTAGGTGAGGCCCGGGTCGCGCAGGTGGGTGTGCAGGTCGATGAAGGCGGGCAGGAGCGTCAGGCCCTTCAGGTCGAGCTCCCGGTCGAAGGGATGCGCTTCCGTGCCAACATACAGAATTTTTCCGTCCTGCACGTACACGTCGCCGGGCCGCTCGCCGTCCCTGTCGCAGAGGAGGGCTTTGGACAGCTTTAGTATCTCGCTCATAGGTGCGTCCTCGCGTCGCAGTATTCGCAGGCGTATTCCTTCGTCCTTGCATCCACCAGGTGGAAGGTGATGGGCTCCACGTCCTCGGTCTGGCTGATGCAGCGGGGGTTTTTGCAGCGCAGGATGCCGGTCACTTTTTCAGGCAAAACCAGATGCGCCTTGCGCACGCAGACGCCGTTCTCCACGTAGGAGACGGTGATGCCGGGGTCCAGAAGGCCCAAAACGTCGAAGTCCAGGGGCAGGTCCGTTTCGATCTTGATGAGGTCCTTCTTGCCCATGCGCTCGGAGTCCACGTTGGTCATGAGCACCACCACGTCGGAGAGCTTGTCCAGCCCCAGCTGGCGGAACACGCGGTAGCCGTGCCCGGCGGTGATGTGGTCCAGCACGATGCCCTTTTTCAATTTAGATACGTTGATCATCTTGTGTGTTTACGCCTCCTTGTCCAATCCCAGAAGGAACAGGATCAGCGCCATGCGCACGTACATGCCGTTCTTCACCTGGTCGAAGTACACGGCGCGGGGGTCGCTGTCCACGTCGCGCTGGATCTCGTTGACGCGGGGCAGCGGGTGCATGACGATCATATCCGGCTTGGCCAGGGCCATCTTTTCCTCGGTCAGTATGAAGTAGTCCTTTAAGCGCAGGTATTCCTCTTCCGAAACGAAGCGCTCGCGCTGCACGCGGGTCATATAGAGTATGTCCAGGGAGCCGATGGCCTGCTCCAGCTGGTTCGTTTCCTCGTAGGGGATGTCGTTCCTGTGCAGAAGGTCCTTGACGAAGGCGGGCATCTGCAGCTCCTCCGGGGAGATGAACACGAAGCGCATCCCCGGGAAGCGGGAGAGGCAGCTGACCAGGGAGTGGATGGTGCGGCCGAACTTGAGGTCGCCGCAGACGCCCACGGTCAGGTTTTCCAGCCGGCCCATGTGCTTTTGGATGGTCATTAAGTCCGTCAGCGTCTGCGTGGGGTGCTGGTGGCCGCCGTCGCCCGCGTTGATCACCGGGCAGTCGGCGTAGTCCGCGATGTGCCGGGCCGCGCCCTCCTTCGGGTGGCGCACCACGATCACGTCCGCGTAGCAGGAGACCACGCGGGCGTTGTCCGCCAGCGTCTCGCCCTTGGCGGCGGAGGAGGTGTTGGGGTCGGAGAAGCCGATCACCTGGCCGCCCAGGCGCAGCATGGCCGCGTCGAAGGAGAACTTGGTCCTGGTGGAAGGCTCATAAAAAAGACTTGCCAACAACCTTCCCTTGCACCTCTCGCCATACTTGGCGGGATCGGCGAGAATGTCGTTCGCAAGCCTCAACAAATGGAATATTTCGCCCGTGGAAAGATCTCCGGGCTCGATCAGCCGACGCTTTCGCTCCAAGGTCTTGCCCTCCTTGTTCCTCTTTTTACGGCCGCATCCTTGAAAACGCGGACCGCGGTTTTTTACTAGGATAGCGGAGGGAGAGAAAGCTGTCAAGCGCCGATGGGAAGCGTTCAGGTTAAGTTTCAAGTGTACAAGTGGAAGGGCGGCGCTTTAGAACAGCGGCCTGCCCAGCGGGGAAGGCGTTTCGCCGCGCAGCAGGGAAGCGTAGTTGTCCGCAAAGTCAGTATATTTGAGGGGCTTTTCCCGCTCGATGTTGGCCGTGGAGACAAGGCCCAGCTCGTAGAGGAAGGGGCCGGAGTAGCCGACGGAACGCAGCGCATCGAGCAGGGCGGGCCAGTCGACCTTTCCCTCGCCGGGGAGCACATGCCGCTCGTTGATAAAGTCGTAGTCGGAGACGTGGATGGTCCTGATGTGCTTGCCCACCAGGGCCAGGTAGTCCTTGGCGCTCTGGCGCAGCAGGTGGTTGGTGTCAAAGCAGCTGACAAGGCGCGGGTCCGCGTCCAGCAGGCGCAGCATCTCCTGCCCGTCGCGGCCCAGGCAGCTGCGGGGCAGGTTCTCGACCGCCAGCGTCACGCCGAGCCTGTCCGCAGCGGCGGCCAAGGAGCGCAAGGAGTTTTGGGCGTTCTCCATCGCCCGCTCGCGCTCGCTGTCCTCGATGGGTTCGCTGCTTGGGTGGATCACGGCCAGGGAAATGCCCGCCTTGGCCGCCCGTTCAGCAGGCGGCCCTGCTCCAGCAGGCAGGCGGCGCGCACGGCGGCGTCCGGGTGGGCGATGTTGAAGAAGTCGCGGTCGAAGGGCAGGTGGATGGACCAGAGCCGCACGCCGTATCTGCGCGCCAGCGCGGCGACCGCGCTTAAGTCCAGGGAAGCGTAGCGCTCGCAGGGAAGGGAGATCTCCATCAGGCGGATGCCGGCGTCGCGGTAGCCGGCGAAAACGGCCTCGCTCAAAGAGGGCGAGCCGCAGGAGGAAAGGCCCAGGGGCCAGGGCTCGTTCGTCATGGGGAAGAAGCGCCTCCTTTTCTTGTGGGGTTTTCCGTTGGCACCAGTATAAGCGGGGGAAAGGGAGGCGTCAAGCGGAAAGGGCGGTTTTTGTCGCCTCTTGTTTCCAGGATGTAACAGTTTGCGCAATGTGCTGTAACGAAAGGGCGGAATCTGTTGTTTTCAAAAAGAAGCTGTCATATACTGTGGGAGCGAACAAAAAGGGAGCGTGCAAAACGCCCCTTCCGATATGGCGAATGACAGAGCTTGGAGGAAAACAAATGATGTTCCGTAAGCATTCAGATACGACGGGCTTTAAGCGCATCGCGGCGGGCGCGCTGACCGCGCTGCTCAAGGATGCGCTGTGCCCCAACCTGGTGCAGACGCTGGAGCAT
>CANQPP010000039.1 GCA_947625765.1 uncultured Clostridia bacterium
AAAAAATTGAATGCCTTGGTTGCCGAGAGGGTACGGCAAGAGAGAAAGCGAAAGTGATATGGGAACTAAGGCATGAATACAAGGTAGCGCTGTTGCTGGACATTGCCGGTCTCCCTCGCAGCACGTATTATTACTACACCAGAAAGCAGAAAGAGCCGGACAAATATGCCGGGCTGAAAGAGGTGATCTGCTCTATAGTGGCAGAAAACAGGGGACGATATGGTTACCGAAGAGTGACGCTTGAACTGCGAGATCGGGGATTCCACTATAACCACAAGCTCGTTATGAAGCTCATGAAGCAGCTCGGCGTGAGCAGCAAAGTAAGGATGAAGAAATACTACTCTTACAAGGGAGAGGTCGGAAAGGCAGCTCCGAACTTATTGAAAAGCAACTTCTATGCTGAGAAACCAAACCAGAAATGGGTCACTGATGTGACGGAATTCTCTTTGTTCGGTGAGAAGCTGTACCTGTCACCTGTTCTTGACCTGTGCAGTAAGGATCTGGTCAGTTATACGATTTCCGAACGGCCGACGCTTGACATGGTTCTTTCAATGGCAGAAAAAGCCTTTGCAACTGTTCCGAATAATACGGGATCGATCCTGCACTCTGACCAGGGATGGCAGTACCAACACAAGCAATACCAGGGAATGTTGGAGGCAAAAGGTGTAAGGCAGAGTATGAGCCGAAAGGGAAACTGCTTGGACAATGCGGTGATGGAAAATTTCTTTGGCTTGCTCAAGTCCGAACTGCTTTATCTGCAGGACTTCGATTCTTTGGAGCACTTCAAAGCTGAACTGATTGATTATCTCGACTACTACAACAACCGCAGGATCAAGGCTAAACTAAAGGGCCTGACACCTGCTCAGCACAGGTACCAGGCCCTTCGGGTCGCTTAGTTCTTTCTTTGTCTAACTTTTGGGGTCCACTTCACTGCGGATAAACGGGGGTTATCTTATTTATACGGTAATCTCGATCAAATTGCCCTCTATCGCAAGAATACAGCTTTCGTAATACCCGTCTCCCGTTGTTCTCGGGCCGCTGCGCACCGAAAATCCGTCCTCTTTCAGCCTGGCCGTTACTTCGTCAACGCGTTCTTTGCTGCCGACGGAAAAAGCAACGTGCGCATAGCCCGTGCGGTCCGGCGACTTCTCCGCATCCACAATCTCCGGCCTCGTCATGATCTCCAGCCTCGCTCCGTCGTCAAAGCGGATGAAATACGACCGAAAACCCGTGGCGGCGTTGTGGTAACCGCCATTGGAGCGGCCGCCAAGATAGCCGACGAAAAAGTCCCTGGCGGCTTCCAGGTTTTTCACATAGAGCGCGACATGTTCTATTTTCATGGGGTCCCCCTCCCAAAGTCCCGCTTTGCCGAGCGGGCATCCATCCGATCTTTTGTCATTTCCACCAATCGTTTTTTATGAAAAGCGACTTTTTTCCGTTCTGCTTTGGAAACCAAGTTCTTGCCGTGTTACTTCTTCCATAAAACATGCCCCCATAAGTTTCCTCTCCGTCGCTTAGGTGGGCTCCGCTTCCTTGCAGGAGCGGCGAAACGGCCCGCTTCTCGCAGGCCGTTTCGCTTAAAAGTCTTGTGTGGCTGGCAGGCCCTTTCCCTTTTAAATTTCGGGGATCTGGATCTCCACTTCCCTGTGGCTCTGGGAGGAGCGGAGGATGCCGTCGATGATGGCCTGGTTGTAGAGGATCTGGCTGGCGGGGATGGGCGCCGCGCCGCCGGTCTTGGCCGCGTCCACGAAGGCGCGCACCTTGGCGTAGAAGCGGTCGAAGGGCTGGGCCTTCAGGGGCACGCTGGTCTCCACGTGGTTGCCGTTGATGTCGGTGTAGAGGTACACCGGGCCGATGGTGCCGTCCCAGGCGCCGCCCCAGGGCTCGCCCAGGCGGGGAGACTTGACCTTGAGGCCCGCGTCGGTGCCCAGGAACAGCGTGTCGCCCATGGTGTCCATGTGCATGGCCCAGCTCATGCGGAAGTCCATGCAGATGTCGCCCTCCAGGCGGATGAGCGCCACGGAGAAGTCGTCCACGGTGAAGGCGTCCGCCTCGCTGCAGTACTTGGGATTGGTGCCGAAGCGGTCGGAGGAGTAGGCCGAAACGGTGAGGGGCTTGGGGTAGCCGATGGCGTTGAGGGCCATGTCCAGCCCGTAGCAGCCGATGTCCGCCAGGCAGCCCACGCCGGCCAGGTCCTTGCGGATGAAGGTGCCGCCCGGGATGCCGCGCCTGCGGCCGCCGCCGGTCTGCACGTAATAGATGTCGCCCAGAACGCCGGAGCGGACCAGGTCGCGCACCATGATCATGTCCGGGTCGTAGCGGGGCTGGAAGCCGATGGAGAGGATCTTGCCCGTCTTCTTGGAGACGCGGGTCATCTCCACCGCCTCCTCCAGCGTCACGGACATGGGCTTTTCGCAGAGCACGTCCAGCCCGGCCTGCATGGCGTCCACGGAGCAGACGCGGTGGGTGGTGTTGTAGGTGCAGACGCTGACCGCGTCCATCTGCACCTTCTCCAAAAGCGCCTCGTGGCTGTTAAAGTCGGGCACGTCCTTTAGGCCGAACTCGTCCAGGAAGGCGCGGGCCTTGCCGGGCACGATGTCCGCGCCGCCCACGATCTCAACGTCCTCCATCTTGAGGTAGGCGCGCATGTGGGAATGGGCGATGCCGCCGCAGCCGATGATCCCGACCCTTAGCTTTTCCTTCATTGGTAACTGCCTCCTTGTCTTTTCTTGAGCGTCTTTCTCTCCCCCGCCCGAACTTCTCTTCCGGGTCGGGGCGTTTTTTGCTCCTTTGCTTCCCTGTCCCTAGTATACACCCAAAGGCGGGCGTCTGTGTAGAGGGTTCTTTTACGTTTCGCACGGGAAAGCCAAACGGATATGCGGGAAAGAATTAACAATCCTTGGTGGAAGCGGGGGCGGCGGGCGGGTATACTGTGAAGATGGGCCTTGTTGGAAGGCCTGAAACGACGATCATTTCCAGTCCTTTTCAAGGGAGGATGCAAGCGCATGTCCATCCAGACGGACGCCCTGCCGCAGGAGATCCGGCGGCGGCGCACCTTCGCCATCATCTCGCACCCGGACGCCGGCAAGACCACGCTCACTGAGAAGCTGCTGCTCTACGGCGGCGCCATCCGCCTGGCCGGTTCCGTGAAGGCGCGCAAGGCCGAGCGTCACGCCACCTCCGACTGGATGGAGATCGAAAAGCAGCGCGGCATCTCCGTGACCAGCTCCGTGATGCAGTTCGAGTTCGACGGCTTCCACATCAACATACTGGACACCCCCGGCCACCAGGACTTCTCCGAGGACACCTACCGCACGCTGGTGGCGGCGGACTGCGCGGTGATGCTCATCGACGCGGCCAAGGGCGTGGAGGCGCAGACCATCAAGCTGTTCCACGTCTGCCGGATGCGCGGCATCCCCATCTTCACCTTCGTCAACAAGCTGGACCGCGCCGGCCGCGACCCCTTCGAGCTGATGGAGGAGCTGGAAAAGGTATTGGGCATCCGCGCCTGCCCCGTCACCTGGCCCATCGGCACCGACGGCGACTTCCAGGGTGTTTACCACAGGAACAGCCGCCAGGTGGAGCTGTTCGAGGGCGGCGACCACGGCAAGACGCAGGCCAAGGCCCGCTTCCTCTCCGAGCAGGAGATCGGCGCAGAGCTGGAGAGCCACTACGTGCAGAAGCTCCATGACGACATCGAGCTTCTGGACATCGCCGGGGACGAGTTCGACCTAAACAAGGTCCACGCGGGGCAGCTCACGCCCATGTTCTTCGGCTCCGCCATGAACAACTTCGGCGTGGGATCCTTCCTTCAATATTTTCTGCAGTATTCCCTGCCGCCCTCGCCCAGGAAGGCCGGGGAGCGGGAAGTTCCCCCGGAAAGCCCGAACTTCACCGGCTTCATCTTCAAGATCCAGGCCAACATGAACCCGGCCCACAGGGACCGCATCGCCTTCCTGCGCGTCTGCTCCGGCGTGTTCGAGAAGGGCATGGAGGTGCGCCAGGCCGCGACGGGCAAGACGGTCAAGCTGGCCCAGCCCCAGAGCTTCATGGCCGACGCCCGCGAGGGCATCGAGACCGCCTACCCCGGCGACATCGTGGGCCTGTTCGACCCTGGCATCTTCGCCCTGGGCGATACGCTCTACCAGGGCGAGGCGGTGCGCTACGACGGCATCCCCATGTTCGCCCCCGAACAGTTCTCCCGGGTCTCCACGCTGGATTCCCTCAAGCGCAAGCAGTTCGTCAAGGGCGTGACCCAGCTGGCCGAGGAGGGCGCCATCCAGGTGTTCCGCCGCATGGACACCGCCTTTGAGGAGATCATCGTGGGCGCGGTGGGCGCCCTGCAGTTCGACGTGCTCAAGTACCGGCTGGAAGGCGAGTACGGCGTGGACGTGAACATACAGTCCCTGTCCTACTCCGCGGTCCGCTGGGTGACGGAGAGCCCGGTGGAATTAAAGAGGCTGCGGCTCACCTCCTCTACGCTCCTGGCCGTGGACCGGCAGGAGCGGCCCGTGCTCCTGTTCGACAGCCCCTGGCAGATCGACTGGGCCCTGGAAAACAACGAGGGCCTGCGCTTGAGCGACACCGCCCCGCGGTAGGAAGCAGCGCGGCTTTTACCCATATTTTCCCCTTGATACGAAAGGACCGATCAAGCTATGATTCGTGAGGATATCCGCAACATCGCCATCATCGCCCACGTCGACCACGGCAAGACCACGCTGGTGGACGAAATGCTCAAGCAGTCCGGCATCTTCCGCGAGAACCAGCAGGTGCAGGAGCGGGTGATGGACTCCGGCGACATCGAGCGCGAGCGCGGCATCACCATACTGGCCAAGAACACCGCCGTGCGCTACGGCTCCACCAAGATCAACATCATCGACACGCCGGGCCACGCGGACTTCGGCGGCGAGGTGGAGCGCGTGCTCAAGATGGTGGACGGCGTGATCCTGCTGGTGGACGCCTTCGAGGGGCCCATGCCCCAGACCCGCTTCGTCCTGCGCAAGGCGCTGGAGCTGGGCCACAAGGCCATCGTGGTCATCAACAAGATCGACCGCGCCGACGCCCGGCCCCAGGAGGTCGTGGACGAGTGCATCGACCTGCTCATCGACCTGGAGGCCTCCGACGAGCAGCTGGACTGCCCCTTCCTGTTCGCCTCCTCCAGAAAGGGCACCTGCACCGACGACCTGTCCAAGCCCGGCACGGACCTAAAGCCCCTGTTCGAGGCCATCCTGCGCTATGTGCCCGCCCCGCAGGGCAGCGAGGAGGGCGGCATGCAGATGCTCATCTCCACCATCGACTACAACGACTACGTGGGCCGCATCGGCATCGGCCGCGTGGAGCGGGGCGTCATCCGCAAGAACATGTCCGTCATGCGCTCGAGCTACGGCTCCGAGGAGCCGCCCGTGCACGAGAAGGTGGGCGTGCTCTACGCCTTCGAGGGCCTGACCCGCGTGGAGGTGGAGGAGGCCACCGTGGGCGACATCGTGGCCGTGGCCGGCGCGCCGGACCTCTCCATCGGCGATACGCTCTGCGACCCGGAGAATGTGGAGCCGCTGCCCTTCGTGCGCATCTCCGAGCCCACGATGGTGGTCACCTTCTCCGTCAACGACTCGCCCTTCGCCGGGCGGGACGGTAAGTACGTCACCTCCCGCCACCTGCGCGCCCGCCTCATGCGCGAACTGCAGACCGACGTATCCCTGCGCGTGGAGGACGGCTCCACCACGGACCAGTTCCGCGTCTCCGGCCGAGGCGAATTGCACCTGACCGTGCTCATCGAGACCATGCGCCGCCAGGGCTACGAGTTCCAGGTGTCCAAGCCCGAGGTGCTCTACCGCGAGATCGACGGCAAGAAGTGCGAGCCCATGGAGAAGCTGGTGGTGGACGTGCCCGAGGAGAGCATGGGCGCGGTGATCGAGAAGCTGGGCCGCCGCCGCGGCCAGCTGCTGGACGTGGCCGGAAGGGGCCGCGTGCGGCTGACCTTCTCCGTGCCGACCCGCGGCCTGTTCGGCTACCGCTCCGAGTTTTTGACCGATACCCGCGGCGAGGGCATCATGTCCTCCATCTTCGACGGCTACGAGCCCTTCAAGGGCGATATCCCCCTGCGCGCCTACGGCTCCCTGGTGGCCTTTGAGACGGGCGAGGCCCTGACCTACGGCCTGTTCTACGCCCAGGACCGGGGCGAGATGTTCATCGTGCCCGGCGACAAGGTGTACGCCGGCATGATCGTGGGCGCCAACACCCGCCCCGGCGACATCGAGCTCAACGTCTGCAAGGCCAAGCACTTGACCTCCATCCGCAACTCCGCCGGCGCCGAGGAGGCCATGCGCCTAAAGCCCGTCCGCCCCATGACGCTGGAGCGGGCGCTGGAGTTCATCTCCGACGACGAGCTGGTGGAGATCACCCCCCACTTCATCCGCATGCGCAAGCGCATCCTGGATTCCACCCAGCGCATGCGCGCCAACCGCAAATAGCGTCCTTTAGAAACCCTCACGACCACATAACAGCGCCCCGACGGGAATCCCTCCCGCCGAGGCGCTCTGTTTTGTGTGAAAGACGGCTCATTTATAAGAAGGTGTTCGGCAACGTTTCCCCTTCCATTGGAAGGCCAGCATCCGTAAATGATGAAGCGTTCCGGCGATGCCGCCCTTTCCATTGAAAGAGGAACGCCCATAGAAAAGCGCCTCGAGCGGAGAACCGACCCGTCGAGGCTCTTTCTTTTGTGTGAAAGACGGCTCATTTATATGAAGGTGTTCCGGCAACGCTTCCCCTCTTTTGAAATGTAACTTCCAGAGATGTGGAAAGTTCCAGCGGTGCCGCCTTTTCCATTGAAAGAGGAACGCCCATAGAAAAGCGCCCCGAGCGGGAAACTGGCCCGCCGAGGCGCTTCCTTGCTTGCCCAAACTCCGGGGATTCAGTCGATGTAGGACAGCAGCTGCTGCACCTGCTCGGGCGTGGTGGCCCAGCTGGTGCACAGGCGCACGCAGACGTTCCCGTCCTCCATCGCGCACCAGAAGGAATAGCTGGCGTGTTTTTCCAGCGCCTCGGCCTGGGCCTTGGTGAGGATCGGGAACAGCTGGTTGGTCTCCTGCGGATAGAGCAGGGAGACGCCCCTTTCCTTCAGCCCCTCGGCCAGCTCCCGCGCCCGCTCCATGGCGTTGCGGGAGTAGGCAAAGTAGGCGCCGTCCTCCAGCAGGGCCAGGAACTGCACGCCCAGCAGGCGGCCCTTGGCCAGCATGCCGCCCCGCTGCTTGATGTGGTAGCGGAAGTCCTTCTTGAGCGCGGGCGCGGTCAGCACCAGCGCCTCGCCGAACAGCGCGCCTTGCTTGGTGCCGCCGATGTAGAAGGCGTCGCAGAGGGCGGCCAGGTCCCGCAGGCAGAGCCCGTCCTGCGCGGCGGCCAGGCCGTAGCCCAGGCGCGCGCCGTCCAGATACAGGTACAGCCCCGCCTTGTGGCAGGTCTCCGAGATCTCTTTCAGTTCCTCCAGTGTGTACAGGCCGCCGTTCTCCGTGGGCAGGGAGATGTAGACCATCCCCGGCTGCACGGTGTGCTCGGCGTTGCTGTCGCCGAAGTGGGCGCGCACGGCCTGCTCGATCTGGGAGGCGCGCAGCTTGCCGTCCGGCGTGGGCAGGGCCATCACCCGGTGGCCGGTGGCCTCGATGGCGCCCGTCTCGTGGGTCTGGATGTGGCCGCTGTCCGCGCTCAACACCCCCTGATAGGGCCTGAGCGCCGCGGCGATCACCGTCTGGTTGGTCTGCGTGCCGCCCACCAGGAAGTGCACGTCCGCCTCCGGGCAGGCGCACAGCTCGCGGATGCGCTCTCTGGCCCGCTCGCAGTATTCGTCCTTGCCGTAGCCGGGCGTCGCGTCCATGTTCGTCTGCGTGAGGGCCTGCAGGACCTCTTTACAGGCCCCTTGGGTGTAGTCGTTTTCAAAGCGCAGCATCGGGGTTTCTCGCTCCTTTTCTCAATTAGTTACAACTTGTCTTTATTGGTCGCATTTATTTATTCAATATTTTCGTTCACAGCAGCTTTTGGAGCAGCTCCACTAGGAACACCACGCCCGCCGAGGACAGGGCCACGGACAGGAGGCTGCGGCCGAAGTAGGCCATGGCCAGTGCGCAGACCAACCCCGCCGCGGCGGAGAGCATGGAGCCCGTGGAGTATAAGACCGCGGGCAGCGTCATGGCCGAGAGCACCGCATAGGGCACGTAGTGCAGGAAGGAGCGCACGAAGCGGCTGCGGATGCGGCCCCGGCAGAGCACCAAGGGCAGCATGCGGGTCAAATAGGTGACGCCCGCCATCACGGCGGTGCAGGCGAGTATGTATCCGGCGCTCACGGCTCTTCCTCCTCCTTTACGGGGTACTTCCAGGCGGCAAAGCCCGCGCCCGCCAGGGCGCAGAGGATCACGGTCCAGCCGGAGGAAAGGCGATTCAGGCCCGGCGTGTAGTAGAACAGGCAGGAGAGCGCCGCGCCCAGCACGCAGGTGACCAGCACGGGCCGCTCCCTGCGGGCCGGGGGCACCAGAATGGCGATGAACATGCCGTAGATGGCGATGCCAAGCGCCGAGCGCACGGACAGGGGCATAAGGCCCGTCACCGTGCCGCCCAGCAGCGTGCCCAGGGACCAGCCTAAATAGGGCGTTAAGATCAGCCCCAGCATGTAGGCGAAGTTCAGCTCGTTGTCCGCCTGCATGGCCACGGCGAACACCTCGTCCGTGTTGCAGAAGGAGATGATGGCCCGCTGCCAGAGGTTCAAATGCACCCTCTGGGAAAGGGAGAGGGACATGAGCGTATAGCGGATGTTGATGACCAGCGTGGTCACGGCCAGCTCCAGAAGCGAGGCGTGCGCCAAGATCAGGTCCAGGCCCGCGAACTGTCCGGCGGAGGTCACGTTGGTGGCGGAGATCAGCAGGCCGAAGCCCACGCCCACGCCGCGCTCTAAGCAGAGCATGCCGAAGACGAAGGCCACGGAGATGTAGCCCACGCAGATGGGAAGGCCGTCTTTTACGCCTTTTAGGAACAGCGTTTTATTGGATGGAGCCATGTCTTTTTATATCCTTTCCTCCTCTAGCCTGCGCTTGTTTCCGCGCCCCCGTCCGCGGCTGACGGCCGCCGCCACGCCCAGCGCCACCGCGATGGCCGCCGCCACCAGCAGCGTTTCCACCCCGGTGGAAACGGCCAGCTGGTCGCTGCCCTCCACGAAGGCCAGCATGGTCTGGTACAGGCCGTAGCCCGGCACCAGCGGGATGGCGCCCACGGTGGTCAGTGCCAGGGCCGGCGTCTTCATGCGCCGGGCCAGCAGCTCGCCCAGGCACCCCACCAGCGCCGCCCCGATGAGCGAGGCGGGCACGGCGGTGAGGCCCAAATACAGCATCAGGGCGTAGAGCGCGTACCCCGCGCCGCCCAAAAGGGCGCCGGGCAGCAAAACGCGGAAGCGCACGCGGAACATGATGCCAAAGCCCATCGCGCCGAAGGTGGCGGCCAGGAACTGGATGAGGAGCGTTAAACCGTTCTGCATAGAGCTCTCACCTCCACAGGGCCAGCACGAGGCCCACGCCCGCGGCGATGGCGGCGGAGCGGATGAGCGCCTCGGCCGCCCGGGCCACGCCGGAGATCAGGTCGCCGCCCACGGTGTCGCGGATGGCGTTGGTGATGAGCATGCCCGGCAGCATGGGCATGATGGCGCCCACGATCACGGCCGAAAGGCTGCCGCCGGGGATGAAGGGCACGCAAAGGCGGGCGATGAGCGCCGAGAGCATGCCCGTTAAGAACAGATGGAAGCTGCCCGGCAGCAGCCCCGGCCCGAAGGCCCGCTGCATCAGGCTGGACAGCGCGCCGCAGAGCGCCGCCGTCAGGGCGTCGAAGAAGCGGCCGCCGAAGAGCACCGCGAAGGAGCCCGCGCCCAGGGCCGCGGCCAGCATGGACTTCCAGAGGGGCTGGGGCGGGGTCCGGCGCAGCTCCTGCATGCGGCGGTAGGCCTCCTCGCCGTCGAACTGGCCCTCCACCAGCCCGCGGGAGACCGCGTTCACCTGCTCGATCACGTTCAGGTCCGTCCTGCGGTCGGTGACGCGCACCACCCGCGAGTGGGTCTTTCCCTCCGCATCCACCAGGGTGTAGAGGCAGCCCGTGGGCAGGGCAAGCACCTGCGCCTCGCGCACGCCCATGCGCAGGGCGATGAACTCCACCGTCTCCTCCACGCGATAGGTCTCCGCGCCGCATTCCAGCAGCAGCCGCGCCGCCAGGGACACCAGCTTTTCCAGCGTCTCCAAGCCTTTCTCGCCCTCCTTGCACTTTCAAAGCGTTTAAACATTGTAGCACGTTTCCATCCCTTTTCCCATCAATTTCCCGTAAAATATCCCGTCCTTCCGCCAAAATGTTCTGATGCCCCCTGCGTCGCAAAAGAAGGCCGCCTGCTTCCCGCCTTAAAGGGGCGGGGGAGCGGGCGGCCTTTCCTTTAGGGGTTGGTTTGCCAGGGCAGGGTTTTTTATGCCTTCCGTTCGTCCAGGGCCTTGAGCAGCGTTTCCCGCAGGGCCTCGAAGTCGCCATAATCGCCGGAGGCGATCTTGTCCATCTCCTTGAGCCGGCCTTCCTCCGTCAGGAAGTCGGACGGAGCGGAACCGCGCAGGATCATCTTCAGCGCTTCCCTTGCCCTTTCCCCGCCCACGGCGCGCAGCAGGGCGTAGTCCTCCAGGCCCCTCTGCAGGGCCTTATACCGCAGCGTCAGCAGGGGGCCGCCGTCGGGGCCGGGATAGACGAAGTTGGTGTCCCCGGCGGGGAAGGGACCGTAGCGGATGTCGCTCAAGGGGTCGTCCGGCCAGACGGTGAAGTTCCATCTCAAGAAGCCGTCAAAGCCCAAAAAGTAGGTGAGCGGCCCCACCAGCCGCGCCTGGGTAAGGTCGGAGCGCAGGAAGGTGTTGGGATGGTCCGGCCCGCAGCAGACGTACCAGAGGAAGCGCTTGTCCGGCATGCGGGCCTGGTAATCCTTGAGGCGTTCATATTCCCGCAGCGTGCTTTCCAGATTGGGGATGAAGTCGTCGATCTGGCTCTCGAAGGCCTCGATGAACTCCGCGTGGTTGATGGCCGTGCGCAGCTTAAGGCGCGGCATCAGGCGGCCAAGAAGCGCCAGCGTGCGGCGGAAGCGCTCGGGGTCGGCGGGTTCGTCCGCGGAGACGCGCACGCGCTTCTCCCAGCCCCTTTCCACGAAGTGGGCCTCCACCGCGCGCAGGTAGCTTTCCGCCTCCTCCCGCGTGTGGATGTAGTCATAAGCGCCGCTCTTTTCGTCCCTGACGCGCAGGCTCAGCTGCGGCTCCTCGAAGCCCTCGATCAGGGAACGGCCGTCGAAGGCGGCGTTGGGCCAGATGTTGACCAGGCCGAACACCTCGATGTCGCCCCGGACACCTTCCTCGTCGAAGATCTCGATCACGCGGTCCATGGCGGAAAAGTCGAAGCGCAGCTGCCCGTCCCGCCCTTTTATGATGCGGGCCATGGAATACTCGAACAGGTTGGAGGGGTTGCGGTCGTTCTGTATGCAGCTCTGCCCGCGCCAGGGCCCGTCGGAGAGCACCACGGTGACGCTGCTCTGCCCAAGGGCGGCCAGTGCGCGGGCGTAGCGGCGGATGCAGGCAAAGTGCCCCTCGGACCAGAGGGGAACGCCGTGCTTGCGGGCGATGTTGCTGTGGTGCTGCCAAAGGTCCAGGCAGAAGGGGCGCTTTTCCGCCGGGAGCTGCGGGACGGCGTAGACGGTCAAGGGCAGACGGCAGGACCAGCGGAGCGTTTCCGCGTCCGTGAGCCGCGTTTCATACAGCCGCAGCTCCAGCTCCGCCTTTCCCGCGGGGGCGTCCTCCGGGACCGTCAGCTCGATGAAGGCCGCCGCCGTCTCGCCCGCTGCAAGCTCCCGCACCGGGTGGGGAAGCAGGGCGTCGGCGCGATAAGCGCCGTCGTCGTCCAGGTGCAGCTTCTCGTGCCAGAGCGCCGCGGGGAAGGGCGAGAGGAGCTCCAGCCGGTAGACGGGCTCGCCGCCCCTCTGGCTGAACCAGGGCTCCGCGCCTAAGTTCCAGGCGCATTTTTCCTCCGTGGTCAGCAGGGCCTGGAAGCAGATACGGCCGCCCCTCTGCCCGAACAGGCGGGACAGTTCCCCCGCCGGGGCGGAGTAGGCCCCTTCCCTTCTTTCCAGCTTAAAGCCCTCGTGTGTCAGTCGCAGGTCCATGTGTTCGATCAGCTCCTCGTCGCAGCCGAACTCCTCCAGGCGGAAGCAGCCGCGGCACGGCGGCTGGCCGTTCCGCGCGTGGATGGCGCTCAGCTCCTTTTCCCTTAGTATACTGGAAAGGAGGAAAAACGACAAGCGCCGATCGGATGCTGTACGGAGATGTATATATCATGAAAAGGAGTCGCGTTGGCGCCAGGCATCGTTCTGAGGGGCATCCCGGGCGGCATCCTCGTGCTGTTTTGCCTTTTCTGCCCCGATCGAAGAAATCCCCCGGCTGCGCCGGGGCTCTGCCAAGGGGGGCGGCGGAGCGCCGCCCCCCTTGGCGATCCCCCCTTACCGCCGCCGGGAGAGACGCGCCGCCGCGGAAGGAAGGCGCTGCTCGGTTTATTCCGCTGGACGAGGGGCGTGCCTGCATGGTATGCCGTTTTTTTTCGGGCGTTCCATGGCTTTCAGAATAGGCCTGGACGAGGGGCGCTCCCGCGTGGTATTCTGGGTACAAGAGAGAGATAAGAAGGGGGCGCGATACATGCGCGTCATCGCGGATCTGCACATCCATTCCAGATACTCCATGGCCACCAGCCGCGACCTGGACCCGCAGCACCTGGACCTCTGGGCCCGGTACAAGGGCATCGGACTGCTGGGGACGGGCGATTTCACCCATCCAGCCTGGCGGCAGGCCCTGCGCGATGCGCTGGAGCCCGCGGAGGAGGGGCTCTACCGCCTGGCCGTGGAGCGCCTGCCCGGCGCGGTGGCGGGAGAGCAAGCGGAACCGCGCTTCGTGGTGAGCGGGGAGATCAGCTGCATCTACAAGCAGGACGGCAGGACCCGCAAGGTGCACAACCTGATCCTGCTGCCCTCTCTGGAGGCGGCGGAGGACCTCGCCCGGCGGTTGGAGGGCGTGGGCAACATACGCTCCGACGGGCGGCCGATCTTGGGGCTTAGCTCCCGCGACCTGCTGGAGCTGACTCTGGAGAGCTGCCCGGAGGCCGTCTTCATCCCCGCGCACATCTGGACGCCCCATTTCTCCATGTTCGGCGCATTCTCCGGCTTTTCCACGGTGGAGGAGTGCTTCGGCGATCTGAGCGGCCACATCCACGCGCTGGAGACGGGCCTCTCCTCCGACCCGGCCATGAACCACCGGGTCAGCTCCCTGGACCGCTATATTTTGGTCTCCCACTCGGACGCCCACTCGCCCGCAAAATTGGGCCGCGAGGCGGACCTTTTGGACATCCCCCTTTCCTATGCGGGCATGAAGCAGGCGCTGGACACGGGCGAGGGGTTCCTGGGCACGCTGGAATTTTTCCCCGAGGAGGGCAAGTACCACCTGGACGGGCACCGCGCCTGCGGGGTCTGCCTGGAGCCGGAGGAAACGCGGGCGCTTGGAGGCATCTGCCCGGTCTGCGGCCGCAAGCTCACCGTGGGCGTGCAGCACCGGGTGGAGGAGCTGGCCGACCGGCCCGCGGGCTTTGTGCCCGCGCAGGCGCGCCCCTATGAGAGCCTTTCGCCTTTGCAGGAGCTGCTGGCCGCCTGCCTGGAAGTGCCGCCCGCATCCAAGGCCGCGGCGGGGGCCTACTTCTCCCTGCTGGCGCGGGCGGGGGACGAGTTCCGCATACTGCGGGAAGCGCCGCTGGATGCGGTCGAAACGCTGGCAGGGCCCATCGTGGCGGAGGGCCTCCGCCGCCTGCGCGTAGGGCAGGTGCTGCGCAGGCCCGGCTTCGACGGGGAGTTCGGCAGGGTCTCCCTCTTTGCGCCGGGAGAGATCAGCGCCCTGAAAGGCCAGACGCTGCTGGCCCTGGGCGAGCTGCCCGCGCAGCAGGCAAGGCCCGCCCGCGCAGTCCGGCGGGGCGAGCAGGCGCAGGCGGAGAAGAAGCCGCAGGAGGCCGCCGCGCTTGCCCTCAACGAGGAACAGCGCCGGGCGGCGGAGTTTGTAGGCCACGCTTTGGCCGTGACCGCGGGCCCCGGCACCGGCAAGACCGGCACGCTGACCGAGCGCGTGGCCTGGCTGTTGCAAGGCGGGGCCGACCCGCGCTCCATCGCCTGCGTGACGTTCACCAACCAGGCCGCCGCGGAGCTGCTGGCCCGGCTGGAAAGGCGCTTGGGGAAGAAGGCGGTGAAGGGGCTACGCGTGGGCACCTTCCACGGGCTCTGCCTGTCTATGCTGCCTAAGAAGGCGCTGCTGGGCGAGGGGCAGGGCCTGCGCCTGTGCCGCGAGATCGCGGGCGACAGGGCCGCCGCCCTGCAGGCCGCCGTCTCGAGGCGGAAGAACGGCCTGCCCTGGGACGAAAGCCTGCCCGCTTCCTTCCTAAACGCCTACGACGAGAGGCTGCGGGCCTTAAACGCCCGGGACCTGGACGACGTGCTGCTGGAGGCGCTGGAGAGCGGGGCCTGCGAGAAGGCGGGCTTTGCCCACGTGCTGGTGGACGAGATGCAGGACGTGGGCGGCCTGCAGCGGGAGCTGGTGCGCCGCTTAGGGCAAAGCGCCCGCAGCCTGTTCGTGATCGGCGACAGGGACCAGAGCATCTACGGCTTCCGCGGCGCGTCGGCCGACTGCTTCGACGAGCTGGCCGCCGCCCTGCCGGAACTTGAGCGCATCACGCTGCGGGAGAACTACCGCTCCTCGCCGCAGGTGCTGGAGGCGGCGCTGTCCCTCATCTCCCACAACCCGGGAGAGGAGCGCAGCCTGCACGCCCACGCGCCGGAGGGCCCGCGCGTGCGCCTTACACGCCTGTCCGGCGAGCGGGAGCAGGCCGCCTTCATCGCGCGGGAGATCGCCGCCATGACCGGCGGCGTGGACATGGTGCAGGCGCAGACGGGGGAACAGCGGCCGGAGACCTACGCCTTCTCCGACGTGGCGGTGCTGGCCCGCACCCGCAGGCAGCTGGTCCTGCTGGAGGACGCCCTGCGCCGCGAGGGCATCCCCAGCGTGGCGGCGGGCAGGGAGCGGCGGCTGCTGGACGAGCGCGTCACGGGGCTGCTGGGCTTCTTCCGCTGGCTGCTGGAGGCGGGCAACGCGCCCGCCCTGCGGGACGCGATGGGGATACTCTACGGCTGCGACGAGGAGAGCGTCTCCGCGATGACCGCTCTGTGTAAGGGGATGGAGACGCCCGATCTGGACGCGCTGGATGCGCGCTTTGGGCCCCTGGGCGAGACGGGCCTCTTCCTGGCCGACGCGCGTAACTTTTTGCCCAAGGTCCAAAAGGAGCGGCCCTGGAAGCTGCTGGATGGCTGGGCCGAACTTCACGGAAGCGACGAGTCGGTGGAGACGCTGACCCGGCTGTCGCTGTTCTACAAGGACATGGCCTCGTTCCTAAACGGCCTGCTCCTGGGCGAGGAGGGCGACCTGCGCAGCGCCTCCGGCCGGCGCGTCCCATCCGGCGCGGTGCGGCTGCTGACGCTGCACGGGGCCAAAGGGCTGGAATTCCCCGCCGTGTTCATCGCGGGCCTGTGCAGGGGGCAGCTGCCCCTGGAGCGCGCGGGCGAAACCGCCGACATCGAGGAGGAGCGGCGGCTGTTGTTCGTGGGCATGACCCGCGCCAAGCGGGAGCTGGTGCTCTGCTGCCCCGGCGAGCCCTCGCCCTTTATGAAGGAGCTGGAAGGGCACGTGGCCGAGGAGACACCGCGCCGCCGCCCGCAGCGCGCAAAACAGTTGAGCCTGTTCGGGACCGAGCCCAGTTTTTGATTATACAAAAACAATTTCGTGAGCATTAGTTGAATAACAAGTAGGATGGCTAAAATATCTTAGCACAAAATGTTCCTCTTCCGAGGTTTTCCACATTGCTTGATACAGGCTGATGTCACATAATCACGCGAATGCTAGGCAGGGGATTGTGATGTTGAAAGGGCTGTCAGCGTATGCTATACTTAGTATATTCACTGAGGTATAGAAAAGGAGTTATCGATCGTGAAACCATTATTGACAATAGAAGAGCTCATTAATGCAGCAAAACGTTTTTGCGAAATAGAGAGTAACAAAAATCATATAGAGCTCATTGGGGTTACAGACGGTAAAGCTGTTGGAACATATGTGGAGCATAAATTTCAAGGCTTTCTTCAGTCGCAATATACTCTCGATGTAGGCAGCAGCGCAAAGGGCATTGACTTGCCGGGCACTAACATTGAAACGGATATAAAGGTCACGTCCATTACACAGCCTCAATCAAGTTGTCCTTTTAAAAATGCTCGTCAAAAAATATTCGGATTGGGATATAACTTGCTTGTTTTTGTTTATGATAAAAAGGACACGAACAACTCTTGTACCTTGCATTTTACCCATTGCACCTTCATTAGCAGAGAGCGCACGGCAGATTTTACGATTACAAAGCGGCTTCGTGAAATGGTCGAAGATGGTGCAAACAAAGAAGATATTATTGGCTTTTTACAAGACAAGAATGTTCCCGGAGACGACATCGTCTACAACGATCTTGCGAACGAGATTCTCGCCCATCCCCCAGTACAAGGATATTTGACCATTAGCAATGCATTGCAATGGCGGCTGCAGTATGCGCGAGTCATTGCATTGGAAAATCACGTACAAGGGGTCATCAATTATGAGTGGTAAGCGCGAATATGGCGATTACCAAACGCCTATTGATTTTGCTGAGAAAGTTTGCCTATATCTAAAAAATGTTCGCCATATTCAACCCTCAGCAGTTGTAGAACCCACTTGTGGTGTAGGTAATTTTCTAAAAAGTAGCTTAATATTTGGAGCTAATGAGTATTATGGTATCGAGATCAACCCGGAGTATTGCAGTCTTTGCAAAGAAGACCTAAACAACAAAAAAGTAAAGATACTCCAAGCGGATTATTTTTCGTTTTCTTCGAGAGCTTTGATTCAAGACTCTCGCCAAATTCTCGTCATCGGGAATCCCCCTTGGGTCACAAATAGCGCTTTATCAGCCCTTGGTTCAGATAACTTGCCAAGTAAAGTGAACTTCAAGGGTTTAAGAGGAATCGACGCTATAACTGGCTCAAGCAATTTTGATATTTGCGAATATATCATTCTTCGCCTTATCAGCGAATATAGCCGTTCTAATACTGTTATTTCTATGTTGTGTAAAACAACAGTAGCAAGAAATGTTTTCAAAGAGCTAAAAAGAAATCATGTCTGTTTTTCTTCATGTGATATTCTGGAGTTCAATGCTGAAAAAGTCTTCGGAATCAACGTAAGCGCTTGTGTGCTTATTATTCAGCTTTCTGAAAATATCGTTTCTTCTGATGTTTGTAATATCTTTGATTTTGAAAACGCAGAGAGGGTAAAATCAAAGCTGGAATATTCTAATGGTCATCTCTACAGCAATAGTGGTAATCACACGAAAACCTTCGATGGGATCTGCTGCTTTGAATGGAGGCAGGGCATTAAACATGACTGTTCAACGGTCATGGAGTTGACTCTTCAAAACGATACATATCATAATAGGCAAAATGAACCCGTTTTGATCGAAGACGAGATCGTCTTTCCTCTAGTTAAAAGCAGTATGCTCAAAGCACCTGTTATCCACAGCTTTTCAAAGTTCGTCATCGTAACGCAAAAAAAGATTCACGAAGATACTGAACACATAAAACTCGAATTGCCAAAAACATGGAAATACTTAAAAGATCATATTGATTTGTTTGAGAAAAGGAAAAGCTCAATCTATCATGGTATGCCGTCTTTTTCGATGTTTGGTGTTGGTGATTATGCATATTCAAAATACAAAGTAGCTGTTAGCGGATTCTATAAGAAGCCTCTGTTTTCAGTTCTTTATTCGGACAACCATAAACCAGTCATGGTGGATGACACTTGTTATTATATCAGCTTTGACGACTATGGCACTGCATATGTCGCTATGCTGCTGCTCAACTCCGAGCGCGTACGATCTTTTCTCACAAATATAGCCTTTTTGGATGCAAAAAGGCCATACACTAAAAAAGTATTGGAGCGCCTTGATTTTTGCAAAATTGCAAATTCGTTGACAATAGAAGAATTAAGGCAGGTAGAAAACGAGTATCGTCTATCACCTTTTGTTACTGAACCTATGTATGAGCGTTTTCAATCGTTACTAAAAATGGGGCAGATGCGCTTCTTATAAACGAACACAAAAGAACGACAGGCGTTTTAAAGAAAAACGCCTGTCGTTTGGTGTGTGGGAGAAATAAGGGCCTTACCTGTGGGCCTCCAGCTTTTGCAGCAGGGGCACCAGGATCAGGGCCAGCACCGCGCCGACCACGCCCTGCAGCAGGTTGGGCACCACGCTGCCCAGCGCGGCGGCCACGCCGTAGAGCACGCACTCAAAGAGGAAGTAGCCCAGCACCATCCACAGCTCCAGGGCCGCGAACAGGAGCAGGTTCTTCCAGGAGAACGCGGCGGCCTTTTGGATGAACAGGCCGGCCAGCAGGCCCATCAGGCCCTTGATGACGAGGGTCGCGGGGGCGTAGATCGTATAGCCCAGCATGAGGTCTGCAAGCATGGAGCCCAGGGCCGCGGGGATGCCCGCGAAGGGGCCCAGCAGGGCGCCGGCGGCCAGGACGAAGCCGTCGCCCATGTTGGCATAGCCGATGCCGGTGGGGATCTTGAGGAACAGTGTCGCAAGCAGCGTCAGGGCGGTGAACAGGCCGCCGTACACCACGAGGCGGAGCTGACGGGACATGAGGGATCGCCTCTCCTTCTCTTTTTTCTCTGCATGAAGCGTCCGCGCCCGCGAACAGGCGGGCGTTTGGGAGGTTCACGCACTGTCTTTTTCAAGGATAGACCGCGAAATGCCTTTTGTCAAAGCTTCGGGGCCATTCTTTTTCAAAACTCATCCTGACTTAAATAAATTCATGTTCCCTTCACATTAGACATGCGGGCCTTTTTTTGTTATACTGTATTTGGTAGGATTTGCGCTTTTGCTTTCGTGAAAGGGGTCTATGGGTCTTATGTCGGAAATGGATCGGGAACTGTGTGAATGTACGGAACTGCACATGGACGCCATCGCCCGGGCGCGCATGGCGATGAGCCCGCCCGAGCAGGCGGATAAGCTGGCGGAGCTGTTCAAGGTGCTGGGCGACCCCACGCGGGTGCGCATCCTGCAGGCGCTGCACAGCCAGCGCCTGTGCGTCTGCGACATCGCCGAGACGCTGGAGATGACCCAGTCTGCCATCTCCCACCAGCTGCGCATACTGCGCCAGGCGCGCCTGGTCCGCGCCCAGCGGGAGGGACGCAGCATGTTCTACTGCCTGGACGACGACCACGTGAGCCAGGTCTTCGAGCAGGGCCTGGAGCACGTTTCGGAGTAAGTCTTTTAGCAAATTTGGGGAGGAGCTCGTCGAACAATGCAAGCGGATCAGACGCCGGGATATCCGGAGGAATACAGGCCCCAGGAGGAGACGGCCCAGGGCCGCGTGGCGCCCCAGAGCGTGGAGGCGGAGCGCAGCGCTTTGGGCTCCATGCTCATCGACCGCGAGGCCGTGATGCTGGCCATGGAGAGCCTCATCCCCGAGGACTTCTACCTGCAGGAGCACCGGGAGATCTTCGACGCCATGCAGGCGGTCAACGCCGCCGGCCGGCCCGTGGACTTCGTGACGCTGATGACGGAGCTGAGCGGCCGCGGCACACTGGAGGGCGTGGGCGGCGCGCAGTACCTGGTGGAGCTGTCCCAGTACGTACCCACCGCGGCCAACGTCAAGAGCTACATCGCCCTGGTGCGCGAAAAGTCCACCCTGCGCCGCCTGATCGCCGCCTGCGGGGAGATCTCTCGCCAGTGCTTTGCGGCCAGCCTGCCCGTGGCCACGATCCTGGACAACGCGGAAAAGTCCATCTACAACATCGCCATGCGCCGCGGCGGGGACAGCATGGAGCACATCCACCAGACGCTCATCAAGGCCTACGCCCAGATCGAGGAGCTGTACGTCAACAAGGGCCGCATCAACGGCGTGCCCTCTGGCTTTGTGGACCTGGACAGGCTCACCGCCGGCTTCCACGGCGGCGAGTTCATCCTGGTGGCCGCCCGCCCGTCCATGGGCAAGACCGCCTTCATGCTCAACATGGCCCAGCACGCGGCCATGGTCGCCAAAAAGACCGTGGCCTACTTCTCCCTGGAAATGCCCAACGTGCAGCTGGCGAACCGCGCATTGTGTTCCGAGGCGCACGTAAACCTGCAGAACGTGCGGCAGGGCAGCCTGGACGACGACGATTGGGAGAAGCTGGCCGGGGCGATGGGCCCCCTTGCGGGCAGCAATATCTATTTCGACGACACCTCCTCCATCACGCTGCCGGAGCTGCGTTCCCGCTGCCGCCGCCTGCAGTTGGAGCGGGGGCTTGACATGGTGATGATCGACTACCTGCAGCTGATGAACGCGCCCACCCGCCGGGATTCCAGGCAGAACGAGGTCTCGGAGATCTCCCGCCAGATGAAGATACTGGCCCTGGAGCTGAATGTGCCCATCATCGTGGGCTCCCAGCTCTCCCGCGCGCCGGAGGGCCGCTCTGACCACAGGCCGGTGCTGTCCGACCTGCGCGATTCCGGCGCCATCGAGCAGGACGCGGACGTGGTCATGTTCCTCTACCGCGACGAGTATTACAACCCCGAGACCGAGGACAAGGGCGTGGCGGAGGTCATCCTGCAAAAACAGCGCAACGGCCCCTTGGGCACGGTGAAGCTGGCCTACAAGGGCGAATACACCCGCTTTATGAACCTGGCCGGGGCGGGCCGCGAGGGATGAAGCGCCGGAACATCGGCGTCTTTGCCCACGCGGACGCGGGCAAGACCACCGTCACCGAGCAGCTGCTGCACCGCTGCGGGGCCGTGCAGCAGCTGGGCAGCGTGGACGCGGGCACCGCCCACACGGACACCATGGCTGTGGAGAGGCGCCGGGGCATCTCCGTGCGCGCGGCGGTGGCCTCCTTTAAGCACGCGGACACGCTCTTTACTTTGGTGGACACCCCCGGCCACGCGGACTTCGCCGCCGAGGTGGGCCGCGCCATCTGGGCCATCGACGGGGCGATCCTGGTGGTCTCCGCCGTGGAGGGCGTGCAGGCACAGACAGAGCTGTATTTCGACGCCCTGCGCCGGGCGGGCCTGCCGGTGGTGTTCTTCATCAACAAGACAGACCGAGTAGGCGCGGACCGGGAAGCGGCCTTAAGCGGCATCCGGCGGGACTTAGGCGTGAACGCCGTGCCCCTCTGGGACAGGACCGCCTTCGTGGAGGCCGCCTGCGAGGCGGACGATATGCTGCTTGAGCGGTATTTAAGCGGCGAAACGCCGGGGGATGCGGAGCTGCAAGAGGCCTTTCTCTCCCGCGTGCGGGCGGGCGAGGCATACCCGGCCCTCTCCGGCGCGGCCCTGCGCGGCGAGGGGATGGACGAGCTGCTGGACGTTGCGTCCGCCTGCCTGCCGGAACCGGAGGCGGATGCGGATGCCCCCTTCTGCGCGCGCGTGTTCGCCCTGAGCTTCGACAAGACGATGGGCCGCGCGGCCTATGTGCGGCTGTACTCGGGCTCCCTGCGCAACCGCGACCAGGTGGGCGAACAGAAGGTGAGCCAGATCCGCACGGTGCGCGGGCTGCGCCTTGTGGACGCGGGCGAGCTGCACGCCGGGGAGATCGGCGTGGTGTACGGCCTGGAAAACGTGCGCGCGGGCGACGTTTTGGGCGAGGAGGCCCTGCTCCCCCGGGGCCGGGGCGAAACGGGCCTTGCGCAGCCGCTGCTCTCCGCCAAGGCCGAGCCGGAGGACCCGAGCCGCCTGCGGGAGCTGAAAGCCGCGCTGGAGGAGATGTCCCTCATGGACCCCTCCTTAAAGGCCAGCTGGTCGCCCTTCACCCACGAGCTGTTCGTGCACCTGATGGGCGGCATCCAGACGGAGATCCTGCAGAGCATCCTCCTGGAGGAATACGGCATCCCCTGCCGCTTTTCGCCGCCCAGCGTGGTCTATAAGGAGACCATCGACCACGAGGCCTTGGGCTTCGTGGCCTACACCATGCCCAAGCCCTGCTGGGCCATCCTGCACTTTCGGCTGACCCCATTGGAGCGGGGAAAGGGCGTGGAATACGTCTGCACCGTGGAGCCGCGCAAGATCCCCTACCGCTACCGCAAGCAGGTGGAGCAGACCATCCCCCGGGCGCTGGAACAGGGCATGCTGGGCTGGGAGGTCACGGACGTTAAGATCGAGCTGTTCGACGGCAGCGACCACCCCATCCACACCCACCCGCTGGACTTCGTCCTGGCCACGCCCATGGGCATCATGGACGGGCTGCGCAACGGCGGCAGCGTGCTGCTGGAGCCCATGCTGGACCTGCGCTTCACCGTGCCCGCGGAGCTGACGGGCAGGCTCATGGCGGAGCTTTCCACGCTGCGGGCCAGCTTCGGTGCGCCGAACGTGCAGGGCGGCATCGCGGTGCTCTCCGCCCGCGCTCCGGCCGCAGAGATGCTGGACTTCCCCGTGCGCCTGGCCGCCATGAGCGGCGGCCGCGGCGTGATGCGCCAGGCCTTCGACGGCTACGAACCCTGCCCGCTGGAGCTGGGCCGCACCGCCGAGCGGCGGGGCGTGCACCCGCTGGATACCGCCAAGTACATTCTGGCCGCCCGCAGCGCGCTGGAAAGCGAGATCTGGTAAAAGCGGCCTTTTCCCTTCAAATCCTCATCAAAAACCTCAAGAAAGAGACCTTCCTTACAGTATGGCACAAGTGGAATTTTGCTCCCTGTTCAGCGGCTCCAAGGGCAACAGCACCCTGGTGCGCTTTGGCGAGAACGCCTTTCTGGTGGACGCGGGCGTTTCCTGCCGGGCGCTGGAGGGCGCCCTGCACGAGCGGGGCGTGCACCCGGGCGCGCTGCAGGCGGTGCTGGTGACCCACGAGCACTCCGACCACATCCGCGGCCTGCCGGTGTTCGCCAAAAAATACGGCGTGCCGGTATACGCCTCCTGGGGCACCTGGAAGGCGATGGAAACGCAGCTGCCCCTGCCGGGCAGGCAGCGCGTGGAGTTCGAGCCGGACGCGGACTTCTACATAGGGTGCGTGAACGTGCTTCCCTTTTCCATCCCCCACGA
>CANQPP010000040.1 GCA_947625765.1 uncultured Clostridia bacterium
GTTTCTCACCCCTTTCCCTCATTCTAGCACAAAAAATGGTAGGCACTTTTCGTGTCTACCATCTTTTTATCACTTCATTAAAAGGACGGTAGGCTTAAAACCATACCGTCCTTATTTGTGCCCCTTGATGCGTTTGCTCTTACGGGACGAAGCTGTTGGGCTGGTCGCCGGCGGCGGCGTTCTGCTCCTCCAGCCGCTCGAAGAAGTAGGAAAACACGTTCTGGCTGGTCAGCGACGCCGCGCCGCCGGAATAGCCGTTGGTGATGGAAACGGCGATGGCGATGTCGGGGTCGTCGAAGGGGGCGAAGGCCACGAACCAGGCGCTGTTCTCGATGTCGATCTGGTTGATCTGCGCGGTGCCCGTCTTTGCGCCGATCTGTTCGGTGTAGGCGTAATCGCTCCAATACTTGGCCGCGGTGCCGCCGTCCTCGGCGCTGATAACGCCGTGCATGCCGTCGCGGATGACGCGCAGGTGTTCCTCCGCGCCGTCGATCTTGCTCACGACCACGGGTTCCTTCTCCATGATCACCGCGCCGTCGCTGGAGAGTATCTTATCCACCAGCTGGGCCTGCAGCACCGTGCCGCCGTTGGCGATGGCGGAGATGTAGCGGGCAACACCGATGGGCGTCACCTCCGTGATGGACTGGCCGATGCCGGTCAGCACCGTCTCGTTGGCGTTCCACTTGATGTCG
This sequence comes from uncultured Clostridia bacterium, assembly GCA_947625765.1. GTDB lineage: Bacteria > Bacillota > Clostridia > Christensenellales > UBA1750 > CALWRM01. Next base: position 693 of record CANQPP010000040.1, read on the forward strand.
CGCAGGTAGGTGGTCAGGGAGTTGACCATGTAGTGGCTGGAGATCTCGTAGGCGGAAAGGCCCAGCTCGCGCATCAGGATCTCGCGGATGGGGTCGCCCATCTGGGAGATGTCGTACTCCAGCACCAGGTCCATCAGCTGCTTGGTGGTGTTCTCCAAACGCTCCTGCTCAAAGCTGCGGCCCAAGTCCTCGCCCGTGACCTGCAGCAGCTTTATGATGGTCCTGGCCACGTAGTTGGCCTTTTCCACCCGCTGGGAGGTGATGCCCAGATTGCTGTCGTACAGGATGGACTGGTTGCCCACGGAGCCGGTGGCCTCGCCCGGCAGCTCGATGCCCGTCTTGGAGGTCAGCCCCAACGTGGAGGCCCACTGCACCAGCCGGTCGATGCCCAGCAGGTCGGCCACGTTGTAGAAGTAGTAGTTGCAGGACATGGTCACGGCTTCCTGCACGTTCATGTTCTGGTGCTTGTTGGCGTGGTGGTTGGTCCAGCACTTGGGCGAGTAGGCATCGTCGCCGTACTTGATGAACACGCCCTTCTTCTCCCTCTCGTTCTCCGCGGCCATGGAGTTGAACTCGGTGTCCACGGTCACCACGCCCTCCTGCAGCCCCGCCAGGGCGGTGACCATCTTAAAGACGGAGCCCGGCGCGGACTTGGAGGCGATGGCGCGGTTGAACAGGGGCGCGGTGTCGGTGTTGTACTTCTCGTTGTATTCCTCGGTGCTCATGCCGCGGATGAAGTCGTTGGGGTCGAAGTCCGGGTAGGAGCACATGGCCAGCACGTCGCCGGTGTGCACGTCCATGACCACGGCCGCGCCGGAGCTGGCCAGCTGCAGCGTCTTGCCGCCGCGGTTGTCGATCTGCTGCTGGTATTCCTCCAGCGCCTTCTGGTCGGCCTCCTCCAGCGCCTGCATCTGTATGGTGCGGGCTTCCTCTATGTTCTGCTGCATGGCCTCCTCCAGGATCTGCTGGTAGTTGAGGTCAATGGTCAGCATCACGTTGTTGCCGTCCATCGGGGCCTTGTAGGAGAGCTCGCGGGTGATGGTGCCGTTGACGTCCACCTCCGCCTCGCGCAGGCCCTGGCGGTAGCTCACGTTGCCGGAGAGCTGCTCCTCCATGGTCTTTTCCACCCCGGCCACGCCCACCTTGTCGCTGGCGCTGTACCCAAGCTCCTGGTAGTCGGCCAGGCTGCTCTCGTCGATGGAGCCTAAGTACCCCAAGATGTGCGAGGCCGTGCTGCCGCGGGGATAGACGCGCACGGTGCTCTCCGCCACGGAGACGCCGGGGATGTCCACGGAAGCGGCCTCGATCTCGGCCACGGTGTTAAAGTCCACGTCCAGCGCGATCTTGACCGGCCCGTGCAGGAATGCGTTCATCTGGATCTCCTCCCAGATGGACAGCACCTTATACTGCGTTTCGTAGGGCAGATCCTCGATGCCGTAGCGGGCGCAGAGGGTGTCGAACACCACCTCCACCGGGTATTTGGCGGTGTCGGACAGGTAGAAGTTGCTCCGCCAGGTGCTCTCGCGCTTGGCGAAGGTCTCCTCGTTGGTGGTCAGGAAGTCGAAGTAGTCCTCGCCGTTCTCGTCGCGCTTGAGAGAAAAGCCGCTGATGGTCTTGCCGCCGTTGCGCTCCACGATCTCGATGATCTTGAGCAGGCTCTGGCTGTACTCGTGCAGGTATTCCTGCTTGCGGCGGGCGGGGTCCTTGTAGAACTCCACGTCGTAGCTCTCCCGGTCGTAGGCCAGCACGATGCCGTTGCGGTCCAGGATCATGCCGCGCTTGCCCTTGAGGGTGGTGGTGGTCAGCACGCGGTCCTGGGCAGCCTGGGCGTAGCTGGCGCCGTCGCGCATCTGCAGCTCCATCAGCTGGAAGCAGATGGCCGTAAAGGCCACGGCCACGACGATGGCCACGATCATGATGCGGCGGCCGGGCTTGGGGGAACGTCTCAGTTTCTTTTCCACTTGAGTTTATCTTCTCCTGAATGTCGAAAGGGGTCTTTGGGTCTTACCAGCGTTTCCGCCGAAAGAGCGGGGCCTGGATGACTTCCCAGCTGTGCAGATGGGAGAGGGCCAGATGGAGGGGCAGGAACACGGCCGCGCCCACCGCCGCGCAGCCCAGGAGCTTGAGCAGTGCCAGGGGCCAGGAAATGGGCACATCCGCAAAGAACAGGTACACAAGGGCGGGAAGCTCCTTGATGAGGTACAGGGAGGTGAAGCAAAGCAGGGGCATCACCACGCGGTCGAAGCGCATCTTCTCCGCGGCAAGCCCCGCCAAAAATCCAACGGCCAGATAAGCGGCGGCGTAGAAGCCCACGTGGCCGTACACGCCGTCCATGATAAGGCCCGCCAGCAGTCCCATCACGGCCCCGTAGGCCGGGCCCTGCCAGATGGACAGGGAGCAAAGCAGCACGCAGACGAGGTCCAGTCCCACGCCGTGGAAGCTGAAGCGCGCGCCGAAGCCGAACTCATAGGCCAGCGCCAGGGAGAGCACGAGCACGTCCAGAACGGCCTTCATCCCTTACGCTCCTTCCCCGCCCAGGCGCAGCACCAGCACGTTTTCCAGATGGGCGAAGTCCGCGGCGGTGTCGATGACCACATAGCGGCCCTCGCTGCTCTGTTCCCGGGAGATGGAGCGGATCTGGCCGATGTACAGTCCCCGGGGAAAGATGCCGTCCAGGCCGGAGGTGATCAGCTCCGCGTCGTCCGGCAGGTAGTACATGCGCATCAGCTCCTGATCGTCGGTCAGGTACAGGCTGCCGCTGGCCACGCCGTTGTCGCGGGTGCGCTCGATGATGCCGGCCACGGAGGATCGCGGGTCGATGATTGCCATCACCACGGAGGAATCCTCCCGCGCCTCCACCACGCGGCCCACCAGGCCGTCGGCGCTTAAGACCGGGTCGCCCTCACTCACGCCGGAGGACAGGCCCACGTCCAAAACGAAGCTCTCGAACCAGCCGCCGGGTTCCTTGCCCGTGACGGAGGCGCCGATGTAATCCTGGTCGGTCATGGTGGCCGTGGCGTTCAGAAGCGCGCGCAGGCGCTCGTTCTCCAGCGCCAGCTCGTTCATCTGCTCAAGGGACGCCTGCAGGATCTTGTTGTCCTCGGTGAGCTGGTCGATCTCGGTGGTCAGCTCCATCTGGGTGCGGCGCTGGGCGAAGATGCCGCGCACGCTGTCTACGGAGTCCGTGACGAAGCTCTGCGCGGGCACGAAAAAGCGGGCGATGAACTCATTTAAGAAGGGGATGTCCAAGATCCCCGTGGAGGTGAGCCCAAAGCCCAGGAGCAGCAGGCAGAGCAGCGCGCCCAGGGAAATGTATAGGATCTTTCGTCCGGTGCCGCCGCTCCTCTTCATTTCCAGTCCTCAGCTTCCTCGGTGATGCGGCGCAGCCTGTCCATGTCGCCGGCCAGCATGCCGGCGCCGTAGGCCGCGCAGTCCATGGGATTTTCCGCCAGCACCACGGGCATGCCCGTCTGGTTGGCGATGAGCAGGTCCATGCCGCCCAGCAGCGAGCCGCCGCCGCAGAGGTAAATGCCCTTGTTCATGATGTCGGAGGCAAGCTCCGGCGGCGTGTTCTCCAAGCAGGTGCGCATGGCGTTCATGATGGCCGTCAGCGGCTCGTGCAGCGCCTCGGTGATCTCCTCGTTGGAGATCTCTATCGTGTGCGGAAGGCCGGTGATCAGGTCGCGGCCGCGCACCATGGCGGTCTCGCGGCGGCGCAGCTGTATGGCGGAGCCGATGCCCACCTTGACCTCCTCGGCCGTCCTCTCGCCGATCAACAGGTTGTACTCGTTCTTGATGTAGTTGATGATGGCCTCGTCCATCTTGTGCCCGGCGGTGCGCACGGAGCAGGCGGTGACGATGCCGTTCATGGAAAGCACGGCCATCTCGCTGGTGCCGCCGCCGATGTCCACCACCATGGAGCCCTGCGCGCCCTCGATGTCCAGCCCCGCGCCGATGGCGGCCGCCATGGGCTCCACCACCAGGTGCACGCTGCGCGCGCCCGCGCCGCGCACGGACTCGATCACCGCGCGCCGCTCCACGGGCGTGATGCCGTAGGGCACGCAGACCACCACCCGCGGCCGCATGATGGGCACCGCGAAGCCGTTGGCCTTGTGCAGCAGGTACTTGACCATCAGCTGGGTGGAGTCGAAGTCCGCGATGACGCCGTCGATCACGGGGCGCACGGCGGTGATGCTCTCCGGGGTGCGGCCCAGCATGGATTTGGCGTCCTCGCCCACGGCCACGACCTGCCGCCTGGAATCGGCCCTGACCGCCACCATGGTCGGCTCCCGCAGCACGATGCCGCGGCCGTCCACGTAGATGGAGACATTGTCCGTTCCCAGGTCGAGCCCTACGTTCTTGCTTATAAATCTAACGCCAAAGGCCATGTATCCGTTCCTCCAATCCCGCGCTTCACAGCACGTTTACGCCCATTTCCTTGAGCAGCAGCCGCGTCCGGGCCAGGGGCAGGCCCATCACGGTGTAAAAATCCCCCTCGATCGCGTCCACCAGACAACCGCCCAGGCCCTGTATGCCGTAGGCGCCGGCCTTGTCCATCGGCTCGCCGGAGGAAACGTAGGCGCGCATCTCCTCTTGTGTCAAATCCTGCATGTGCACCCTGGCGCAGTCCGCAAAGTCCAGCGTGCGGCCCGTCCTGCAGTCCACAAGGCAAACGCCCGTATACACACGGTGCCACTTTCCGGACAGGAGGCGCAGCATCCGCAGCGCGTCCTCCATGTCCCGGGGCTTCCCAAGCTTCCTTCCCTCCGCATACACGATCGTGTCGGCGGCCAGCACCAGGCCCTGCCCATGCTGCGCGGCCACGTGCGCGGCCTTGCGGCGGGCAAGCTCACGCACCACCGACTCCGGCTCCCCTTCCGCGTGCTCGTCCACGTTGGCGGGGCTCACCGTGCATTTGATGCCCATCTGGCCCAGCAGCTCGATGCGCCGGGGCGAGGCGGAGGCCAAATACAGCTGCGTTGCCATGTTCCCGCTCACAGCCTCCAATAGATGATGGCCGCGACGATCATGCCCAGCATGGAGCCGATGTTGAGTTTGAGCACCAGGCCGATGGTCAGCGTGAACACGTCCAGGTCTAAGATCAGCGGGCCCGCCGTGGAGCCCACCGTCAGAGACCGGCCCAGCACCTCGGGCAGATAGGGCGTGACCAGCGCCCACAGCAGGGAGCCGACGACACCCCCCACGAACAGAAGCAGGATCAATATCCAGGGCGAGGTCTTCGCCTTCATCATGGGCCGTATCCCCCTTGTGCGTCTGGTTTCTAAGGGCGTTTGGGCCGCTTCCGTCGGGCGGCCGCAGACTTCCCCTTCCAGTATAACATAGTTTCCGTGCTAATTGAAGGCGCTGGGGCGCTAAATTTCATTGACAAATCCATTAGTTCCATGTACATTTTCAGTGAAGAGGGTTTTCGCTTCTCTCAAAGGGGGCAGAAGGGCATGGATCTTGAAAGGGCGGGCAGGCGCTTGAACGATGTGCTGTTCCCTCCCTCCCGCTGCCTCTGCTGCCAAAAGAAGCTGCCCCTGCGGGAGGGTCTCTGCGAAGAATGTGCCGCCGAGCTCATCCCCTTACGCTTTTCGGAAACGCTGCCGCCGGAGAACGTCGTCTCCGCCGTCAGCGCCTATTCCTACGACAAGACCGCCAAGGCGCTCATCCACGCCTTCAAGTACAAGGGCTGGTTCGACCTGCCGCTGCGGCTGCTGCTGCCCCGTCTCACGGAGGAGCTGAAGAAGGCCGCCTTCCCCGTGGAGGCGGTCGTGCCCGTGCCCACCAACCTGCCCAGGCTGTACAGCCGCGGCTTCGACCACACCTACCTCCTGGCCAAACAGCTGGGCAAAGCGCTGGGCCTGCCGGTGTACAGGCGCGCCCTGCGCCGCCGCTGGCACGGACGCCGCCAGGTGGGCCTGGGCGCCGCGGAGCGGAAGGAGAACGCCGTCCTGATCTACGGCCGCGGCCCCTTCCCCGACGGCGTGATCGGGAAGAACATACTGCTGGTGGACGACGTGACCACCACCGGCTCCACCGCCTCCGCCTGCGCCGCCGTTCTTCTGACCCTGGGCGCAAAAGGGGTGTATCTGGGCTGCCTGGCCCACACGCCGGGCGTTTCGTAAAACCGTTATAAACCGGGCTTCAAAACGGCTGTGAAAAGGCTCGCACACCGGGCATTTTGTAAAGTTGCTTTAAATCGGGACTTTCAAGCCCCGTTTGAGAAAGGGAGAGAAAAGCTCATGAAACTGGACCTTCAAACCTACCGCGACAAGGTGATGGGCTGCTGGGCCGGCAAGAACATCGGCGGCGTGCTGGGCGCGCCGTTCGAGGGCAAGCGGCAGATCAACGATGTGGACTTCTACGTGCAGGACCTGTCCATGGGCCCGCCGCCCAACGACGATCTGGACCTGCAGATCGTGTGGCTGGCTGCCGTGGAGCGCTACGGCCGCAACGTGAACGCCTCCATCCTGGGCGAATACTGGCTTTCCTTCGTCACCCCCAACTGGGTGGAGTACGGCCAGGGCAAGGCCAACCTGCGCGCCGGCCTCGTGCCGCCCATGAGCGGCTATGTGGACAACGACTACCGCAACTCCTGCGGCTGCTTCATCCGCTCGGAGATCTGGGCCTGCCTCTGCCCCGGCCAGCCGGAGCTGGCCGCCCGCTATGCCTATGAGGACGGCATCGTGGACCACGCCGAGGAAGGCGTGTACGGCGAGGTGTTCTACGCCGCCATGCAGAGCGCTGCCTTCGTGGAGTCCGACCCGCGCACGCTCATCGACATCGGCCTGTCCTACATTCCCAAGGGCTGCGCGGTCCGCAGGGGCATCGAGGAGGCGCTGCGCTGCTGCGACGAGGGCCTGTCCTTGAAGGAGGTCCGCCGCCGCATCCACAACGCCGTGCCCGGCACCTTCGGCATCCAGTCCTGCGCGCTGGACGAGATCCCCGAGGAGGGCAACGAGGGGCTGGCCATCGGTGCTTCCGGCTTTGACGCGCCGGAGAACATCGCCTACTCCATCGCCGGCTGGATGCTGGGCAAGGGCGACTTCGGAGCCAGCATCTGCGCCGCCAACGCCTTTGGCGAGGACACCGACTGCACCTGCGCGAGCCTCGGCGCCACCCTGGGCATCATTTTAGGCGCGTCCAGGCTGCCGGAAAAGTGGGCCGCGCCGCTGGACGACCGCATCGCCACCATGTGCATCAACAAGACCAGCGGCGGCGTGTGGGTCCCCTCCACCGTCACCGAGCTCACCGACCGCGTGCTGCGCGTGACCCCCGGCTTCCTGGGCGTGGAGCTGTGCGACCTGCTGGCCCCCGGCGGTTACACCATCGAGTGCCGCGAGGGCAAGGCGCTCTTTGCGCAGGACGCGGACCGCTACCTGCCCCGCATGAACGGCGGCGAGAAGGACCGCACGCTCTCCGCCGCAGAAAAGACCGCCTTGAGCCCCTACGTCACCATCCACGAGTTCCCCGCCTTCACGCTGTACGTGGACAGGCTGGGCTCCGCCTTCTTCCGCAAGGGCGAGACGCGCAAGATCGCCGTCTGGGCGGTGGCCAGCCACACCCAGCGCCAGCAGCAGTGGGTGCGTTTGAAGCTCTACCTGCCCGCGGGCGCTTCCGCCGTCTCCGCAGGCGAGGTCTTACTGCCCCTTAACAACCTGTGGAAGGCCGAGGCCAGGGCCGAGTTCGAGATCGACACCGAGGCGCTGGAGAGCGCCAGGCTCGAGCTGATCGTGGACGCTTCCCTGGAAGGCCGCCACTCCAACGGCCAGGCGAAGGTCGTCCTCTGCCGGGAGGGATAAGACGCCATGCAGCTACTTCTGACCTGCTTCGACCCCTTCGGGGGCGAGAGCGTGAACCCCTCCATGGAGCTGTGCGCCCTGCAGGGAGCCTCCATCGCGGGCTTTCAAGTGAAAACGCTCGTGCTCCCCACCAGCTTCCGCCGCGGCCCCGCCCGGTTATTGGAAGCCTTGGATGAGATCAAGCCAGATGCGGTCCTCTGCATCGGCCAGGCCGGGGGCCGCAGCATGCTCAGCTTCGAGCGGGTGGGCATCAACTGGATGGAAGGCCGCATCGCGGACAACGACGGCTTCCAGCCCGAAGGTCAGCCGATCCTGCCCGGCGCGGCGGACGCGCATTTCGCCACGCTGCCCGTTGGCAGGATGGCCGAGGCCGCCCGCGCCGCCGGCGTGCCCGCGCAGGTCTCCCTGAGCGCCGGGGCCTTTGTGTGCAACTGCGTGCTCTTTTCCCTGCTGCAAGGGCTCAAGGAGCGGGACCTGCACATCCCCGCCGGTTTCCTGCACGTGCCCTTCTCCCCGGAGCAGGCCGCCGCAAAGCCCGCCTGCCCGCCGTCCATGAGTTTGGAGCTGATGAACAAGGGTCTGCACGCCGCCATCGGCGCGCTATAAGACACTGTAAACGCTTCAAGTCCCTCAAAACAGACACAGCGCGCGAAGGCGGATCTTCGCGCGCTGTTGTTTCTATTATTTGTAACGTCCTACTCCCGGCGCATGCCCTCCACGGTGTTGTCCATGAACACGGGACAGAGCACCGCGCCGCGGTCCGCCTTGGTGCGGATGGGCACCTGCTCGGTGGTGAAGGGCAGCTCGGTGCCGTCCTTCTGCAAAACGGTGAAGGCGAAGGGCTCCTTCACCAGGCAGCAGATGCGCAGCCACTGGCCGTTGGAGCCGTTCTTGTTGAAGGGGAAGGCCTTGACGCCCTTGCCGCCGCGCTTCTGGGGCTCGAAGTCCACCAGCAGGCAGCGCTTGCCGTAGCCGCGGTCGGAGAGCAGCAGCACCTCGCCCTCCTCGGCGGTCTGCGCGGCGAAGACCAGGCGGTCGTCTATGTCCAGATTCATGCCGCGAACGCCCGCGGCCGTGCGGCCCATGACGGAGACCTCCTCGCCCTCAAAGAGGATGGACATCCCCTTGCCGCTGAGCAGCAGGAGCTTAGTCTCCGGCTGATAGGGCTCGACCAGCAGCAGCGCGTCGTTGCCCTTCAGATTCAGCGCGGCGGCGCGGCCCTTGCGCTGGCCGAACTCCGCGCTCTTCGTGCGCTTGACCTGTCCCTGGGCGGTGACGAACAGCAGCTCCTCGGCAAGGCCGTCCCGCGCCAGCAGGGCCACCGCGCGCTCGTCCTTCTCCACGCCCTGCAGGATGCCCGAGAGCGCAAGGCCCCTGTCCTTCCACTTGGCCTCCGGGATCTGCCCGGCCTCCAATGTGTAGCACACGCCACGGTTGGTGAACAGCAGCAGCGTGGCGGCGCTATCCGTTTCCAGCACGCGCAGGGGCGCGTCCTGCGTCTCCTCCGCCTTCTGGTAGACCTTTGGCTGCATGCGCTTAAAGAAGCCCGCCTGGGTCTCCATCACCACGCAGGGATCGGCCGTGTGGACCTCCTCCAGCCACTCCTTAGGCGTCTCCTTGTCGCGGATGAGCTGCGTGCGGCGGGGATCGGCGTACTGGTCGCGGATCTGCTGCATCTCCGTGCGGATGACGGCGCGCAGCTTCTTGTCCGACTGCAGGACGCCCTCCAGCCGCTTGATCTCCCGGCTCAGGTCCGCGTATTCCTTGCGCAGGGCCTGGATCTCCAGCCCGGTCAGGCGCTGCAGGCGCATATCCAATATGGCCTGCGCCTGCGGGTCGGAGAAGCCGAAGCTCTCCATCAGCCCCTGCTTGGCCTCCTTGGGCGACTTGGAAGCACGGATGAGGGCGATGATCTCGTCCAAAATGTCCACCGCGCGGATGAGGCCTTCCAGTATGTGGGCCCTTTGGGAGGCGCGGTCCAGCTCGTAGCGGCTGCGGCGGGTGACCACCAGCTTCTGGTAGTCCACGTAGCGCTCAAGCAGCGCCTTTAACCCCAACTGCATGGGCTTTCCGTCCGCGATGGCCACCATGTTGACGCCGAAGCTCACCTGCAGGTCGGAGACCTTGTAGAGCATGGCCAGCACCCGCTCGGGGTCGGCGTCCTTCTTGAGCTCGATCACCGCGCGCATGCCGCTGCGGTCGGACTCGTCGCGTATGTCGGAGATGGAGGACAAAAGCCCCTTCTTCTCCTCCGCGGTCTTGAGGATCTTTTCGAGCAGGGCGGACTTGTTCACCTGATAGGGCAGTTCCGTGATGACCAGGTTGGTCTTGCCGCCGGAGGCGGGCTCCACCTCCACGCGGGCGCGCAGCAGCAGCTTGCCCCGGCCCGTTTCGTAGGCCTTTTTGATCTCCTCGTTGTCGACCAATAAACCGCCGGTGGGAAAGTCCGGGGCCGGGATGAGCCGCATGAGCTCGTCCAGCGAGATGTCCGGCTCGTCCATCACGGCCAGCGCCGCGTCGATGCTCTCGCCCAGGTTGTGGGGCGGTATGTTGGTGGCAAGGCCCACCGCGATGCCCGAGGCGCCGTTGACCAGCAGGTTCGGGTAGCGGCCGGGCAGCATCTCCGGCTCGCGGAGGCTGTCGTCGAAGTTCAGGACGAAGTTGACCGTGTCCTTCTCGATGTCGCGCAGCAGCTCCAGCGCCAGCGGGGCCATGCGCGCCTCGGTGTATCGCATGGCGGCGGCGCTGTCGCCGTCCACGGAGCCGAAGTTGCCGTGGCCGTCCACCAGCAGGCCGCGCATGTTGAAGGGCTGCGCCATGCGCACCATGGCGTCGTACACGGAGGTGTCGCCGTGGGGATGGTACTTGCCCAGGCAGTCGCCCACGATGCGGGCGGACTTGCGGTGGGGCTTGTCCGGGTCTAGGCCCAGCTCCATCATGGTGTAGAGTATGCGCCTCTGCACGGGCTTCAGGCCGTCCTCCACGCGGGGCAGGGCGCGCTCCAAAATGACGTATTGGGCGTAGGGCAGCATGGAGTCGTGCATGATCTCCTCCATGGGCCTTTGCAGGATCGTCTCGTCCCGCTTGACCGGCGGCTCCGCGCCGGAACGCTTTTTAGGCATCGCCCGTCACCCTCCCCTCGAAGCTGTCCTGCTTGTTGAAGTCCGCATAGCGGCTGATGTATTCCTTGCGCTGCTCCACCTTTTCGCCCATGAGCACGGAGACCATCTTCTCCGCCAGCGCCGCGTCCTGCAGCGTCACCTGGGTGAGCGTCCGGCCGTCGGGGTTCATGGTGGTCTCCCAGAGCTGCTCGGGGTTCATCTCGCCCAGGCCCTTGTAGCGCTGGATGGCGTAGCCCTTGCCCACCTCGCGCAGGACGGGCGGCAGGGCGCGGTCGTCGTAGACGTAGCGGACCTTGCTGCCCTTTTGCACCCTGTAAAGCGGGGGCATGCCGATGTAGATGTGCCCCTCGGTGATGAGCTCCTTCATGTAGCGGTAGAAGAAGGTGAGCAGGATCGCGCGGATGTGCGCGCCGTCCTGGTCGGCGTCGGCCAGTATGATGATCTTGTGGTACTTGAGGTTCTCGATCTTGAAGTCCTCGCCGATGCCCGTGCCCAGGGCGGTGATCAGCGTGCGGAACTCCTCGTTCTGCAGCACCTGGTCCAGCCGCTTCTTCTCGGCGTTCAGGGGCTTGCCGCGCAGGGGCAGTATGGCCTGGAAACGGCGGTCGCGGCCCTGCTTGGCGCTGCCGCCGGCGGAGTCGCCCTCCACGATCAACAGCTCGTTCTCGGCGGGCTTTCTGCCCGTGCAGGAGGCCAGCTTGCCCACAAGAGGCGCGGCCTCCATGGAGGAGCGCTGCCGGGCGATGTCCTTGGCCTTGCGGGCCGCCTGCCGCACGGCCGCGGCGCTGAGCGCCTTTTCCTGCAGGGCCTGCGCGGTGGGCGCGTGGTTCAGGTTCTCCAGATACATGCTCATCTGCTCGTAGACGAGCGCCTCCACGATGGGGCGCACCTCGCTGTTGCCCAGGCGGCCCTTGGTCTGGCCCTCGAACTGGGGGTTCTTGACGTAGCAGCTGAGCACGGCGGTCATACCCTCGCGGTAGTCCTCGCCGGTGAGGTTCTGGTCCTTCTCCTTTAAGGCCCCGCTGCGGCGCAGGTACTCGTTCATCGCCTTGGTGTAGGCGGCCTTGAAGCCCGTCTCGTGGGTGCCACCCTCGCCGGTGGGGATGGAGTTCACGTAGGAGAACACGCTCTCGTTGTAGCCGTCGGTGAGCTGGATGGCGCAGGAGAAGAGCACGTCGTCCTTCTGCCCCTCCAGATAGATCACGTCCTCGTGCAGCACGGTCTTCTGGTCGTTCAAGTAGCGCACGTAGTCCGCGATGCCGCCCTCGAACAGGAAGTCGGACACCCGCTCCTCCTGGGGCAGGCGCTCGTCGGTCAGCACGATGTGCACGCCCTTGTTTAAATACGCCAGCTCCCGCAGGCGGCGCTCCACCGTCTCGTGCTGGAACTCGGTGGTCTCGAACACGCGCTCGTCCGGCCAGAAGGTGATCTTGCTGCCCTTCTTGCGGGTGCCGCCGATGCGCTCCAGCGGGCCGTCCGGCTTGCCGGGCACGATCTTCTTGAGCTTGGCGTCGTACTCGGAGGAATAGCTCTGCCTGTACACCGAGAAGTTGGAATACACCTCCACCACCAGGCGGCGGGAAAGGGCGTTCACCACGGAGGCGCCTACGCCGTGCAGGCCGCCGGAATAGGCGTAGTTCTTCCCGGAGAACTTGCCGCCCGCGTGCAGCTTGGTGTAGGCGATCTCCACGCCGGAGATGCCCAGCTTCGGGTGGATGTCCACGGGGATGCCGCGGCCGTTGTCCTCCACGCAGGCGCCGCCGTCCTTGAGCAGCGTCACGCGCACGGTGTCGCCGTAATGGTTGGCGGCCTCGTCGATGGCGTTATCCACGATCTCCCAAAGCAGGTGGTGCAGTCCCCGGCTGCCCGTGGATCCGATATACATGCCCGGGCGCAGCCGGACCGCGTCCAATCCTTCCAGCACCTGCAGGTCCTTCGCGCTGTAACTGTCTGACATTCCATTTCCTCCCGGTCGGCCGATCATAGCCATACTATGAGTATTATACCAAATCTGCGGACTTTAGGCAAATGGAGGCCGCCGCGCGCCTTGCGTTCCGCTTTTCCGGCGCATTTCTCCCCCTTAGGATTTCACAGGGCAGGACAGGCCGTGAAAAAAAGCCGCTCGGCCCTTCTGCCCGCTTGAAACGGCCCGGCATTGATGGTAAACTCTTATGCGTGACGTTCCGTTTCGCGTCCGGGGGCTTCTTCGGCGCGGGAAACGGCTGATACCGACAACGATACCCAAGGGGGAGGAAAACAAGACCATGATGTACGCCACCAGAGAAGAGATCATCCGCATGACGCCCCAGTGGAAGGGCGAAAGGATGGAGGACGGCCGTCCCAAGGTCCCGCAGGACGTGCTGAACAGGATGCGCCGCCTGACCATGGAAGAGGTGTGGGGCTATGCCTGGTCCCACGGCTACGAGTTCCAGGTGGTCACCGACCTTAAGTACACCGCCGATCCCAGCACCCGCCTGGTGGGCCGCGCCGTGACCTGCACCTGCGTGCCCTTCCGCCAGGACCTGCACGAGGTCTGCTCCGAGCTGTTCAAGGAAGCCGGTTACAACCTGGTCTCCAAGGACGGCTACAACAAGGCGCTGGTGCAGACCCTGGTCGAGGACGACGTGATCGTCATCGACTTCTTCGATAAGGTCCGCTACGGCACCTTCGTGGGCGGCAACCTGTCCACCGCCATCAAGTCCAAGACCAAGCGCGGCGGCGCCGTCATCTGGGGCGGCCTGCGCGACCTGGACCAGATCAAGAACATCGACGGCCTGCAGCTGTACTACCGCGGCGTGGACCCCACCCCCATCCGCGATTACGTGATGACCGCCACCAACATGCCCACCCGCATCGGTCCCGCGGTCTGCATGCCCGGCGACATCGTCTTCGGCGCGGCCGGCGGCATCGTGTTCGTTCCCGCCCACCTGGCCGAGATCACTGTCATCGGCGCGGAGAAGTCCCAGGTCCGCGACCTGTTCGGCTTCGAGCGCCTGGCCGACGGCACCTACACCACCCAGGAGATCGACGTCTTCCCCTGGCCCCAGCACGTGTGGGACGACTTCATGGCCTGGTTCCATTCCAGCCCCAAGGCCGAGACCTACCGCCATCTGGACTTCAGCGAGGACATCGCCCAGGCCCAGGAGATCCTGGCCAAGCGCGCCGCCGAGGCCAAGGAGGATCCCAACAACCGCTCGACCGTGTGACGCACGGCACAAAAACAGCCAACGCAAAACGCAGGGGATGCAATCTATGCACCCCCTGCTTCCTTATTCTGACAAAGCATCGAGTTTCCCCGCTTTGAGGGAATTGGTCAACAATTATAATGCCAGTAAAACGTCTTGAAGCGTTGAGTAAGAACACCGCTAATCTCCGCCGCCAAAACGCAGGGGATGCAAAACATGCATTCCCTGCTTCTTTTGTGGAGTTTTTGTGGGAAACGCGGGCGCTTTAGTCCACGTTCACCAGCTCATACTCGCGGCTGCCGATGCCCAGCTCCGCGGCGGCCTCGATGGTGTGCACGCCATTGCGGGACTCGATGCGCTTGATGAGGTCGGCCTTGCCGGGATCGTCGGAGGCATACACCAGGTCCACGCAGGCCTGGTCCAGCGCGACGGGGTCCAAGGACGCCAGCACGCCGATGTCCGCGATCTTGGGGTCCTCGGCCACGGCGCAGCAGTCGCAGTCCACGGACATGTTCTTCATCACGTTGATGTAGACGATCTTGCCCTGGAAATGATCGACGATGGACCTGTCGGCGTCCGCCATGGCCTCCAGGAAGGCGTCGTGGTCGCCGCTCCAGATCTTGTCCGCCTCGCCCGCGCCGTGGATGTAGGCCTTGCCGTAGGCGGAAGCGATGCCGATGGAGATGTTCTTGAGCGCGCCGCCGAAGCCGCCCATGGGATGGCCCTTGAAGTGGGAGAGCACCAGCATGGAATCATAGCGGTCGATGTGGTCGCCCACGTAGTTCTGCTGGATGCGCTTGCCGCCCTTGACGGGCAGGGCGATCTGGCCGTCCTCGTCCATGATGTCCACGGTGCAGAGCTCGCTCCAGCCGTGCTTCTTCATGGTCTTCCAGTGCTTCTCGGTGGTGTTGCGCTCGCCCTCGTAGGCGGTGTTGCACTCGACGACCGTGCCGTTCACATGGTCGATCATGGGCTTCATGAACTCGGGACGCAGGAAGTTCTGGTTGCCCACCTCGCCGGAGTGGAGCTTCACAGCCACCTTGCCGGGCAGCTGCACGCCGATCTTCTCATACAGCTTGATGAGGGATTCGGGCTCGATGACCTTGGTAAAATACACAATGGGTTTCATACTGCATTGCCTCCTTGATCTTACCGTTTCCATCCTTCGGGATGTCTTTTTCAAGGCCATTGTAGCAATTGGCAAACGGCTTGTCAAGACTTGTCCCGCAGGGCGGGATGAAGTCCCCTCTTTTCCCTTTTTTCGGCCTGTTTTGGGTCCGTTCCGCAAAGAAGATGGGCCGCGCATCCTTACTTTATAAGGAAACGCGGCCCTTTTTATGTCTTTGCTACTCTTTCCCGCTTTCAGTCGATGCCGAACAGCCTCCTGCCGTTTTCCATCGTGGTCCGGGCCAGCTCCTCCTCGCTCTCGCCGCGCAGATCGGCCAGGAAGCGCAGCACCTCCGCCACCAGGGCCGGCTCGTTGCGCCGTCCGCGGTAGGGCGTCGGGGCCATGTAGGGGCAGTCCGTCTCGATCATGATCTTCTCGCGGGGCAGGACGGCGGCTACCGCCTGCAGGTTGTGGGCGTTCTTGAACGTCACCGAGCCCGTGAAGGAGATCAGAAGCCCCAAGCGCATGTATTCCCGCGCGCTCTCCAGCGAGCCGGAGTAGCAGTGCACGACGCCCGCGGGCAGGTCGGTCTCGGCGCGCAGTATCTCCAGCGCGTCGCCGTGGGCCTCGCGGATGTGCAAAACCATCGGCAGCCCGGCTTCCCGCGCCAGGGCGATCTGCCTGCGGAACACGTCCCGCTGTGTTTGACGCGGGGAAAGGTCGTAGTGGTAGTCCAGGCCGATCTCCCCCACGGCGCGCACCTTGGGCTCCCGGCACAGGGCCAGCAGCTCCTGCGCCGCGTCCTCGGTAAAATTCTCCGCGTCGTGCGGGTGCACGCCCACCGCCGCGTAGAAGCCCTCGTGGGCCTTCGCCAGCTCGAGCGCCGCGCGGGAGGATGCCATGTCCGCGCCGATGCACATGCAGCGGGTGATCCCCTGCTCTTGCATGCGCCGGATCACCTGGTCGCGGTCCTCGTCAAAGCGGGCGTCGTCCAGGTGGGTATGCGTATCGAACAGTTCCATGGGCCTATCCGATCACGGAGCCGTCCGCGATGTCGCCGTCGGTGGTGAGGAGCTTGAGGCCGCCGTTGCCGTCGTCGGCACAGAGCAGCATGCCCTCGGACAGTATGCCCTTGAGCTTCGCGGGCTTCAGGTTATGCACCAGCACCACCAGCTTGCCCTCCAGCTCTTCGGGCTTGTAATACTGGGCGATGCCGCTGACCACGACGCGGGTCTCGCTGCCCAGCTTCAGCTCGATCTTGAGCAGCTTGTCGCTGCGCTTGACCGCCTCTGCATGGGTCACGCGGGCCACGCGCAGCTTGATCTGGTCGAACTGGTCGATGGTGATGAGGCCCTCGTCCTCCTCGGACTTCTCCTCCGGCTCGGGCTGCCTGGGCGCCTCGGCCTTCTCCTCCTTCTTCTGCGCGGCCGCATCCTGGGCGGCTTTCAGCTCCGCCAGGGACTGCATCTCCTTGGCCACGTCGATGCGCGGGAACAGCGCCGCGACGTGGCCAAGGAGATGCAGTCCCTGGCGGAGGCCCAGGTCATGAGTTCCTCGTCCTCCACGCCCAGCTGCTCATAGATGCGCTTGGGCGTTCCGGGCATGAACGGCCCCACGAACACGGCGATCATGCGGGCGCACTCGGCCAGCGTGTACAGGACGGTGGCAAGCCTTTCCTTGCCTTCCTCGGTGCGGCCCAGGACCCAGGGCTGCGTCTGGTCGATGTAGCGGTTGCACTCGGCGATCAGCTTCCAAATTTCGGTCAGCGCGTTGGAGAACTGCATCTGGTCCATGAGGCCCTCGAGCTTGGGCGCGATGGAGTTGGCCAGCGCGATCAGCTCCTCGTCCAGGGCCGTCTTTTCGCCCATGGGCCGGACCTCGCCGCCGAAATACTTCTCGATCATGGCCACGGTGCGGGAGATGAGGTTGCCCAGGTCGTTGGCCAGGTCGGAGTTGATGCGGTTGAGCAGGGATTCGTTGGTGAAGTTGCCGTCGGAGCCGAAGGGCATCTCGCGCATCAGGTAGTAGCGCACCGCGTCCACGCCGTAGCGCTCGCACAGGGCCACGGGGTCCACCACGTTGCCCAGCGACTTGCCCATCTTCGCGCCGTCGATCTTGAGCCAGCCGTGGCCGAACACCTTCTTGGGCAGGGGCAGGCCCAGCGCCATCAGTATGATGGGCCAGACGATGGTGTGGAAGCGCACGATCTCCTTGCCCACGATGTGCACGTCCGCTGGCCAGTACTTGCGGAACAGGGAATCGTCCTCGCTCAAGTAGCCCAATGCGGTGATGTAGTTGGAAAGGGCGTCCACCCAGACGTAGACCACGTGCTTGGGGTCGAAGGGCACGCGGATGCCCCAGTCGAAGGTGGTGCGGGAAACGCACAGGTCCTCCAGGCCGGGCAGCAGGAAGTTCTGCATCATCTCGTTGACGCGGCTCTGGGGCTGGATGAAGTCCGGGTGCTCGTTGATGTACTGGATCAGCCTGTCCGCATACTTGGAAAGGCGCAGGAAGTAGCACTCCTCCTTGGCGTGCTCCACGGGCCGCCCGCAGTCGGGGCACTTGCCGTCCACCAGCTGCGTCTCGGTCCAGAAGCTCTCGCAGGGGGTGCAGTACCAGCCCTCGTATTCGCTCTTGTAGATGTCGCCCTGGTCGTACAGCTTCTGGAAGATCTTCTGGACCACCTTCTCGTGGCGCTCCTCGGTGGTGCGGATGAAGTCGTCGTACTCCACGTTCATCAGCTTCCACAGGGCGCGGGTGTCCTCGGCGATCTTGTCCACGAAGGCCTGGGGCGTCACGCCCGCCTTCTGGGCACTGCGCTCGATCTTCAGGCCGTGCTCGTCCAGGCCGGTCAGGAAGTACACATCGTAGCCCATCAGCTTCTTGAAGCGGGCCAGTGTGTCCGTGGCGGTGGTGCAGTAGGCATGGCCGATGTGCAGGTTGGCGCTGGGGTAATAGATGGGCGTTGTGACGTAGAACGTGGGTCTGTCCATGGTAGATCTTCCTTCCTTTCGGGGTCCACGCATAAAAAAAACCTCCGGGAAGCGCTCATTCTCAAGCGCGCCAGGGGCGATGTGGTCGCGGTACCACCCTGATTTCTAGCTCATTTCCCCTCATTTCAGGAACCAAAACTTCCCTTTTCAAGGGGCCGGCCTGTAACGGGGCCATTCCGTCCCGGCCTGACGAACGCTCGGCCGGGCCGCTCCGGGGCCATGTTGGGCGCGCGCCTTCCTGTCCGCCTTGCAGCCTGCGGGCGGGCTCTCTGAAAAGGGGCGTCTCACGCTTACTCTTCCCATCGCCGCGTATTTGAGAGTAGTATACCCAGTTTTTGGGGCCTTGTCAAGCCAAAGCCACATTTGCGGGCCGTCGGCAGGCAAAATTTTATTATTTGTTTGACAAACATTCCCACCCGTGCTAGTATGGCCCTGTCAACGATCACCCAATTCGGACCGCAGCGCCGTTCCCTCAAGCAGCGTCCTTTTGCTACCACTTTTACCATTTGTCCCGTTCAAGAAAGGTCGTGCATTTTAATGAAGCTCACACACCTGATCCTCGCCCTCGTGCTCTGGTTGGCCTGCGCCTTCCTCTACTGGTTTTTCAGCCTACGCTTCCGCCTCTCCCTGGCCGTCCTGCCCCTGCCGCTGCTCTCGCTGGTTGCGCTGGTAGATGCGGGCCTTGCCTGCCTGAAGGCCTACGCCGCGCCCGTCGGCGTCCAGTGGGTGGATGCCTCCCTTCTCTTTTCGCAGGACGTGCTGCATGACTTCGCCTATTTGAGCCGCTGCTACGGCATTTTCCAAGGCGTCACACTGGCGCTGCTCGCGCTGTTCATGCTCTGTTTGTTCTTGGACCATCTGGTCCCCGGGCATAAGGCCAAATAAGGCATAAGACAAGCAGCTCCCCTTCCGAAATCGGAAAGGGGGCTGCTTCATTAATATAAACTTTTTTATTCCGCCGTCTGCGCCGCCTGGGGCCTGCGCTTGCGGATGACGCCGTTCTTGTACTCGGGCACGGCCTGCATCACGTCCTCCTGCAGGCAGTAGCGGATGTCCTCCTCGAAGCCCAGGGCGCGCAGGCGCTCGAAGTGCAGGCTGCCGCGCAGGGACTCAAACAGGTCGTCGTTGTAGGAATCGTACAGCGCCAAGGCGGTGCGGCCCAGGTCGCAGAGGCTCTGCTTGCCGTTGATGTCCAGTATGCGGGAGATGATGGCCCCGCTGCAGAGCACGTCGTCCAGGGAATAGCGGCCGTCGGTGCCGGCGCAGACGATGGCGATGCTGTCGCTGACGCTGAGCGCGGCCTCGGCCACGGCGCGCGCGTTGAGGAAGCCGCCCATGAACACGGCTTCGCTGCCCCCGGCGCGCAGGATGGCGCGGGTGCCGTTGGTGGTCGACATGACCAAGGAGCGCCCGGCGATGACCTCCTCGGTGTATTCCAGGGGCGAATTGGACAGGTTGAAGCCGGGGATCATGACGCCGCCGCGCTCGCCGCAGAGCAGCACGCGCTCGCCGCCCAGCTGGCGCGCCATGATGGCCGCGTCCTCCACCTCGGCGACGGGGATCACGGACTTGCAGCCGTGCTCGATCGCCGTGATGATCACGGAGGTGGCGCGAAGCACGTCCACGATCACGCAGGCATGGCCGCGCAGATCCTTCTCGATGGCTCCCGCCGTGGCATACACATCAATGGGCATTGTTCGTCCTCACCTCGTCCCTGGCCGAAACTGGAAATTTCTGGAAGACTTCCTTCCGCTTTCAGTATAGCAACATTTTGAGTACAAATCAACTTTCGCGCGCTAAATTTAAAGGATTTTACACAAAAAAACGCCCAGAATCGCTCCAAATGCGCCTGATAGGAGCCCAATGGGCAGGATCCCGCGGCCCGAGCGGACGTGAACGCTGCCCAAATACAGCGCGCAGGTGTAGAGCACCGTCTCCGAGGAACCCAGCGCGCAGCAGGCGGCGCGGGCCTCGAAGGAGTCCGGGCCGTAGGTCTCGATCACCGTTTCCAGCTCGGACAGCGCCGCCGCGCCGGACAGGGGCCGCACGATGTACAGGGGAAGAAGCCCCTCCGGCAGGCCCAGCAGCCGAAAGAGCGGCGCGAGCAGCTGCCCCGCGATCTCCAGAAGGCCGCTGGCGCGCAGGACCTCCGCCAGCAGCAGCGCCGCCGCCAGGTACGGCGTCACACGCGCGGCGTTCCTGAGCCCCTCCCCCGCGCCGCGGACGAAATCGCCGTAGAAGTCCGTTTTCGCGTGCGCGGCGTAAAGGAAGGCGAAGGCGGCGAGCAGCAGCACCGTCATGTTGAGCACCCCCGTGCGGTGCAAAGGCCGACGATCCGGCAGAACGCCGTCCGCGTCGCCTTCTTAAATCTCTCTCCCGCGTTGTCGACGGCAAACAGCCACTTCGTCATGTTCCACACCTCCGCGCGGTGTCAAGGTTGAAGCGTAAACACGGCGTCCCCCAGGCAGCGTTCTTAGCTCCTTCTCCTGCGTCGCTTTCTTTGTTCTCTCTCCCGCGCTGCGTTCTTAGATCCTTCTCTCGCGCACTTTCTTAGTTTTTCCTCCTGCGTTGCCGACGGAAACAGCTAGTTTGTCTTGTTCCACCTCTCCGTGTAGTGTCAAGTTTGAGGCGCAAGACGGTGTCTCCTGCGCCGCTAACTGCAAATAGCCGTTTTATCACATTTGACTTTTGCGCCTCCCGATGCGGCGATAAATAGCGTACAGCGCCAGGGAAAACAGCGTGGTTCCCAGACTGGTCAGCAGGCAGGGTAGCAGGATATCCCCAGGCGAGGCCGACCCTGCCGCGGCCCGCAGGGAGATGAGCGTCGTGGGGACGAGCTGCAGGCTGGAATTATTCAAAATGATGAACAGACACATGGCCTCCGTGGGCAGGCGCTGCGGCCCGGCCAGCTCCTTCAGCGCGGCCATGGCGCGAAGGCCCGCGGGCGTGGCGGCGTTGCCCATGCCCAGCATGTTTGCGGCCAGGTTCATCCCTATGGCCTGCTCCGCCTCCCCGCCCGGAGGCAGTCTCGGGAACAACCGGCGAAGCACAGGCCGCAGCAGCCGGGCCAGCCTGTCGGTGAGCCCCGCGCGGGCCATCACCTCCAGCACGCCGCACCACAGGCAGTAGGCCCCCGCAAGCGTGATCCCTAAGGAAACCGCTTCCTTGCCGCTTTCCAAGATCGCAAGGCCCGTCTCCTCCGCACGCCCCAGCAGCAGCGCC
Organism: uncultured Clostridia bacterium; assembly: GCA_947625765.1. Classification (GTDB taxonomy): domain Bacteria; phylum Bacillota; class Clostridia; order Christensenellales; family UBA1750; genus CALWRM01. The sequence goes on from CANQPP010000040.1 coordinate 22,128, forward strand.
GCCCCCGCTGAAAGCCCGAATGCCCACAGGAAAAACCGCTCCACCGCACATCCCTCCTTGTCCTGAAGGGATGTATATGCCCCCTTTCTCCCCCTCATGCGTCGCGCGGATTCTCTCCAACCGTACTATAAGTAGGTAAATCCTACTTGTGGTACGGTTTTCCATTCCTTTTTTGCTTCCACTATTGCATCTCTCCTGTGCCTCTGTGCAGAGAAAACCTTGACGAACGCGCGCTTTGATGGTATCTTAATCATGACCGCGGTGATCCTCCCCCAAAGGAAGGCTACCGCGGAACTGTGCCGGTGTGGCGGAATGGCAGACGCAAGGGACTTAAAATCCCTCGTCCGAAAGGACGTGCGGGTTCGACCCCCGCCACCGGCACCAAACCAACATGATCCGAACCCAAGACCTGTGGGACCGTATCCCGTAGGCATGGGTTCGGATCTTTGTTT